>JAMCRP010000001.1:0-300000 GCA_023380635.1 Patescibacteria group bacterium
GAAGAATTAGATGACATTGTCTGGGAAATTAACCACAAACCTCGCAAAACCCATGGTTATTTAACCGCTCAGGAAATGTTAGAATTGGAGCAAGCAACGGGTGTTGCGATTCCATTTAGAATGTAGGACTTTCATTTTCCTATAATATGAGTAGGATTACCCTATGAATAAAAAAATCAAAGTTCGAGTCCGGTTAATTATCATTAAAGACGGCCACATCCTGCTTTCCCACAACACGCGGGACAAGTTCTATTATTATGTCGGCGGGAAAGTGGAATTTCGAGAAACTTTGGCCGAGGCAGCCAAACGGGAAGTGCGCGAAGAAGCCGATGCCGACTTCACTTTCGGGAAAATCCTTTACATCCGTGAATTTATCCCGTCTGATGATCCGACTGAGCATTCCGCCGAGTTTTTCATTTTGGGCGATGTTGATAAATTCGCTGGCATTCACGGGCGAAATGATGATCTGGCCACTGCCGAAACTTGTCTTGAGTGGATAAAGCTGGATGATTTGAAAAAAATTAATGTCCTGCCAGCGCGCTTAACCGATCTGGTTCTGGCCGGCCATAAATCCGGCTTTAAAGAAGAAATAAAATACCTCGGCCGGTTTGATTAAAAAGATTCTCAACCCAATGAGAATAAAAGGTTAATCAGTTCTCTGGATGAATCTTCATTGTTTTACCAAGAAAATCGCCTGGGTTTTTTCCGGAAATGTATTTTGACAGTAGTTCGTCAATTTCTCTGTTTGATGAGTAAGGCGGAGGACAGATTGCCCCGGATTTTGGATTGGCTTGAACAAGTTTTTTGAAGTGTTTAAAGTTAAAGGTAACTACCAGGTAGTTTTCCTTCACTGCTAAATTATGAATTTCCTCGTCCGGCGCCTGTTTGGAAAGTCCGTAGTTAAACACAGAATGGGCAAGGCTGCTCTTCTTACTCAGTTTGGGGAATTCTGAAGGTTTGGCAAAAGCACTGTCAAGAAGAAACCTGAACTTTCTGGTCTTTTTGGCTTTGTTCCTATCTTTGCGCGTAATACTCAAAAAACTCTCTCAGGTCCTTTTGGGTTAACTTGCCAAGGTTGGGAATTTCTTTTTTAATTTCTGCGAGAGTGTAGTTCATGGCTTTCAGGGCCATGACTCTGGCCACGGGCACCCTTGTTCCTTTAATCACGGGAACTCCTCCTTGAATATTGGGATCGATTTGCATCATTGCCGGCATTGATTTTATTATCTTCATAAAAGTTGACGATTGTCAACAAGAATAAGGAAAGTTTGTGAAAGTTTAGTGAGAAGTGACTAACTCTCTCAATATGGAATATAATTTAGTTATGTCTGATTTGAAAAAATACCGTGAACACGAAACCATTTTGGCCGTCGTCGTTTTCTTTCGCTGTCGCGGAAAATTTCTTCTTTTAAAAAGATCGCCCAAGAAAAAAGTTGATGCTAACACCGTCAACGGCGTCGGGGGAAAAGTGGAACCGGGGGAATCTTTTCTTGACGCCATTGTCCGGGAAACCAAAGAAGAAACCGGCCTTGATATTTCTCCGAAAAAGTTCGTCCCTCACGGCCTGGTCCAAGTCCCGGATCTCAATAATAATGTCGAGTGGGTGATCATGGAATTCGTGGCGGATTTAAAAAAAGAAGTGCAGATCCCGGAGAGCGAAGATGGGCAATTCACCTGGTACAGCCCTGAGGAAATCAAGAAACTCCCGATGCTGGCGGATGTCAAACAGTTTCTCCAGACCATTCATAAAACCCCCAAAGCCTTCGCCCTGACTTTTTGCGCCTATCGCCAAGACGGCGAGGTCAAAAATGTTTCTTCAACAGTCTTTTCCTAACAAGGCAAAACAAGTTCTTCTGTTTTTATTAGACAATGATAGAATGGGGAACAGGGGGAACGCGTATGGATGATTATAAACTGCGAAAATATCTTTCAGCCATTGAGGCCGCAAAATATTTAGACATTAATGTCAAAGCGCTACGAGTGTTGGTTTCTTCAGGCAAAGTCAACTCGACAGTTTCTCCCAGCGGTCAGCAGCGCTTTGTCCTGGCTGATTTAAAAAAAATCGAGCAGACAAACCATACAAAGGCCAAGCGGCTACCGGGTCTGAAATTTTGGGAAACAGAAATTAACGGAACAAGCCAAAAAATCTTTATGAAAAGTTCTTGCAAAATGGACGATTTGCCAGATGAATCTGTGCATCTTATGATAACCTCGCCGCCATACTTTAACGCTAAAATGTATTCCAGAAAACCGCTTAAAGAAGATCTGGGAAATATTCATGATCTGGAAAGATGGTTTGCCACAATTGGTGAAGTCTGGCGTGAGACCTATCGAGTTTTGCAACCGGGCCGGAAAGCTTTTATCAACATCATGAATTTGCCGGTTCGGGAAAACGGCGGTTTCTACAGTTTGAATCTGGTCGGCCAAACAATTGACTTAATGACTAAAATCGGCTTTATTTTTAAGCGCGATATTATCTGGCACAAAACTAATGGGGTGCGGGCCCAATTTGGCACCTACCCTTATCCCGGCGGAATTCTGATTAACAACATGCATGAGTTTATTTTGGAGTTCAATAAACCAGAGAAAAAAGGGTTTAATAAATATGCTCACCTGTCCAAAGAACAGAAGGAGCGCTCTAAAATTGATAAAGATTTTTGGCTATCGCTTAAAAATAGTGATGTTTGGCTGATGAAACCGCAAAATAGTGGTGATGGTCGCAGCCATGTGGCGCCATTCCCATATGAGTTGCCATACCGGCTAATTAAAGCCTACAGCTACATTAGTGAAACAGTTTTGGACCCCTTCCTCGGCAGCGGCACCACCTTAAAAGCGGCAGCAGATTTAAAACGAGATGGTGTCGGCTATGAAATTGTCCCGGAGATTGCCCGAGATGCGATCTCTTCCTTGAAAAATTATCAGGAGCGATTGCTTTGAAGATCTTCTTTGCTGATTTGATAATCGTCAGGCCTCATTTGAATTTTCTCGGTTGGGATATTCCAGGTTTCTTTCCCGCCTAGTCTGGAGTTTATCAATATTTTACCGTTTTCCTTAATAAAACTTGGCGAGAGGATAGTAAATTTTTTGATTGGCAGGAAGGCAAAAAGAATCACACCATTTTGTCTCTCAGCTCTCGTAACTTTATTCTTTTTAACATCATAAGCGTCAAGCTCAGTCGTGCTAAATTGGAATTCAACCTGGGTTGGGGGGGTGCCGTCATTTAAATCGACCTCGTAATCCAAAGCGCCGGTGACTTTACCTTTTGGGCTTTGACCCTGAACTATTGTGCGGTTTTGATCGGAACCCGAGATTTTAACAGTGGCTTTAGGATATTTCCGGCGCAGGTTTCTTTCTAGCCAGACCGAGAACGCGTCTTCGACAGCCCAAAAAGCCTTCATTTGTTGTCCAAACTGTTCAGCGGTTCGACGGTCTCGAATCCAACTATCGATATCTACAGTCTCGCCCTTGGCAGCAAAATACTTGGCCATGTATTTTTTGGTTTCCTCTTCAATGCCCCAGGGTTTTACCAAGGCGAGAAGCTCGTCAGGTTTTTTTGCCATAAATTCGCCTAATACTAACATAGCCGATTGACAAATTAAACGTTACTGACGCCCCAAACCTCAAATTGAATGGAAACATGAATCGAGAAGGAGTAGAATCCGGGTAACTATGGGTCAAACTTTTTGGACTATTTTCGCAGGAGTTACAGTTTTTAGTTTGGGCCAAATATTTCAAAACTTTTTCTTAAAGCCGCTACAGACTTTTCAGAATGTAAAAGGTGAAATAATTCACAAAGTAAAGTTTCATTCGAACGTAATTACGAATTCTGGACTAGATAAGGAACATTTGAGCTGGGCATCAGGAGATATGCGTGACTTAAGTTGCCAGTTAGAAACTAGTTATCTGTTAGTCCCATTTACAAGTGTTTTAAGCCGTTTTAGTCTTATTCCACCAAGGATTGATATAAGAGAGGCCGCCCGAATACTTATCTTGTTGTCTAATGCTGGAGGAATGCCTGGAAATGAAGAGAAAAACGCAAAATCTATTGATAAACTTAAAAAATTACTAAAGGCGGAGTTGTAAGTAAAATTTCCAGATAGAGCTCTCTAAAAAGCTAGCGAGGAGTGACTTAGCTTTCGTCTATAAGCCTTCCAAGATATTCCGGGTCCCAATCCCAAAAAGTAATTCCTCTTTCTTTGATAAGTTTCGGAAGTAATGCACTTTTTAGATCTTTAATTGCCATAGCGATGATTTTATTGCCTTCTTCTAGACTTGTCTGTAATTCCCAATCAACCCATCGGCTTTGGTGAGTTGTCTCACTAATAAGACAAACGGTAACACTTGAACGTCTGATTTGATCTCTAATTACGCGCTTTAGATACTCGGCGTTGTTGCTATCAATTGCTTCTTTAATTGATTCATCATAAAACTCAAGCTCAAAGTTTGGGTTATCTTTCAACAACCTCAGACCCCTGACGTGATCAAGATCATCAGAAGAAAAGCTTAAAAAAACGCGCTTCTTTTCTTGCTTAAGTAAAGTAGTGTCCGAATACATATTTATCCTTTCCTAACACCTTTAAACTTACCGCCACTGGTTTTATTGTCCATGAATATTCCAGTATCCTTATTCTGCTTAACCCACAAGTGGGTTTTTGGATTAAAGTATTGCGTACGCTTATCAACCGCGCCTTCCCTGCCTTTACCTTTAGGTCCATTTGTCGCCATATTTATCACCACCTCTAGCAAACGCAGCTAAAGTTTGCTAACCGGAATATAAAAGAATGCCCAGATTTTAGTCAACTATCAACTTTCACATCATAAGACATCAACCTATAATTTTCTTGACTTTGTCCCCAAGCAATGAAATACTGAGGTAACTTTTCCACACATAAATTGGTTGAGAGGGGGTGAGGAAATGAAGAAGATTTTGAAAATAGTCGGGGGAATTTTTCTGGTTCTTATTATTTTGGGCGTGATCGGGGCGATAACCGGCGGAAGCAAAAAGACTCCTACAGAAAATTCAGGGGCGGCTAAAGAGACGGCCAACACGAATAACGCACCGCAAGCAGTTGAGCCAACCAAGATTCAGGCAAGCGAACTGGCTGACGATTTTGACGCTAATCAAGTGGCGGCAAAAGAAAAATGGAATGGGAAGCTGGTCGAGTTTACGGCCGCAGTCTCTAATATCACTGAATCCGGGTTATCTTTTACCGGCATAGCCAGCAAGCAGTTTTCTTTAACCCAAATCAGTTGCGCGGTGACAGATAAACAACAACTGATGCCTTTAAAAAACGGACAGATGGTCACGGTTCGGGGCACGGTGGGGGATCAAATGTTGGGAGTGATCAGTATTAAAGATTGCTCGGTTGTTCAGTAGGCAGATCACGAAAGGCACATTGGCTTAAGGGTTGAAGCCGGGCAAAAAAATTTACCGGGGCGGATTGGCAGAACGGCGAAAAAGGCGGCGGGTGCCGTCAACAAAAAGATAGGTGCCTCCGGCAGCCATTAGTACCAGAAAACCAATTGACACTACCGGCGGCGCGCCGGCTTCGTTCAGGCGGCGCAAAAAACCGGGAACATCCCAGCCGCTCCCGCTAAGCTCCGAAATTATGGGTGAGTTGGGGTCCAGAACCGTTCCGGCAGTTTCCGCAATCGCCGCTCCGCCAACCAAAATCTCAAAAGGCGCTATGCGGTTTAATAACCGGTTACTGAAACGGCTGGTCCTTCTGAACAGATTGGGCCTTTTTTCAGGATTTTCTGACATAAGCGGATTCTAAATGTCGAAAGTAAAGAAGTGGTAATATCTTCCTATGTCTAAGGAAAAATTGCACATGGGAATGCTGTCGGAGATGCGGCGGGTGGCGGGGCCGGATTGGGACAAGTATCGTGATGAGATTCGTAGGCACGGGGCAATTGTCAATTATGTAAACGGAAAAATCGTCGGGTTCTCTTTTGGCGAAATTCTAGTCGGGCAAAAGGGAAATGGCCACCGGGGATTTGCCGGGCAGGAAGGAAAACCTCAGGCAGGTCTGCGCCAATATCTGGAAAGCTTAGGTCGGGATGATGTGACGCCTGAGGAGCTTTCAAAACAGGATATTGTGGCAAGGAGAAAAGGGCATGGCAGCGGAAGGCATTATGGCCGGGGAAAACATCCTTCGACAGTGAAAGATTTTCTGCGGGATACTGGCCAGCGTTGGAATTTCCCGGAACCTGCTCCCGAGACTTCAGAAAAACCGGCTTCGGACGATTCACTACAGACTTCTAAATAAACTCTGCGAGTATGAAAATTTCAGTGATTGCACATCCAAACTCCCGCCGGCCAAGAGTGGAAACGGATCTTCTAGGCGCCTTGCATGTCTATGTTTCAGAACCGCCGCTTGATGGTAAAGCTAATCGGGCGGCAGGGGAAGCGCTGGCAAAGTATTTTAAAGTTAAAAAGAATCAGGTGCTTTTGGTGTCGGGAGAAAAAACGAAGAATAAGATGTTTGAAATTATTAAGGAAAATGGAGAGGGCTGAGCGGATGGGGATTGAAGTTGAGAGGTGAGCTGGTTAGAATCAAGGCATGCAGATCAGGAAAGAATTTTGCCTTCCTCCCGTTGCGAACTTTCCCTGGAAAGAGGTGGGGCTGACTCTCTATTACAAAACTAATATTGAGGGGGAATTTGACGCCGTCCACGCGACGCGCGAAGTTGTCGGTGAGGCCCGGACAAGACTGGGAATAGGGGCCGATCTGCTGCTGGACCCCGATTCGTTTGGCCGGGTGAAGGAAGAAATGTGGAAAATGGCTAATGAGGAACAGCGGCCCGGATGGGAACCGGCCCGCCACTCAGTCTTCATGGAAAAATAACTTCCGCGATCGGTATAAAGCGATCACCGGAATGATAACCACTCCGGCCAGAAGATAACCTCCGAGAATGTCTGTTGGGAAATGCTGGCCGGAATAGATCCGGCCAAGGCCAACGGCGGCCATGATAATAATCGCCAGGAGAGTGACCCAGCGTTTGCGGTAAACCGCGGCCACAAAAATAAAAACCAGAGAAGTTAAAAGAACATGGCCGCTGGGGTAACTGCTTAGCGGCAGGGGAAAGAAAACATGCAGCTGAGCCGGGGTGGGCCGGGGACGGTTAATAATCGTAATGTGAAACAAAAATCCGACGACATCCAGTATACTCAAAAGAAGAAGGAAAACTATCGCCCGCCATTTCCGGGTGAGAATTAAAGCCAGAAGGACGGCGCCCAGCCAAAGGAAAAGCCACGGGGCCCAGCCGGAATACATGACCGCGTAGCTGGGAGCGGACAGAAAAGTATATTTTTGCACCGCCCGGCCGATAGAGAGGTCCCAGCCAAGGGTCGCTCCGGAATTAACTGTAACAGTCAGCCAGATAAAAGCCGCCAGGTCGATTAGCCATAGGACCGCCAGTTTCATATTTTCCTTAAGGAGGATTTTATGTCCTCTTCATTAAAATCCGGTAAATTTCTGACGGGGGAAAATTTCGCGGCGAGGACTTGAAATCCCGGATTTTTCGGAGAATACTAAATTAATGAGCAAAGGAGATTTGGTTAAGTATTTTCTTATTCCGGGAGTGCTGATTCTCTTTTTGGGGCTGTTTAGTCTGGCAAACATTTTCGCTCCTGCGGGCAAGCAGAATATCTTTTCTCCTGTGCCTTCGAACGAGACGCCCTGGGCCAAGCCGCCGACCGTTGCTCCGAAGGTCACCCCCAAATGGGTCGGCGAAGAATATAACCAGGTGGATGTTGATCTGCGGGATTTCCCCCGGACTTACTTTGCCGGAAACGGCGTCGCCGATCCGCAAACTTCAGACAAGGTTATTACCGCCAGCCCGGTGGATCCGGCCCAGATCGAAAGAGTTTATAAATTCCGGTCCTGCCACGGGCATGACTACTACGGCGCCGATTATGACGGGTCGGAAGAACCCAATAGCTCGATGAAAGATTATTTCAAGCCGCTGGAAAGTCTTGAAGGTACTAACGACCAGGTGAAAGTTTTTGCCCCGTTTAACGGGGTAATTGTGGAGATTGACCCTATGGATATTGTCCGGGGTCGGCATTTCATGATTATGCGCGAACCTTTCGACGGCTGGTACGCGACTTTTATCCATATAAATTTCGACGACTCGCAGATTTACGAAGGGGCGCATGTTAAAGCCGGCCAGCTTATCGCCCACGCGGTTACCGATAACTATGGGCGGGATTTTGATTTTGCCCTCCAGCGCTTCAGTCACGAGAATGCCCAGTATAACGGCGCCTACATTAACGATAATTTTCAGACCTATCTGACCCAAAACCTCGAGCCACCTTTTGCCCACATGACGGACGCGGTTTTGGCAAAGTGGAGGCAATACGGCGTCACGGCCGCCGACACGATTGTCAGCAAAGAGTCCCGCGAAGCCGACCCCTGTACCTGCAAAGGCGGGTCGCCGGGAACCACCAGCTGCCATTATCATAATCCCAACGGCATCGACAGCGTCGTTTTAAAACCATGAGCAAACACAAACTTTTACTGTGGAAAATTTTAGGCCTGATGTTTATTATCTTTCTGGGATTTTTTGTCCTTGGCATCTGGCGGGCCATGCATCCCGGACCGGCCACTAACCTTCAGGGAACCTGGACCACTTTCAAACCGGCGACGGCCGATTCTCCGGTTGTCACCATCATGTTTGCCAAAAACCTGACCGGTTATAAATATGCGCTGGAAAACAAAAATTACATGGCGTCACCGTTCAGCTATAAAGTCAAAAATGATAATACCCTCACGGTTACCGATAAATCCGGAAGCCATGAGGTGGCGGTGCAAATGCCCAGTATTGATACCTTAATCCTCAATCTTGACGGCCACGAAGTAACCTTCAAAAGATCCAAGTATGATTATGGCTACTTAGACACCAGGTATTAGGCAGTCTTTGCCCTGGTTTAATTATCTGGTTTGATATCTTGACAGCTGCCGAAATTATTATCTTAATATTAATCAGATGAAATTTTTTATTATTATTGCCCTGGTTATTGCGGTTGCCGGGGGAGGATTTCTCGTCTACAAAAATCAGGCCCATCCGGCTTTAAATAAAGCCGCCGGAACAACCAATAAATCTTCCCAGGAAACGGTTCACAAGGCGGTGGTTGACTGCGGCATTTATGAGAAAAAACCGGACTATGCAAATATGCCGGCTGACCTTCGTGATCTGACCAAACAAACCATGGAGGACCCGAATAACGCTTTTGTTGCCGGCGACAGGGGAAATCTCCCAGCTGATTTTCCGGCAGTGGCGGACCAATCGAAACTTTGCGGCAGCATCCGAGGATTTAAAGCCACTTATTACACCACCTCTCTTTCCGATGATGATTTGTTTAAGTCGATGACCCTTAAGCTAAAAGCCTACGGCTGTGACACGGAAGCCCCCCAACACGGGGTGAGCAGTAAATACCTTTATTACATGAACTTTACCTGTCCCGGAGCAAAAGGATTGGTGGGCACCGACCCGACCCGATTTGCTTACGCTATCATCTACCCCGCGACCTCAGGAGATAGTAATTGAACTCCTTCAAAGAGCAGATGGCTTCTTAAACTGCAAAGAATTTCCCAGTTTTAGTCAAAACACACAGAATTGAAAACCTATAATGTGAAAGATATAATCGGGTTGAGTAAATTGAACTCAAACTAGATATGTTTCCCGAATCGCCGATAGAAATACCACCTGGCAAAAGAATAGTTGGCTTCTTAGATGGCAGCTATTGGTTCGTCGATGAGGATGAATGTCGGGGATGCCTTATGCAGACCCGCAAGAATGAAATGCCTGAACATATGGTTCCAGTATTTGAAGACAGAGACGTCATGGTTGTTCAGGACGCAGAATTTCCGGTACCAGGCTTTTACGTCATTGCCCCCAAGGCTCATATTCGAAGTATCAGCGATTTTTCTCCTGAATTAGCCATGAAAATGGGTCTGGTTACATCTTTAACGAGGAAAGGAATGAGAGACGAGCTGGGTATAGAATTTGCTGAAATATATCACGAAGAGAGAATAAAAAATTCCCATTATCATCACTGGATTCTTCCATGTTGGGATTATGCCTTGAGAAGGTCGGGTTCAATCCCGACAATATTTCCTTCAAGAGAACAAGGATATAACCATTTGTCTCCTAATATAGTTAATTATCTTAGAAGTTTCAGTTTTGAAGAAGAGAATAAGAAGATACTTGAGTTTAATACTAAAATGCAAAATTATTTTAAAGATTCTAAAAGGACAAATTTATTATTCTAAATACTTTGATGAAAGAAAGATCCAAAGGGTTGTCTTTAGCAATTGGAAAATCATGCTTTCTTCGGTGCCCAGGTTGCTACAACCATTTTTCTTTAGGTCCGTTAGTTTCAAAAGAAGCTATTCGTGATTTTGCCAAGACTGTTAAGAGGGATGTCGGATTAGAGACCATTACGGTTTGTGGGGGAGATCCATTATCAAGACCCGACATATTAGAAATTCTTCAGTCACTTAAAGAAGAGAACTTAAAAGTTCAGGTGGACACTACAGGTATTCCATTGATGGAAGACGCTCGTTTGATTTTTTACGGTACAGGAGCTGTTAAAAAAATACCGCTTGACCTGTTGGCAAAAAGCGTTGATTTGTTGGGTCTTCCAATTGACGGGTCTACCGATGAGATCACTAAAATGTTCCGTCAGGGAAGAAGTAATTATACGAATAACGTGATCAGCTTGGCTAAACGATGTGCGGAATACGATATAAAGGTTTGTATTAATACTGTAGTCCATAAAGGAAATTACCGTGACCTCAAAAACATAGCGGATTTACTGGTTGGCCTGCCAAGCGTTATAAGGTGGCAGCTGTTTCAATTTTCGCCGACTGGTCCAATAGCCTATCATAATAGAGATAAATATTTTATAAATACTAATATTTTTAATCAGGCTATTTTTGGATTACAGGAGTACTTATCCTTCCGTGACCATAACATATCAGTAGAGCCGAAAAGCAACCAAGATAGAAACGATTCGTATATATTGGTCGATAGCGGAGGAGACGTCTGGTCACCTCAAAATATTTTGCTTGATGGTGATAATTTCAACAATGAAGACAACAGTAGGAGAATCGTGTTTGGAAATATTAACGAGAAGAGCAGATTAAGACAAATAATTTATAGCGCTTATAACTACTAAATGGAGAACAAAACTCCATCATGGATAAAGGAAATTCTTTCTAATGATACAGAATGTTCCGCGTGGTATCCGCTTGTCGAAAGCGGACGGCTGGAAGCAATCAAAAAACACGCAAAATGCAAAATTCTTAAGGGAAATATCGATGATATTGTCAACGCTTTAACTTACAAGAGTCGAAGAAAATTAAGGGTAATGTTCTTTCGTGATGGACCTTTCTTACCTATCTCCACCGGAGCGGCGAATTCTATTTACGGTCTAATGAATGCGTTAAGTGATAGAGGGGTGGAAGTATATTTGCTTTATTCTTATCGGGGGTGGAGCGATAAACGCCTATATCTTAAGCAGAAATTTAGCACAATTTTTATTTCACCCGACGATTTTTATAACAATAAAAAATTGATCAGCAAAATTGTCCTAGGCTTAAATATTGATATCTGTCATCTTGATTCAGCTGAAGCCGTCTGTCTGCAGTGCCATTTACTTCCCAGACATAAAACAAGACTGCTTTTTGAAGTACACAATATTGAAAATGAATTAATGAAGCAATTAAAACTTCCTCTAAAGGATATCAACAATATTAAGGTTTACGAACAAAAAGCTTTTAGTCTGGCCGATATTGTCATCGTTCGTTCAGAACAAAATTGTCAGTCAGCGATAGACCTCGGATGCGATAAAGGCAAAATCTATGTATACAAAGGAAGTATTGATGTCGGGAGAATTAAATTTTTGAGACGGTCCTTACTTAGAAAAAATACAATGTTGTTTCTCGGACATTTAAATTATGGTCCCAATCAACAGGCGGTAGAGCTTGCAATTGAAATTGCAAAGGCCAGCGGTAAAAAGTTATTGATTGCCGGGAAAGGTGCTCTATTTCTCAAACAAAAGTATTCCTCAAATAAAATAAAGTTTCTCGGGAGGGTAGAGAATCTTAATGGTCTATTTTCTAAAGTTGATATTGCCATTGCTCCCATTATTTCCGGGTCTGGCACTAGAATAAAAATTCTTGACTATATGGCAGCGGGCATACCTGTAGTTTGTACCGATATGGCAATTGAGGGTTTAGAGCCCCAGATTAAAAGATGTTTAGTCGTCGAAAATAATATCTCTAAGTATCCCGAACTGATCAGTAAATTGTATGAAGATAAGAATAAAACAAAAATATATTCTATAAAAGGTAGGAAATACGTAGAGAAACATCGTGATTGGAAAGTAAACGTCAAAGATGTTCTCAGTGCTTATAACCAAAAACTTTATGTTTAACAAATTAAATAAGAGTCTTATTATTGGTTTTGAGGGGATGCCGCGAAGCGGAAAAACAAGTACCCTGAAAAGGCTGATGGAATATAATAATGCACGCCTGGTAACTCTTGAGGAAATTTATTTTTCAAAAGAACAATTAGCCGGCTTAACTGACAAAAGAGGAACGATAGTTGAATCTAAATGGTTTATTGATTGTGAGGAAGAACGAGCTGTTAGGTTAAAGAATCTTGATAAGAAAGCGAAAATAGTAATAGCTGACAGAACATATTTATCGACATTGGCATATTGTTATGCCAGGTCGAAAGTTAATTCAAACCCCGAGGAGTTTGAGGAACTAGTTAAATATGTAAAATCAAAAAAACAATACCTGATTCCTTACAGCCACATTATTCTGTTTGATAATTCGGCTAAAAAAACAATTAATAGAAGACGGGGCTGTTCTCGCGTAGATTTAGTCTACTGGAGCAATCAACGGTTCATGAACCACTTTGAAAGTTTTTATCAGAATATGATTCATAAATATACGAATGCTTCAATTATTAGGCTCGATGCCAGAAATATCAGCGTCCAGCAAACCTATCTCTTAGTCAAAAACATAATTGAAAAATTAACCGTTAATTATTATGGATTATTTTCGAACTGTCGCTAAGATTTGGTTAACGGCATTCTGGGGGTTATCCGATGTGTTGTCAATTTCGTGAAGCTTGTGTTTACGAAATTCCTCTAAACACTGTCGTTCAGACCATTGCCGTTTTTCGATAGGGATACCATAATTATAAGTTCCACGCGCTTGAAGTCGCAGAAGCCTTTTGTCTTCCTGGCAAACTATAAGAAAGGCGTAATCCGGCTGCCGATATGTGTCGGGTTTGGGCAGTTGAACATCAAGCCCATAAACTTTGTGATAACAAATAGTAGTCCAGATGTACTTGTCGCATACCACATTTTGCGTTTCTAAAATACTACTTATCTCCCGCGATGCCTGCATTGTTGAAGCCAAGTAAAACAGGAATCTAGATTCTAGATCTAAGGTTCTTTGGGCTTCCTCTCTCATTTTTTCAAACATTTCGGGTGGAGTGTGATAATATTCAGCCGAAATTTGCTGAGACAACAGCTTACCCACTGCAGTCTTGCCGCTTCCAGAAATACCTTCTAGGACAATAAATTTTGGTTGATCTTCAGGCATTTAAATTAAACCCTCCAGTTTGCTTGTTAAGTCATAGACAATTTTTTTACTCTTTGATTCATCTTTACAGCTGGTCAAAAATTCGCGGATGCTTTTGATATATTTGTCGTTGTTTGCAAATTGCGGATAGAGACGTTGTTCTTTTCTTTCATAGACACCAATAAAAAACCGCAGGTTTGATGCAAAGTCAGCCATTTTAATTTGTTTTGCCTCGTCAGAAATCTTATTTAGCCTTTCGTAATATTTTTCTCGTTGCCGCGGCGTATAGTTTTTGGGGTGCGAAATTTCTTTGACCAGGCTGGCGACCTTTTTGGAAAAGTTGATTTCCAGTTCTTTATAAGTAGTGGCGGTGTCTTCTAGGGTATCATGCAAAATTCCAGCTATAAGAAGGTCCTGGTTAGTAATTTTAAATTCGTTTTGGAGTATTCGGAAGACATCGAGGAAATGGTTTTTTTTGCCTGCTAAAGCAAATTTTTCAGTGGCGAATTTCTTAGCAATATCTGTCAGTTGATTCTTTGTTTTGGTAGCCATATTAATCTATAGGCCCCTATTTTAGCAAATATTTATTTTTAATGTTTCTGTTAAAATATCTCCATAATGCTCCAAGTAGGAATCGTTGGCCTTCCAAATGTCGGGAAAAGTACCTTGTTTAACGCCCTTCGCGCGGCTCAGGGTAAACTTTCTAAACCGGCGCTGGTGGCCAATTATCCGTTCGCGACGATCGAACCGAATGTCGGTATCGTTCCGGTACCGGATAAGCGTTTAGACGAACTGGCGTCGATTACTCAAGCCGAAGAAAAATTAGACCATCTACCGCCGATTGTCCCGGCGACTGTTCAGTTTGTGGATATCGCCGGACTGGTCAAAGGCGCCGCGGAAGGAGCGGGACTCGGGAATAAGTTTCTCTCGCATATCCGGGAAGTGGATTTAATTTGCGAAGTGGTTCGGGCGTTTCCGGATGAACACATTATTCGGGAAGGAAGCACCACGCCGGAAGATGATATCGCCGTGATTAATACGGAATTAATCCTGGCGGATCTGCAAACCCTACAAAAAGGAGCAGAAAGCGTTAAGCGTCAAGCGGGAAGTAAGAAAACTGCCGTTGAAAAGTTAACCGCCGGATTAAATAGCGGAAAGTTGGCCAGTGAAGTACCGCTGACAGATGAGGAAAAAGAGGCGGCGAAGGAGTTGCAACTGCTGACGGCCAAGAAATTTTTGTACGCGGTGAACGCCAACACCTCAACGGACTGGTCGCAGGTAGACGAGTTGGCCAAAAAATATCCGGGGCAGGTTTGCGTTATTGACGCGAAGTTGGAAGCGGACTTGGCCGAATTTGACGACAAGGAACGGGCGGAATATTTGGCAAGTCTGGGAATAAAAGATTCCGGAGTAGATCAGCTAATTAGGTTGGCCTACAACGCTTTGGGGCTAATCTCTTTTCTGACGGCCGGGGAAAAAGAAGTCCGGGCCTGGACGATAACTAAAAATATGAAAGCCCCTCAGGCGGCCGGAGTGATCCACACGGACTTTGAAAAGAATTTCATTAAGGCGGAAGTAGTTTCCTACCCTACTTTTATCGAAAACGGGGGATGGAAAAAGAGTCGGGAACTGGGGAAAGTGAGGCTTGAAGGAAGAGAATACACAATGCAGGATGGGGATGTGGTTGAATTTAAAGTCGGAATTTAGTAAAATCTCGATTAGATCTTATGCGGGATTACGAGCTGACAGTTTTGGTGAAACCCAATCTTACGGACAAAGAGTTAGATAAAGAGGTAAAAAACCTTACCGAACTTCTGACTAAAGCCGGAGCGAAAGTTTCTTCCAAAAACGATTTCAAAAAACAAAAAACCGCTTATCCGGTAGCCGATTTCGGCGAGGCTTATTATGGCTTTTTGGAACTGGATCTAGACCCGGCAAAAGTGTCAGAAGTTGACCGATTACTGAAGTTACAGGAGAATTTTATTAGATACCTGTTAGTGAAAGCAGAGTAGTATGTCTTCAAAATCACTGAACCGCGTCTTATTAATCGGAAATGTAACCCGCGATCCGGAGCTGCGATATACCCCGCAGGGCAACGCGGTGGCTACCTTTGGTTTAGCGACCAACCGCAGTTGGAAAACGGAAAACGGGGAAATCCGGGAGGAAGCGGAGTTTCACCGGCTCGTTTCCTGGAATAAATTAGCCGAACTGTGCGCCCAATTGTGTACCAAAGGTCGCAAGATTTATGTAGAGGGCCGGCTGCAAACCCGAACCTTCACCGGCAGCGATAACGCCCAACATACAATCACGGAAATTGTAATTGACGACATGATTCTTTTGGATTCCAAGTTTGCCGGAGCAGGAGCACAGACTGCCGCCAATACTCCCACGGCGAACACCGAACCCGCCACCGAAGCCCAACAAAAGGATGAGCCAAAAGAAGGTAAAAAAGAAGAGAGAAAAGAGAAGAAAGCCAAAGAGGAAAAAGAAGAAGCAAAAGAAGCACCGAAACCCTCCGACGCGGCTCAGGGTAAAGAGGATGTTAATATAGACGATATACCGTTTTAAATTTCTAATTACTAATTTCTAATTTCTAAATATGTTCAGGAAATTTCAAAAACAAAAACCGGTTAAGAAAAATTGCCCGTTTTGCAAGGAAGAACGGGAACCGGACTACAAAGACTACAACGCGCTGCGAAAATACATGAGCGAGCGCGGCCGCATTCTGGGTCGGGCCAGAACCGGTATTTGCGCCAAACACCAGCGCCGCGTCGACCAACAAATCAAACGCGCCCGCCACTTGGCTTATCTCCCATTTGTCGAAGGCTTGTAAATCCTGTACAATGACTCCATGCGACTGAGGGTTATCCGCAGTTTTTTTCTGGTTTTGGCTATTGCGATCCTTTCCGGGGGCATTGGCTATAAACTGGGCAGCGCCCAGACAAAACTCTTCAATTCCACTCCGGTTAAAAATGCCGATCTAACTCTCTTCTGGACGGTTTGGAACGAACTCTCCGACAAATATGTCGACAAAACCAAACTGGACACTTCGAAAATGGTTTATGGCGCCATTTCCGGCATGGTGTCGGCTGTCGGTGATCCCTACACCGTTTTTCTGCCGCCGACACAAAACCAACAGGCCAAAGAGGATTTAAACGGCAGTTTCGAAGGCATCGGGGCGGAACTCGGTATAAAAGATAACCGGATCGTGGTCGTGGCACCGATATCCGACAGCCCGGCTCAGAAGGCGGGAATTCTGGCCGGGGACTGGATTGTTAAAGTAGATAATCAGGATACCGCCAGCTGGACCTTACCGGAGACGGTGGCCAAAATCCGGGGAACGGCAGGAACCAAGGTGGCGCTAAATATTCTTCACCCGAAAGCCGATAAGCCCGTTGATGTGACCATTACCCGTGGGCAGATTATTTTAAAAAGCGTGGAATGGAAAAAACTCGGTAACAACATTGCCTATATTAAATTAAACCGTTTCGGCGACCAGACGGATCCGCAGTGGGATCAAACCATTAACGAGATAGTAGCCAGCAATCCCGCGGGGGTAATTCTCGATGTCCGCAATAACCCCGGTGGCTATCTTTCGGGAGCGGTGTACATTGCCTCGGAGTTTTTAAGAAGCGGAGTTGTGGTTAAACAGCAGGATTATAATAATCAGACGCAGACCTACTCCGTTGACCGTCCCGGCAAACTGCTTTCGGTTCCGATGGTAGTTTTGATTAACCAAGGTACGGCTTCGGCCAGCGAAATTCTAGCGGGCAGTTTACAAGTGGCCGGCCGGGCGAAAATTGTCGGGACGCAGTCCTTCGGAAAGGGGAGCGTTCAAGAAGCAGAAGATTTGCCCAACGGTTCGGGTCTGCATGTGACAATTGCCAAATGGCTTCTGGCTAACGATCATTGGATTAACGGTACCGGTTTGACGCCTGATGTTAAAATAGAAAATGACGCTAATGATCCAACTAAAGACGCGCAGCTGGATAAAGCCTTAAGCTTGTTCTCAGGAAACTCGATACAATAGCATCAGAATGAACCGGAAAAGTAAAATCGTTGCCACTATCTCCCTGGTTTTAATTTTAATTCTTCTGGGAGTAGGTTCCGGTGTTCTCGGTTTCAAAACCAACCAACTGCCAAAATTAAATATTTCCGGACCCAATGTCGGCGTGCTTCAACCTTCACAGAACACCCAGGTTGTCACTGAAGAATCGGTCACAATCGATGTGGTTAAAAAAGTGACGCCCACGGTGGTTACTGTTGCCATTACTCCAAGCGCCCAGTCCGCGCCGAACTTTAATTTCGGACCGTTTGGGTTTTTCGAGGCTCCGCAAAATTCGCCCTCGCCCCAGACTCCGCAAAATATCGGTTCGGGCTTTATCGTTCAATCAGACGGCTTAATTGTGACCAATAAACATGTGGTTTCGGACACCAGCGCAAAGTACCGGGTGATTACGGCGGATAACAAGTCCTACGATGTTCAAAAGATTTACCGTGATCCGAATAACGACCTGGCCATTATTAAAATTAACGCGACCAATTTGCCCACAGTCACTTTGGGCAACAGCAATGACCTTCAGGTTGGCCAGTTTGCCATTGCGATCGGCACGGCTCTCGGGGAGTTCCGTTCCACAGTGACGACCGGTGTCGTCTCGGGCATCGGCCGGGACATTACCGCGGGCGCGCCGTTTCAAGGGAGCGAGCAACTGAACAATATTATTCAAACTTCAGCGGCAATTAACCCGGGCAATTCCGGCGGTCCTTTGCTCAATTCTTCCGGCCAGGTGATCGGCATCAATGTGGCGACTGCCTCTAATGCCCAAAACATCGGCTTTGCTTTGCCGGTAGATGTTTTGAAAAGTGATCTGAACGCTTTTGAAACAGCCGGGGGTTTTCCGGCCATTGCCTACCTGGGTGTCCAATATCAAATGGTTTCGCGGCAGCTTTCCATCCTTAACGAAATTCCGGAAGGCGCTTACATCCAGACGGTTGTTTCCGGCTCGCCGGCAGAAAAAGCCGGAGTTCAGGACGGAGATATCATTACCAAAATTAACGGCCAGGCTGTGCGGGATACCAGCGGGGGACTGTCTTCCATCATTTCCAAACTGAAACCCGGAAATACCATTGACCTGACGGTTTACCGCGACGGCAGCGGCAGTGGCTCCGGCCAGACCCTGGACCTTAAAGCGACGCTGACGGAAGCTTCTCAGTAAACTTCTTCTGTAATTCGTTAATAATTTCGTCCAGTTTGCCGTCCATAATCACATTGATATTATGAAAATTTTGGTCCAGGCGATGATCAGTAACTCTATCCTGTAAAAAATTATAAGTCCGGATCTTTTCGTTGCGCATGCCGGTGCCCACCTGAGCTCGACGCTCTGCGGTCATTTCGGACAATTGTTTTTCTTCTTCCCGTTCCCACAAAATTTGGCGCAATTTTTTCTCGGCTTTCTCCCGGTTTTTGGATTGATCGCGCTCTTCGGTGCAAGTAACAACTGTGCCGGTGGGTTTATGGGTTAAGCGGACGGCGCTGCTGACTTTATTCACATTCTGGCCGCCATGGCCACCGCCCCTAAAAAAATCCCATTCCAGATCCGCGGGATTAATGTTGACATCAATGTCTTCCAACTCCGGCATGACGGCGACAGTTGCCGTCGAGGTGTGAACTCTGCCTGACGATTCCGTTACGGGGACACGCTGAACCCGGTGGACGCCTGATTCATATTTCAGTCTTCCATAGACTCCCTTGCCCGTAATCTTTATGGATAAATCGCCTTCGGGAAAAACTTTCCAGCCTTGCGTTTGGGCGTAGCGGCTATACATTCTTAGTAAATCCTGACCCCATAACTTTGCCTCTTCACCGCCGGCCGCGCCGCGGATTTCCAAAATGATATTTCTCCGGTCATACTTGTCGACCCCGGGAGTTTCCGGCTCGGCGGAAACGGGAGAAATTAGGTAGCTTTTCTCTTCCTCAAGTTTATTTATTTCTTCCTGGGCCAGCTGCGCCATAGAAGGATCTGCTTTAAGCTTCTCAGCCTCAGCAATCTTTTTATCGATTTCTTCGATCTGGGGTTTTAGATAATCGGGGATATCCATGGCAATCTATTTAGCTTGCATGAGCATTTCGCGAAGCGTCTTGGGGCGGTTTTCCTCCCGGGTCTTTTCTTCCTTTTTGGCTTTAACGACGGCTTGTTTAGCCGCAGCCGCTTTTTGTCTGGCCTGGAACTTCTCGATTTTGCCGACAGTGTCCACGAACTTCTGGGCGCCGGTATAGAACGGATGGCATTTAGCGCAAATTTCCACGCGAATAACAGGCTTGGTGGAACCAGTCGTAAAAGTGTTGCCGCAGGCACAAATCACCTGGGCATTGGGATAGTATGTCGGATGGATATTGGCTTTCATGACAGCTAATTATACTATTTTTCCAGCAGCTTGTGTAGGGGGTGCCAGCTGATCCGGCGCTCGGCGATAAGGATACCGAGGAATACTAAAAAAGTTCCAATAACAAAAGGCCAGGTAATTTTTTCTCCTAATAATGGAATCGCGATCACGATGGAGGCCACGGGGTCAATGTAAGTAAAAACGCTCGTGCGGTAGGCCGAAAGCTTGGCCAACGCCCAGTCATAGACAGTGTAAGCGACGACCGTGGAGAGGATTGACGCGTAGAAAATTCCCACCCAGCCGCGGTAGTCAAGTTGAGTAAACCAGGCCGGGTTTTGGAAAAAATCGGTAAACAGAAATGGAAGGAAAGTCAGGGTGCCGATAAAGCAGGACCAAAAGGTCATCGCCAGGGCATTCCCGGCAGTTAAAAATTTCCGCCCGGCCACGGTGCTAATGGCTGCCACCAAAGTAGCAAAGATCATCAAAACATTGCCAAAGATCTGCATGCTTGGTTCCCGAGCTAAAATGGGCTGGATAATTATCGTCAAAACTCCGGCCAAGGAGATGACCGTGCCGATAATGGCGCTTTTTTTCACCCGTTCCCGTAAGTAGATAGCGGAACCGATAAGAACCATAATCGGCCCGGAAGAGGCAATAATTGTCGAATCCAAGGCAGTGGTGTTTTCCAAAGCGAAGAAGAAAAAAAGAATATTCAGGGTGATACCGGTCAGAGCATAGACCCACAGCCACTTATTTTTTAAGTCCGCGTATTTAGCCGTTTTGTGGGCAAACGGATACAAAATTAGCGAAGCGCTTAAAAAGCGGATAAAGGCCAGGGACAACGGAGGAATGTTTTCCAGGGATAATTTCAAAATCGGAAAAGACGCGCCCCAAATAAGATTAGCAATAATTAGGGCCAGAATGGGGTAATTAAGTTTTCTCACTGATTAACTTTAGCGCATCCGCCGGCGTGGTAGTAGTCTGAGTTTTAGAACGCAGATTTTTAACCGTCACCAATTTCTTTTCCACCTCGTCGGGACCGATAATAACGGCAAACGGAATTCCTTTAGCATCGGCATACTTAAGTTGTTTGTCGAGTTTTGCCGTCGCGTCGAGATAAACCTCGGTATTGATGTTTTTCTGGCGAAGTACTTCGGTCAATTCCAAAGATTTTGCTAACAATTCCGGCGAGAAAATAGTGACTAGAGCGGTGGTGGGTGTTTTTGACAGGTTTGGCCAAAGATTAAGCTCAGTAATGACATCGCAGATGCGGTCGATACCAAATGATGTTCCGGTCGCGGCAATATCCTGGCCGATAAACTTTCCGATAAGTCTGTCATACCGTCCGCCGCCGGTGACAGAACCGATTTTGGGTTCGGTAACAGATGTTTCGAAAACAATTCCGGTGTAGTAGTCTAAGCCGCGCGAAAGAAAAGGCTCAAACTTGTAATATTCTCGGGGAACTCCAAGGGCTTGTACCGCATCAAATATTTCCGTCAGGTTTTGGTCTGGCTTGACGTTTTTAATATTATCAAAAATCGATTTCACCGTTTCTTTACTGAAACCTTTTTCCTCGAGTTCCCTTTCAACCTCCTCCTGACTTTTTTTGTCCAATTTGTCAATTGATTGAATAGTTGTTAAATATTTGTCTTGCGGCACATCGGCTTTAGCCATCATTGCAAAGAGAATTTGCCGGCTGTTAATCCTGATAGTAAATTCTTTAAATCCTAAACCTCTTAGCCCTTCATAAATAACGGCAATAATTTCCGCGTCGGCGAGGGGAGAGTTTGAACCGAAAGTATCGATGTCGCACTGAGTAATTTCCCGGTACCGGCCTTTCTGGGGTTTGTCTGCCCGCCAAACAGGCTGAATTTGATAACGCTTGAAGGGTTTAACTAAATTGGGGTATTGAGCCAAAACTCTGGCAGTAGAGATGGTTAGTTCGTAACGCATGCCCACATCACGCTGGCCGGGGTCTTTAAACAAATACATGAGTTTTTCGGCTTCCGCCCCGCTTTTACCTAGAAGGATATCCTGGTATTCCAGTGTCGGATTTTCCATAGGAGAGAAACCGTACTTTTCGAAGACGGCAGTAAGAATGCTAATAACCCGTTTCCGGACAGCCATATCTTCAGGCAAAAAGTCGCGGAAACCGGGTAGGGTTCTGGGCTCAATCAATTTAGCCATAGGTTTATGATACCAAATTCACAGCTTATTCGTATCTGATGGCTTCAATGGGAGATAAATTGGCGGCTTTACGGGCGGGAAGAACACCAAAGACAATACCAATTATTGAGGAGACTCCCAAAGCCAGGGCCACAGAACCGAGATCAATGTAAGCGGGGAAAATGCTCTTGACGGCCAGGGTAATTAAAAAAGCCAAGAGTAACCCGACTAAACCGCCAAACAGAGATAAAATCACGGATTCCAGAAGAAACTGGGCCAAGATGTCTGACTTGGTTGCCCCTACGGCCCGGCGGATACCAATTTCCTTAATTCGCTCCGTTACCGAAACATACATAATGTTCATAATTCCAATCCCGCCGACTAGAAGAGAAATGGCGGCGATGGCAACCAAAACCGTATTAAGGATGGCGAAAATAGAATTAATGATAGAGAGAATCTCCGTCTGGTCGGCCACCGAGAACTTATCCTCGTCATATTTTTTCAGAAGCTCTTTTTTGATATCCGCTTTGACCGTGGCCAGATTAGTGCCGTTGGCCGCTTTGGCGTAAATGGCGTAAAACTTTTTGTCTTCAAGATAAGGGCTGGCTGCCGTGTAGGGGATAAAAACATGTTCGTCCATCGACGGGCCGCCCAGGCCGCCGCCGCCTTTTGGTATCAAAATTCCCACGACCCGGAAAGCCAGGTTGTCGATGCGGATCTTTTTTCCCAGAGCCGAATCAGCGTCGGCAAAGATTTCCGTCGCCACTTTGGAGCCGATGACTGCGACTTTCGCTCCTCTGCCGACATCGGCCTTGGTAAACATTTCTCCCTTATCGATTTCTAGGTTTAAAGTGTTAAAAACATCAGCCGGCCCGCCGACAACTTCGTAGGTTTTGGTATCGGTTTCGCCCTGGGTTTTGGAAAACTGGGCGGTCATCGGCAAGGCAGCCTCAACTCCCGGAACTCGGCTTACTTTCTGGGCGTCAGTAAGAGTGAATTTAATTCCTCCGATTCCGCCGGCCGCAGCCATGCCGCCGCCACTGCTTAAATCTCCGGGCATAATGTAAATCAGGTTGGTGCCCAGGCTTTCAAACTGCTGACGAATATATTCTTTAAGGCCCAAAGTGAAAGCCGTGAGTAAAACAACCGATAAGACCCCGATCAAAATACCCAGAGATGTCAAAAAAGTCCGCCCTTTATTGCGGGAAAAATCAAAAAGAGCCGATTTTAAGATAAAACGAAAATAGTTCATAAAAGAGTAATCACGAATATACAAATCCTATACAAATATACAAATCTACAAATTCGTATATTTGTATATTTGCGGCAATTCGTATATTCGTGAGATCACTTCTCAATATGTCCATCCCTGATTTTAATAATTCTTCTTGTCTTGGCAGCAATATCCGGTTCATGCGTAACGATCACGATAGTAATTTTTTCTTCTTTATTTAATTGGGCCAGCAGTTTCATAATTTCGTCGCCGGTTTTGGTGTCCAGATTGCCTGTCGGCTCATCGGCCAAAACCAGTTTTGGAGACATAATCAGGGCGCGGGCAATGGCGACCCGTTGCTGTTGGCCGCCGGAAAGTTTATTGGGAAAAGAGCGGGCTTTTTGGGCGATGCCAAAACGCTCCAGAAGGTAGTTTGCTTTATCTTCCGGATTATAGGAAAGTTTGTGCCGGGCGTAGACTGCCGGCAGGAGAATATTTTCCAGAACCGTCAGTTTAGGCAAAAGGTTGAATTGTTGGAAAACAAAACCGATAAATTCGTTACGCAGCTTGGATAAATTCGTATCCGAAACCCGGGAAATATCCTTATCGTCGATAAAAACTTTCCCGGAGGAGGGGAGGTCGAGAAGACCGATCAGGTGCATGAGAGTTGATTTACCCGAACCCGAGGGCCCCATAATCGCGCTGAACTCACCGTTTTTAACCGTTAAATTAATATCCTGCAGGGCCAGAAATTTCTGGTCATCACCGTCGAGGGTGTAGACTTTGGAAACATTTTGCAGCTTGATCATTAATCAGTCACCTGGATCCCTTCGGTCAGTCCTGATTTGACTTCCGTGTCGGTGTCAAAAGTGTCGCCGGTTTCAATGTTTTGTTTGATTCTTTTGCCGTTGGCCATAATCCAGACATATTTTGAGCCGTCATCGTTGGATTTAATGTATTTTGTCGGCACCGCAATCACATTTTGAGCCTCTCTGACAATAAAATCGGCATTCCCGGTCATGCCGAGACGGTAAGAATAATCGGAGTTGGTTACCGGCAGAGTCATTTTTACTTCATAAACAGTGCCGGTTTCGCCGGTCTCTGGCGTAAAGGAAATCGCGGTGATACCCGAAGTGATGGTTTTGTCAGGATAAGCATCAAGAATGATTTCTCCGCTTTGATTAGCGGCCAGCCTCACCACATCTGCCTGGTCTGCCGAGGCGGAGAAATAGAGGGTGCGAGGGTTAACAATATCAAATTCCGTCCCTGTGGAAGTAATGTTGGTCCCTGCAGTCGGTACCGGGTCGGAAACAACGATCCCGTCAATTGGTGTCCAGAGGTTAGAGTATTCAACCGCCAGGTTTTTAATTTCCACATCCGCGACCGTAGAATTAAGGTCAAACTGGGCTTTATCCAGAATTTTCTTCAGGTCGGAAGTTAATTGTGAATTATAATTGTCTTTGGCGGTTTCAAAATCCCAACGCTGCGACATATAGGCGTTCAGATATTTTTTCAGGTCGTCCTGGACTCCGCGTTGGTCCAAAGAGGCCAGGACCTGATACTTTTTGACAGTGTCGCCGGGCTTAACCCCTACCCAGATGAGCTGCCCGGAAGTTTGAAAATGAAGATTGGCGCTTTCGGCCGCTTTAATACTTCCGGAAAAAGACAGGGTTTCCGAAAGATTTTCCCGCTTAACGGTGTAGAAACTCTTTTTAGGGGTCAGTCTTGGCGCCAGAAGAAAAAAGTAACCTCCAAAAGCCGCTATGATTAAGACAGCCATAATAAAAAACCAGCGATGCTTGGTGATTTGGCGCATAAAGTTAATTACAGCGAGAGTATATCAGCTTTCAGGGTAGAGAGAACAGGAGAACTGGGGTCAGTGTAAGCTAACACCATGACGGTCGAGCCGGGTTTAAAATCAGCCAATTTGGCAGCGGAGAAAATGGTGCCGAGATTCTTTTTCAAAATGGCGCCGGTGAGGTCCACTTTGGTTTCGGGACCGCCGAATTCTTTAACCGTCAGAACATTTTTTTCGTTAGTTTTAATCGTCCCCACGAGATTATAACGATGAATTTTGACAATAATCTGCCGGGCCGTCATTTCCATATTTCCCGGGTCAATCGTCCCGAAAGCAGCCAGGTCGTCGCCGTCCTTAAGGTTGCTAAAAGTAATTTCCGCCCGCTTTCCAGCGGTGATCCGGTACAAACTGGTAACTTCGTTGGTAGTAATAGTGCGGTCGCCTTCAGTAGTCGAAATGACAATTGAGGCGGCCCCGACGGATTTAATTTTGCCGGTATAAGTTCTTTTCAGATCACCGGAGAGTTTATTGACCAGTTTGTTAACCTGGTCCTGGATTTCCTGAGAGCGGGCGGAAGAAGTAGCGGAGGGAGAAGGAGTCGCCGTCGCCGCTAAAGCGCTGCGGCTAAATAAAATATAAGATAGAAAGATTAAGAATAATAAGCTGGCTAGTTTCTTCATTACTGAGCAATTTCTAAAGTAACATTACGCCGGATGACAGCCGAGTTTGTTTGATTAGCAAAGGCCGTAACCGAAAGGTTATTTTCTCCCTCTTCCAATTTTATTGTTGTCTTAAAATTTCCGGAGGCGTCAGCGGAGGCGATTTTTTCGTCAGCGTTGGAAAAGACGACAACGGAGGCGACCGGAACGGTTTTTCCGGAAACGGAAAGGTTGGCTTCGGAGGTAGAAATGTTATCGTTTATCTGGTCCAAAGACAAAGCCAGGCCTGTCGCCCCGGAAACTTCCGGTTGTGCAGCTGATGTCGCAGCGATTTGTGGTTGCGGTTTAGTAAAGATCTGGTCCGGGGTTTTACCGATAGCGGGTAAAAATTTTTGGAAGGCGAAATAACCGCCTGCAGCGAGGACGCCGGCGGACAAACCAATGACGATAGTGATTATTTTTTCGCGGTTCACAGCCGGCGCCATTCTATGATACAGTTAAGTCTCTTGTCAACAAGCTTCATTGGGTTAAAATGCAGCTGATATGGAAATTAGTTTAAGTAAAGGTGACATAAAAATTAAAGGAAAAAATTCCCCGGCGTTAGTCAGTAATGCCAAGTTATCGGTGGGGGAGTTTGTTGTCCCCGGGCCGGGAGAGTTTGAAATTAACGGGGTGGATGTGGTCGGGGTGGCGGTCGATTCCCGGACGATCTACCGGGTCAATGTTGATAATGTTTTAGTAGTCTATCTGGATAACCTGGATCGGAAACTGACTGAGCAGGAGAGTAATCAAATTGGGCCGGCGAATGTTTTGCTAATTCCGGTGGAGACTCTCAGTGCTGACGCGGCCGCGGAAGTGGTTGCCCAACTTGAGCCCCAGATAGTGGTGCCCATCGGAAACAGTGAAAACCGGGCAAAATTTTTGAAACAAATGGGGACAGAACAGGCTGTCGCCCAAGCGAAACTAGTTACTTCTGCCGAAAAACTGCCGGAGACCACGACAGTAGTCGTACTTGAATAAATGGCCGATCCCAAAATTCCTCCTCATAGCCTGGAGGCAGAACAGTCTGTCCTCGGGGCAATATTAATTGACAAAAATGCCATTGTCGAAGTGGCCGGTTTTTTGCGCCCCGAGCATTTTTATGAAGACCGCCACGGACAAATTTTCTCGGCGATGCTGGCCCTTTACGAAGAACGTCGCCCGATTGATCTTCTGACTTTAACCGAAAAACTGAAAGGCCTGAAAACCTATAAAGATGTCGGCGGCTCAACCTATCTGACGGAACTGACGGCCGTGGTTCCCACTTCGGCTCATGTGGAAGAGTACGGCAAAATCATCCGGGAACTTTGTGCTAAACGCCAGCTTATAGCGGCTTCGGCGGCTGTGACCGAACTTTCCTTTGATTCCGGAAAAAATCTGCAGGATGTTTTGGACCAGGCGGAATCAAAAATCTTTAGCATTTCTCAGGAGAACCTGGAGCGCAATTTTGTTTCAATGAAAGATATTCTGACCCGGAGTTTTGACCGGCTGGATGAGATTCAAAAGCGAGGAGCGGGTCTTCGGGGAGTGCCGACTGGCTGGAAAGATCTGGATGATGTGTTAGCCGGGTTTCAGGAAAGCAATTTGGTCATTCTGGCGGCTCGGCCCGGCATCGGTAAAACAGCTTTTCTGTTAAACATCGCTCAGCATGTGGCGGTGAAGGAAAAAATGCCGGTGGGGGTCTTTTCCTTGGAAATGAGCCAAGAGGAACTGGGCGACAGGCTCTTGGTCATGCAGGCCGGTATCGACGCCTGGAAACTCAAGACCGGAAAACTGGACGATGAGGATTTAGACAAACTGCAGGACGCGATGGGAGTTTTGGCTGAAGCCCCCGTTTTTATTGATGACACGCCGGGCATAACTCTCATGGAAATGCGCACCAAAGCGCGCCGGCTCCAGATGGAACACGGATTAAAACTACTGTTAGTAGACTATTTGCAACTGGTTAACCCAGGACGCAGTCTCGAGTCCCGGGTCCAAGAGGTGTCAATTGTTTCCCAGGCTCTAAAAAACCTCGCTAGAGAGCTACGCATTCCTGTCATTTCTGCTTCGCAGTTGAATAGGCAAGTAGAGGCGCGTGGCTCCAAAAAACCGCAACTGGCGGATCTGCGGGAATCGGGATCAATCGAACAAGACGCGGATGTGGTGATGTTTTTATATCGCGGCGAAGAAACCAAAGACCTGGCCCCGGGAGACAAAATTCCGACTACCTTATCAATCGATAAACACCGCAACGGGGCGCTTCGCGAAATAAATTACATGTTTAACGGGGCGATGATGCAGTTTAAGCTTTTAGCCAAGACCTAAGTAGAAAAATATTTTGTGGCGCGGGAGGGAGTCGAACCCTCACAGCCTATTATGGCTACCAGTTTTTGAGACTGGCTTGTCTACCATTCCAACACCGCGCCAAGTATACCTAATTATAGCATTCTTATAGTCTCTCTCTAACATATAAATCCTATCATTCGAGCATGCCCGAGAAACCGAGTGAGCTGCCAAAAAATCTCAATAAAGCTCAGGAAACTTTCTTAACGCAGAAAACGCCGCCCCAATATGTCAAAACGCGGCCGGGACCCGGAGGAAAGCCCTTGTCCTATGTAGAAATAGGCTATGTGGTCAACCTGCTTAACCAGGCTTTTGGCTGGGACTGGGATTTTCAGATCTGGGAGCAGGAAATCGGCAAAAAACAGGTTTGGGTGCGGGGAGAACTCACGGTCCGGATAAACGATAAACAGATCACCAAAGCCCAATACGGCGGGGCAGATATCAAGTTTAACCGGGCCACCGGGGAAGCGATTAGCATTGCCGACGATCTTAAAGCCGCCGCCTCCGATTGCCTAAAAAAATGTGCCTCGCTTCTTGGTGTGGCCGGGGACATTTACTGGAAGGATCTGGATACTTGGAGCTCCGAAGAGTAGATTTGACGGGTCCTGTCTGCTCGACCACCCTTAAGGCGCTCAACCGCTAAGCTTGCGTACTCCAGTAGTCGTGCGCTCGCCGCTCAGTTTCGCGTTTAAGGCATCTGTCTCGCTGCCACCCGTCAAATCTGATAAAATATAATTATGACGTTGGAAGATATCTATCTGCTGGGTTTAAAAATGGCGATTGCCGCAGATCCCCGTGGCAAGGCGGGGGTGGAGAAATATTTGGCCCGTATCAAAAAGGAATATGAAGAACTGCCGGAAAAACAGAAGAAATATTTTGATAAAGAAAACTTAGTTAATCCCTATGTTGACTCCCGGATCCTTCTTGGTAACAGAAATAAAGTTATTAAAAAAATTTTAGTTGGCATCGATATTTATACTGGTGAAGTAGTTTTGGCAGATCGGCTGGGCGGAGTTGATTTATTAATTTCTCATCATCCTGAAGGTGAGAGTTGGTCGGCGCTTCATGAGGTTATGGATTTGAATGTGGATATTTTAGGAAGTTATGGCGTGCCGGTAAATGTGGCCGAACATTTGCTGGGCGAGCGAATGGGTGAGGTTCGCCGCCGTATTTCACCGGCCAATCATCAGCAGAATGTTGATGCTGCCAGGCTTTTGGGCTTTGCGATGATGTGCGCCCATACTTTTACTGATAATTTAGTCTATGACTTTTTAAAGAAATTGTTTGAGAAAGAAAAACCGGAAACCGTTGGCGAAGTCGTTGATCTTTTGATGACGATTCCAGAGTACCAGGAAGCTACCCGCGGTAAAGCTGGGCCGATGATTTTTGTGGGCGATGCGAAGAAACGGGCAGGTAAGGTGGCTCCGATTGAGATCACCGGCGGAACAGAAGGGTCGCCGCAAATTTACGAAAAACTGGCCCAGGCTGGAGTAGGGACCATTGTGGGTATGCATGCCTCGGAGGAACATCGCAAAGAGTCGGAAAAGTATCATGTGAACATGGTTGTCGCCGGGCACATAAGCTCGGATTCGCTAGGCATGAATTTATTCCTTGACGAAATAGAGCGTCAGGGTGTACAAATAGTGCCGTGCTCGGGGTTAATCCGGGTAAAGCGTAATAGTAAGTAATAGTAAATAGTATGGCCATGATTGGGGTGACTGAGTTGCGGTCAGGGACCGTCTTCGAGGATCCGTTAGTCGGAAACGGACCTTGGGTCGTGCTTAAGTACGAGCATGTCAAAATGGGCCGGGGAACGGCAACCATCAAAGTAAAAATCCGCAATTTAAAAACGGGGACCACGATCGAAAAGGCTTTTATTAACGGGGCTCGGGTTTCCGAGGTAATTCTGGAAAAGAAGCGCGGGCAGTACCTCTACCGTGACGGTGCCAATTTAGTTTTTATGGAACCCTCAACTTACGAACAGTTTGAGACCCCTCAGGATCTGGTCGGCGAGGCAGCAAAATTTCTTAAAGAGGGTACCGAGGTAGACCTAAAAATGTATGAAGGCCAAGCGCTTTCCGTCTCCTTACCGCTAAAAATGAAGTTTGAAATTACCGACACCGAACCGGGTTATAAAGGCAACTCAGTGACTAATATCTACAAAGACGCGGTTCTTGAAACCGGCGCCCGCATTAAAGTTCCCATGTTTGTTAATCAGGGAGAAATGGTCGTGGTAAATACCGATTCAGGAGAATACGTCGAACGGGCTAAGTAAGGCTCCAAAGCAGGAAAGCTCCGGCCACCGCCACCTGAGAAATTACTCCCCATGGGGCCATAAGCCGTGCGTCAAACCAGAGATCGTGGATATAGTGCTGGAATTTGTAAACACCTTTGGAAACGGGATTGTCAAAGCGGGGAAAAATATACGGTGCTTCCAGAAGATCAGGAGACTGGGCCACCAAGATCGCGATAAAGAAATACGCCGGATCAACAGATGGTCCCCGAAGAAGATAAAAGGCGGCGGCAGCAACAAAACCAAGGATAATATCAGCCGAAGTTTCCAGAGCAATCCGCTGGTGACTCTTGTTCTTATTGGTCATAATGTCCCAATGGGGAACCTTGTCCAAAAGCAGGTGAGAAGTAAAAACGAGCGGTAGACCAATGGCGGGATTAGTGACTTTGGAAACGATAGCCGCAGCAATTATCGAGTGCGCCGTTAGCGTCATCTTTTTAAGTTGTTTTTTTAGTATAGCAGCCCTTGTCAATTTCTGCCAGGTTTGTTAATCTTATTTGGGCCCGTATTTGGGGCCTAATATTTTGCTTAAGATGGCCCGGGCTTTGAAGAATATTACTTTTTTTCAAGTTCTGAAGATCGATGCCTTTCGTAACCTCTGGCTTTCCCAACTGCTATCTCAGGTGTTTTTAAATCTGCTCTTTTTCTCCCTCATGATCCGAATTTATGAAATTACCCGGAGCAATTCCGCCGTTTCGGTTGTTGTCCTGCTGGTGACAATCCCTAACATTTTTTTGGGAGCCTTAGCCGGCGTTCTGGTAGACCATTGGGGGCGCAAGCCGGTAATGTTTTTCTCCCATTTCCTGCGCGTTCTGGCGGTGCTGGCGTTTCTGGTCTCGGCAGAAACAATTGGCTGGCTTTACTCCCTGGTTTTTTTAATTAGTATTATTACCCAGTTTTTCTTCCCGGCGGAAGCGGGAACGATCCATGAAGTGGTTAAGGATCAAAAACTCCTCTTAACGGCTAACAGCCTTTTTTCCGTGACTTTTTTTGCTTCGGTAATTGTGGGTAATGTTTTGGCCGGACCGTTTCTGCAGCTTTTCGGGCCGCAGTGGACATTCATGGTCGTGGCGATGGCTTTTTTAGTTGCCTCGGTTTTCACCAGCAGACTTCCGGGAAAACCGGTTTGGGAATTTACTCAAACCCACCGGGAATTGGATTTTGCCAAACTTTTCAGCGACTTTCTGGTAGGTTTGGATTATCTTTATCATAATCCGGTTGTCCGGCGGGGAATTTATCTTTTAGGAGCCTCTCAGATTACCATCGGGATCCTAGGGGTCATTGCTCCGGGGTTTGCAGACCAGGTTTTACATTTGCCGGTCACAGATGTTTCGCTTTTGGTCATGGCTCCGGCGGCCGCCGGGATGGTATTGGGGGCGGTTTCCATCGGTCAATTTATGGGTGGCTTTAAACGGGAAAACCTGATTCAGGGCGGCTTTTTAGCGGCAGCGCTGGTCTTGATAATTTATTCTCTGGTGGATAAATTGGCTGGCCCGACGGGTTTACCGGTAATTCCGATCAGTCTGGTAATTCTTCTGACCCTTGGTTTTACCAATGCTTTTTTAGATATTCCGGTCAACACCTTAATTCAGGAAAATACGCCTCCCGAGATTCGCTCCCGGGTTTACGGAGTAGTTTCTTCAGTGATTGGTCTGGCCGGAGTGGTGCCGATTGTCCTGTCCGGAGCCTTGGCGGATGTTATCGGCGTACGGTTTGTGATGATGTTTACCGGCATAATCCTTTTGATCCTGGCGATAAAGTATAATAGAGAAACTTATGCTTCCAGTTCTTCTTAGGGTCGGCCCGGTCACTATTTACAGCTTTGGGGTTTTTTTAAGCCTGGCGGTTCTTTTGGCCTCATTTCTGGTTTGGAAGCAGGCCCGCAAAAAGGGTCTGCCGGAAGAAAAAGTTTTCGACACTTTTATTTTAACCATTTTTGTCGCCATAATCTTTGCCCGGCTGGGCTATGTTTTTTCCCACTGGGAGGTGTTCGGGGCAGATCCGTCGCGGATTTTTCTGTTTAATCATTACGCCGGGCTGTCTTTTCCCTGGGGTTTTGCCGGAGGATTAGTCGCCGCCATGGTAAGCTCGCACATTTTAGAATTGGAAAGCCTTCTGATTCTGGATTATTTTGCTCTGGCTTTCTCCTGGGCGGTTACCGTCGGCTGGGCAGGGTGTTTTCTTGACGGTTGTTTGGTGGGCGCCCCGAAATATCTTCTCCCGGCAATGCTGGTTATTTTTGCCGCCATTGCCGCACTCCTTTTGGCTCTTAACTATAAAATTAATGCTAGCCCCAAATTGGTTGATTTAGCGCGTCGCCCCGGGCTTTTTATGTCTTCCTACTTGATTTTTTTCCTGAGTTCATTTTTAATACTTGGTGAAGCTACTGGCAGCGCGGAAAAGGTTATTTACCTGGCGATAATTGCTGTTAGCGGCATTGTCTTTATGGTCAAGTTTCCTGCATCGGTATTAAAACAGATTAAAACCTACCTCGAAGAGAAACACCGCGACGCGGAACACCGGCTGCATGATCTTAAAAAAGAAGATCCGTTCGCGGATAATTCCCGGCTCTTGGATCGGGCATCGGAGGATACGGAAGCAGCAGCCAAGGCCGGACATGAACGCGTCGCCGCCATGCAACAGCAATTAAACCTCGTGATGGTTTCGACCCGCAAGGCTCTGACAAAGATTAAAATCGGTAAATACGGCATCTGCGAAGGCTGCGGCAAGATGATTGATACGGACCGTTTGGCCGCTATGCCGACAGCCACCCTTTGTTTATCCTGCGAAAAGAAGCGGGAGCGCTAATGTCTCCACGAATTATCTTCGAAGACGACGCACTTCTGGTGATTGATAAACCTGCGGGAGTGGTAGTTAACCGGGCGGAAACAGCCGCGAAATCAGAGACGATTCAGGATTTCGCGGAATTTAAAATTTTAAATTTAAAATTTAAAATTGTAACGGAAATAGAAAAGGAGTTTGCCAGCCGGGCGGGTATTGTCCATCGGTTAGATAAAGACACTTCAGGTGTACTGGTAATCGCCAAGACTCCCCAGGCATTCGAGAACTTAAAGAATCAATTTAAAAACCGGGAAACGACCAAAAAGTACCTGGCCCTGGTTCACGGGGAAGTCTATCCCGCCGCTGGCACGATAAAAGCCCCAATTGAACGCAATCCCTTTAACCGGATGCATTTTGGTGTTTTTCCCGGAGGAAGAAAGGCGGAAACGAAATATCGGATGCTTAACTATCTTAAGGATCTTAAGAATTTTAAGTTCACTTACCTCGAATGCGAACCGAAAACGGGCCGAACTCATCAAATTCGGGTTCATTTAAAATACCTCAACCATCCCCTCGTTTCTGATCCGATTTACGCAGGAAGAAAACAGTCGAAACAGGATCTAACCTGGTGTCCGCGGCTTTTTTTACACGCCGCTTCACTGACTTTTCGTCATCCGGTAACGGACGAAGTGATGTCATTTTCTTTGCCGCTGCCTTCCGATCTTCAGAGTGCATTAGATAAGCTGGTCAAAGTAGACTAATGAGATAAATTTGGTTTAGAATAAATTGATGGTATCTCTGTTGGTAGTTTTCCTGGTGGCTTTTTTAGGCGCCTGGGTTGCCAAGAAACTTAATCAGCCTGTTTTAACCGGTTATCTTCTGGCCGGTTTAATTTCGACAATTATCCTCGGTCCGGTTTTCCAGACAGCGGATCTTAACGAACTGGCAGATCTGGGGCTGGCTTTTTTAATGTTTGTCGTGGGGATGGAATTTTCTTTCCGCAGGCTTAGCCGGGTGCGCAATATTGCCGTTTTCGGAGCTATTATCCAGATGGTTCTAACGACCATAATTTTCTCCTTCTTTACCGGATCGATCCTTACCGGCGTAGTGTTTTCTCTGTCATCGACGGCGATTGTCGTGAAGCTGCTGTCGGAAAGGGGAGAGCTCGATACGCTCCCGTCGGAAATTATGGTTGGCTGGCTTTTGGTTCAGGATCTGGCGGTCGTGCCGATTTTAACCGTTTTGCCCGCCATATCCGTGGGCGGTTCGCTTAACTCGATGGTTTCCGCCCTGACTTTTTCGCTTCTTAAGGCAGCGGTTTTACTGTACCTCGTTTTAATTCTCGGCAAAAAGATTGTGCCCAGGCTTTTAACCAAGGTAGCAGAAACCGGCAGTCGGGAAGTGCTTCTAATTGCTGTTGTAGGGCTGGTCTTGCTTTCGGCAGCAGTAACCAGTTATTTTGGTCTGTCTTTTGCTCTCGGGGCGTTTCTGGCCGGGCTATTAATTGCTGAGGGAGCTTCGCAGCACGCGATTTTCAGCGAGATCCGGCCCCTGCGGGATGTGTTTGCCGTGGTCTTTTTTGTGACGCTCGGGGTTTTGGTTTCGCCGCAGTTTTTGGCAGCTAATTGGTTAATGGTTCTTAAATTTACCCTCTTGGTAATTCTTGTAAAGTTTGTCGTCAGCCTGGCGGTAACTCTGTTTTTCAAATACCATTTAAAAACGGCTTTACAGGTTGGTTTATCTTTAACTCAGGTAGGAGAATTTGCTTTTGTGGTGGCTCGCCTCGGGCTTTCCGGAAGTTTGATAGACCAAAACACCTACTCTTTAATTCTGGCGGTGACAATTTTAACAATGATGGTGACACCCTGGCAGCTTGGTTTAGCGGTGTCCGTTTATGAAGATCTGCGAAAACTGGCAGCGCGCTGGTCGCCCCGGCTCTACGACCTTTTATTCTCCAGTTTTGATCATTACCGCAAGGAACATTCGGAAGTGGAACTTTCCGATCATGTGGTCATTTGCGGCCACGGCCGGGTAGGAAAACATATCACGAGAATTCTGGCTATGGCCGGCGTGCCCTATGTCGTGGTGGACTATAATCACAATGTTACTTCGGAACTGGCAGCAACCGGGGTCCCCACAGTTTTGGGTGATCCGACCGACCGGGAAGTCCTGGCTTTTTCCGGTATCGGTCGGGCGAAAGCAGTCATGGTGGCAGTGCCGGACCGTTATTCTCAGGAATTAATTATTGAAAACGCCTTGAACCTTCGCCCGGGCGTCGCGATTGTCTGCCGGTCGCACTTTGAAGAAGACCACCGGCGGCTCTACGCTTTGGGGGCCACGGCGGTGGTTTCGCCGGAGCTTGAAGCCGGGCTGTCCATGAGCCACCGGGTCCTGGACTCTCTGGGAGTAGACAAGGTGCGGACAGCAACTTATCTTAAGCAAGCGAGAAGAGAAGTACAGTAACAATGAAAATTTTCAATTGTAAATTGAAAATTACTGAGGATGCCTAAATTTATTGCCAGGAATGACCCGTTCGTTTGCGAACACTGCCGTAAAAAGGTAGAACCAATTAAATATGGCGGTTCTTACCGCAACCACTGCCCATACTGTCTTTGGAGCAAGCACGTGGATAGCGATATGCCCGGCGACCGGGCCAATTCCTGCCAGGGTTTAATGGAACCCGTGGCCGTTACCACCCGGCGTACCGGGGAATTTGTCTTAACCCACCGCTGCGTCAAATGCGGCTTTGAACGCTTTAACCGGATTGCAGGCGACGATGATTTTGCTAAAATAACGGAGTTAAGTACCAGGCACTAAGATGAACCTTAGTTTCGGTCCCGAAAAAACCCGCAGGAGATTCGGGGAGAACATGAAATTTCTGACCGGACGAAGAAAGGGCCGGTTAAAGCTGAACGAGATTGCTTCGCAAAAGCCGTAATGCCATAATATGGCGTGTTTAAATTTGAAATTACCGCTTCAGATAAACGCGCCCGGGTTGGAAAACTAACCACGCCTCATGGAGTAGTGGAGACCCCTGTTTTTTTGCCGGTCGGAACACAGGCCAGTGTCAAATCTCTGACTCCGGAAGATCTCGAAAAAATCGGAACCCAAATGATCCTGGCCAACACTTATCATTTATATCTTCGCCCGGGAGCGGATGCGGTATCCAAGATGGGGGGACTGCATGAGTTTATGCACTGGGACCGGCCAATTCTGACAGATTCGGGCGGGTTTCAGGTTTTCAGTTTGGGTTTTGGCATTGAACACCAGGTCGGCAAAATGATTGACCTGTTTGCCAAGGACATGGTTTTGGGAGAAACAATCGCGGTTGATCCCAAAGAACTGGTGGTGCGGACCAAACTGTGCAAAATTGAAGAAGACGGCCCGACTTTTCAGTCGCATATTGACGGGACAGTGCACTTCTTTTCGCCGGAAATTTCGGTGGAAACTCAGCAGAAACTAGGCTCAGATTTTATTGTCGCTTTGGATGAATGTACCAGCCCATTACATGACTACGAATACACCCAGCTTTCAATGAAAAGAAGCCATCGCTGGGAATTAAGATCACTTAATCATATGCGATCCTTTGCTAAAGCTCGGGATGGCCTTTCACAGGCCATGTTTGGCGTCATACAAGGAGGCCCGTTTGAAGATTTGCGGATCGAATCGGCTAAATTTGTTTCGGAGAATGATTTTTTTGGTGTCGGGGTTGGCGGAGCCCTGGTTTCCAAGGCAAAAATGAAAGAAATTCTTGACTGGATTCACCCGCATTTACATCCGGGAAAACCCCGGCATTTGCTGGGTATCGGGACAGTAGACGATATTTTTGAGGGAGTTGAGCGGGGAGTCGATATTTTTGACTGTGTTCACCCGACCCGGATCGCCCGGATGGGCTGGCTGCTGGTTAAAAACGGCACGGTAGATATCAATAAAAGTATTTATTCTTTAGACAAAAAATCTATAGAGGAGGGGTGTAATTGTTATACTTGCCAAAATTATTCCCGGGCGTACCTTCATCATTTATTCCGTGCTAGAGAACTATTGGCTTATCGTTTGGCGACAATTCATAATTTGTACTTCATGGACCAGCTGATGAAGAAAATCCGGAAGGCCATTCGTGAAAAAAGGTTTGCAAAACTGAAAGCGGATTGGCTACAATAAAGGAATAAATGAGACGCAGATCTGCCCATCGGCGCAAAGGGGGGAATTTTTATGGTGGCCTAATCCTTCTGTTAATTCTCGGTGGCTTGGCTTTAGGCGTTTGGAAAGCCCTGCCACTATTGCCATCGCTTCTAAAAGGAACTCATACTCATTATGATCGCATCAATATTGTTCTTGGAGGTCGGCAGACGGTTTTGGTTTCCTATAACCAGATCGGTAAATCCGCTGTTGTCGTCAAATTGCCGGGTGATTTATATCTTACGGAAGTGATTCATGGCTACGGGCAATATAAAGTTTCTTCGGTTTATCCGGCAGGAGAATTGGACCATCGCGGAGGGGAAACTCTGGCCGGAACAGTGCAGGAATATCTGGGCGTGCCGGTTGACGGTTATTATTACACAAACCGAACTCTGGGAGACCTTAAGACCTTTTTTCTTTCGCCGGAGTTTCTATTTGAGGCCAAATCAAATATCAGTCTTTTAGACCGGCTCGAACTGGCAATCGACCTTGCCGGGGTGCGTTTTGACAAGATACAATCTGTCGATTTGGAAAAAGTGGCTTCGCCGTTAGTGTTGGCTGACGGCTCGACAGCGATCAGTTTAGAAAAAGAAGAGGTAGATAGCGCCCTTTCAGGGATGTTTTCTGAAAGCCGCCTGCAGGATGAAAATTTGCGGGTCGAAGTTATTAACACGACCGAAGCCACCGGACTGGGCAGCCGGGCCCAACGACTGCTTTCCAATATCGGGTTAACGGTGGTTAATGTCGACAGCCGGGAACCGGCTTTGCCCACCTGCCAAATTCAAGCAGACAGCACCGCGTTTTCTTCGCTCACCGTCAGCCGGATTGCTGCTATTTACGGGTGTAAAATAGAAAAGAAAGACGACGGCAGCCGGGCGGCAGTGACCGTTATGCTGGGCCAAAATTACGCTGATTATTTAACAAAATGAATATAATCCTGATATTTGCGATAATTTTTATGCTCTCCGGTGTCCTGGCTTGGCGGAGCTTAGGAGATTTGCACGCTCCGGAAATTATCGAGAAGATTAAGAAACGAAAGGGCAGTTTGTTCGGCGTAATTAAGTTGCCTCAGGTTCCTCGTCAGCGTGAAGTTTAGAAGTAATCGAACTCTCATCATCTTCCGTTTCTGTAACCGGCGGCGTTTCGGTTAATAGTTCGTCACGAATAAAGCTGAAATAATCCTGGTTGCTTCCGACGAACGAGGGCGTGTCGGCAAACTTTTTGACCCTGGAGAGTTCCCGGATAAAAATAATTAGCTGGCTTTTGGAAACGGATTTTACCAGAGCGGTATAGCGGTTGCCGCCTTTAATCAAAATTCCCAGGCGGTGGCCCAGGTCATCGGGCAGAGAACCAAGATAGTTTGCTTCGATGTCGGTGGCCACAACCGTGTGTCGTTTGCATTCCAAATGAACCTGGTCTGCCTGGTTGAGTCTCAGCAAAGTCCGCATGGGTGCCAGATTCACCAGGGCGACTAACTTGGTGCGGCCCGGCTCTTCCAGAAAATTGGGTGAAGAGCTGATGGTAACCGTGGGAGTGCAGGCGGGATGGGGAGTTTTTTTAGACGGGGTTGTTGAGAGCGCCCGGGACAGGTTGCGGGTGGCGATGGAATCGTAGCGGTCAATTTTTAAAACTTTCCGAAAGATTGTAGCGGCTTTTTTATTGTCACCAAGCTCCAAATAAGCTTTCCCCAGACGGTTGAGGCAGTCAACATCAGCTTCGTTATCCTTTTCCTTAAGTATCCGGGTGTTGAGGTCAACAGCGAGTTTCCAGTCATTACAGAGGGCGGCCTTGATAGCGTCGTCGCAGAGGTTGGTCATGCAGTAAATAAACTTAAGGAATTGTAGGGGATACATTGTAAAAGTCAAGAGATCATAGGATAATATCGGTATGTCCGGACACTCAAAATGGGCCACAATTAAAAGAGACAAGGGCGCTAATGACGCCAAACGTGGCGCGGCTTTTACTAAGCTGGGCAACGCGATTTCCATCGCTGTCCGGCAGGGTGGAGGCGTTGACCCGAACTTTAACTTCCGGTTGCGGCTGGCCATCGACAAAGCTCGGGCAGCTAACATGCCCAAGGAAAACATTCAGCGGGCAATCGATAAAGGGGCCGGAAAAGGGGAAGGAGCAGCTCTGACAGAAGCGGTTTTTGAAGGTTTTGGCCCAGGCGGGGCAGCTGTAATAGTTGAAGCGGTTTCGGATAATAACACCCGCACTGCGTCGGAAATCCGCAACCTTTTTAATAAACATGGCGGCAATCTGGGCACGCCCGGGTCAGTTTCCTATCTTTTTACCCGGGTAGGGGAAATTGAAGCGGATAACGGCGAAGCGGTGTTTGAAAAGGCGGTCGAAGCCGGAGCTCTCGATGTGGAGGACAATTTCGTCTATACTAGTCCTGAGGACTTGCACCAGGTTAGTGAAGCTTTGGGTAAATCAGGGAGCTTGGTATTCCGGCCGAATAAGGAAACCATGGTAGAGGTGGCTGATGAAGAAACGAAGTCAAAGTTAAATAATTTATTGGAGGCCCTGGACAGCTTAGATGATGTCCAGGAAATTTATGTCAACGCCCGATAAAAAAACGGAAACATTCATTGAAGGTTGGGATAAATTGTATGTTCCGCCCGAACCTGGCAGCTTGCGCGAAAAGTTTTATAAATTGTGGAAAAAAGAACCAAAAAGTAAAGAACCTGAGCCTCAGGCGACGCACCCTGATACGCTAGTGCCTCCCGTTGAAACTCCGGCGATGCGCAACTGGTCAGAAAGCAGTGAAAGGGAAATTTAGCTTATGTTAATTCTTGGTATTGATCCCGGCACGGCCCGTTTGGGTTACGGTTTAATCAGAAATGGTAAGGCCGATGCCTTGACCTTTGTAGATGCCGGCTGTCTGGAAACCTCATTGGAAACACCGATGCCCGAGCGGCTGTTATATCTTCAGGGAGAAATTGGTAAAATTCTGGCCAAACACAAACCGGATGTTTTGGCGATCGAAGCGCTGTTTTTTGGCATTAACGCCAAAACCGCCATTGCTGTCGGGCAGGCGAGAGGGGTGGTTTTGGCCGAGGCGGCCAGATATAAAATCCCCGTTTTTGAATACCAAGGACTGTCTGTCAAGTTTGCCATTACGGGATTCGGCCGGGCCAAGAAGAAGGAGATTCAGGAAGGAGTCCGGCAAATTCTTAAAATGGATAAAATTATTAAGCCTGACGATGCGGCTGACGGGCTGGCGATAGCGATTACCCACCACATTAAACAGAGCATGAAGCGTCAAGCGGAAAGCGTCAAGAAAAAAACTAAACACTAAGCGCTTCCCGCTAAACGCTTGAAGTATGTCAAAGCGCCAAAAGTTTGTCATTGCGACTTTCGTTTTGCTTGCGGGAATTATTTTGAGCCGGGCTGGTCTGGGAGTTTTTTTGCAGTGGCGTTTCCGGGTCGTTTTATTTGCTTTAGCCTCGATTGCCGTCACCATCTGGGCTCTTAAGGACGAGGACTTTAATGGGGTAGAGTGGCTGACTTTACCGATCCTGCCGGCAATGTTCGCTCTGGGCTCGGCCCTGGCCTTTCCGCTTTTACCGTCGGGTTTCGATACGATTGCCACTGTTTCCGTTTCTTCAGATACTAGCATGCTTTTGTCTTTGGCGGTAAGACTTTTATTTCTGGCTGGTTTCGTGGTGGGGTATTATGCCAGCATTTTAACGGCTAACATCTATAATGTTGCTGCTATCCGAAATATTCAATTGCTACGGGTAGCGCACTCTATTGGTTTCCTGGTGACCGTCGCCTCGGCTCTGCTGCTTTATATTGTCCTGTTTTCGTTTCACTTAAGCGGTTTTCTGGATTTCTTTTTTGTGATGCTTATTTCCGGTCCGCTGATTTTCCAGGCGGTTTGGAGCGCCACTCTTGAAGAGAAGATCGGGGAGAGAACTATAAATTATTCTTTTATTGCTACGATCATTCTTGGCGAGGTGGCCTGGATTTTGTCTTTCTGGCCGGTCGGGATCTCTATTGTCGCTCTTTTTCTGACGGCCATTTTTTACGAAATGGTGGGCATCATCCAGTACCATTTTGATGAAAGATTAAACCGGCGCATCGCTAATGAATTTGTTTTTGTGGCTGTTTTTGTTTTTCTGATCACAATTTTTGCGGCCCAATGGGGCGGATAGGAGAGTGAGAGAAACAAAAACTATAGGACCAAGCTGAGGCTAGCGGGGATATTCTTTCACGAGGTTGTGCTCCTATTTTTCACAGATATCAAACTATATCACCTCGGTCGCTTCGCTTCTCGGTGCAAGCAGTGAGGTCCGCAAAAAACCCGAAAGCTACGCTCGGTTTTACGACTATAGGGCCTTGCTACGCTCCAAAGTTATGCCTTATTTAACTATTAATCTAGGTTTTATTGAGCACAAAACAAAATAGCGGAGCGTAACACGGCGCTAGATCTTACCGCGCCCTCAACTCTGGTTCTTACACTGCAGAGGCAAAACGGAAGAAGACAGGCTCGAAATAACGAAATTAGCCCGTATTGACGCTCTATTCTTTGCGGGAATAATAAAGGCCAAATTGCATATTATTACGCTCAAAAGTTAACGATTAGTGCATTGTTAGGCTCCAAAGTAGAGTAGCGCCCGTAGCCCTCTTCCAGATAAAGGCTCGATAATGGCTTTCGTTTTAAGCATCTTAAGATACTTAAGTTTCTTATGTGATCTTCCATTAGAGAACAGTGGCGACGGACTTAAAACCATTAGAGAGGTTCTCTTCTTTTCTTTTCTTTTCTTTAATTGTCTCTAAATAGTTAATGCCTTAAAGGAACCTTTTCTCTTGACGCCGGCACCCGGGAGCAGTAAAGTGATTATGTCGTAAATTGTATCTTTAACGACGCGACCGAAGCTGGGGTCTGGGGGAAGTGGTTCCTGGGCCTCATAGGTCTGGCGCATTAAGGATGGCAAATGTTTATAATTATTCCTGTGGGTCTGACAATTAATTTCTTATTATTCCCCAGATTTCTGGACCTGGTTGTTCCCTACTATAGGGTGACATTTCCGGCACGGGTGAGAAAAATATCTTGTTATAACAGGCTAAAATTAATGCTTCACTATGACTAGTGACAAACTCCTGGTGGAGTACATCACTGACTTTCTGGAGTACTGCGAGCTTGACCGGAGCCTGAGCCCTTTAACCGTTAAGATGTATGGCTACTACTTAGGCAGCTTTGCGGGCTGGTTGGCTTCCCAGGATAAGCCGCTTCGGCCAAACCAATTATCTGAAGATATCATTCGGGAATACCGGCTTTACCTAAGCCGCTATGTGAACCCGATTAAAGGACCGCTGGCCAAGAACACCCAGAATTATTTTCTGATTGCTTTAAGAGCCTTTCTAAGGTTCCTGACGAAAAAAAATGTTGAAACTCTGGCCCCGGATCTGATTGAACTGGGAAAAAACCGGGACCGGCAAATAAAGTTTTTGACCCGCGACCATCTTAATCAGATGTTAGTCCAGCCGGATACTTCAAAGTCTGAGGGTTTGCGGGACCGGGCCATTATGGAATTATTATTCAGTACTGGTTTGCGTGTCAGCGAACTGACAAAACTGGACCGGGACAAAATCAATCTGGATACCCGGGAATTTGGCATTATTGGCAAAGGCGGCCGGGCCCGGGTGGTATTTATATCTACTGCCGCCGCTGAAAGCCTTTCTAGGTACCTTACAACGCGTCAGGATCAGGCACGCCCGTTATTCATACGATATTCGGGTAAACGGGACGAAACTGACGGCGGAAACAAGATGCGGTTAACCCCCCGGTCTGTCGAAAGGATGATTGCTAAGTATGTCCGGCTGGCCAAAATTCCGGTGGCCGCCACGCCGCACACTTTGCGCCATACTTTTGCCACGGATCTTCTAAGTAATGGTGCGGATTTACGATCGGTACAAGAAATGTTGGGCCACAAGAATGTGGCGACCACGCAGATTTATACCCATGTGACCAATAAAAAACTTAAGGAGATTCATGAGCAGTTCCACGGAAAGTGACTACCTCGTTTCGTAGCTTAATGTGACCGTGACGGAAATTTCCGAAGTTCCGGGTTCGATTTGGGTCGGAACAGACGGAGCAGTTCCGCCGCCCAAACCAACCGCCTTGTCCATGTACAATGGCTGGGGAGTGGCCGTATTGCCTTCGGAAACATTAATCAGACGGCCCAAAGTGATGCCGGATTCCCCCGCAATTTCGGCAGCTTTCTTCTCGGCGTTATCAATGGCCAGCTTTCTGGCCTGCGCGCGATAGGTTTCCGGATTATCAACCGTAAACTGTAACCCGCCAACCGTGTTGGCACCGTTGGTTGTCCCGGCGTCGATAACCTGATTAATCTTGCCGAAATCCCGAACTTTGACCTCAATATTCACATCAATTGTGTATCCGGTAATTCTCTGCGGCTTGGAATTATAGTCGTAATCGGGACGAAGGTTGTAGTTGGTCGTTTGAATGTCGCTCTCCCCTATCCCCAACTTTTTCACAGCCGCCGAAATATTATTAATGGTTTGGTTAGCTTGGCTTTGGACTTGGGATACCGAACTACCAGAGGTGGTAAAGCCGAGGTTAACTTGGGCCACATCCGGTTTGGCTAAAACTTTGCCGTCGGCGGAAACGGTAAACGGTGCCGGCTGGGCCGTGGTAATCGAACTAACCGATAACGGTAAACCCGGGCCGAATTTGCCGTAAATGAAAAGACCCAGGAAAAGCAGAATAATAGTGGCTAAAGCGGTTTTCAGACTTTCGGACACGGATATAGATTAGCTGTCTATAGAGGGGGGTGTCAAGACCGGGGTTCGGCTTCCAGTGAAAGCATATTATTTTTCCAGCGTGGCGACGGCAGCGAGATGGTCGCTACTATCAGAAAACCTCATCAGGATAACACCCTGGGTGGCTCGGGATAAGCGGGGAACGGAAACGAGCGGCAGTTTAATCACAATCCCCTTGGCCGAAGTCAGGATCAGCTGGTCGATATTATCGTCGATGGCTCGGGCGGTGACGAGTTTTCCGGTTTTGGGGGTAATCTGCATCGCCTTAACTCCCATTCCCCCGCGACCCTGTTTGGGAAACTGCTTCATTTCGGTGCGTTTGCCGATGCCTTTTTCCGAAACTACCAGAAGATCGCCGTCGTGGGCACATTCCATGCCGACCACATAATCCTCCTTGGCTAATTTAATTCCCCGGACGCCGATGGTGTCCCGGCCCTGCGGTTTGGCCTGTTTTTCGGCAAAACGAATGGATTTGCCGTCGTGGGTTACCAGAATAATTTCGTCATTACCTGAAGTCAGCTTGGCCCAAACCAGCTCGTCGTTATCTTCCAGCTTTATGGCGGTTAGGCCGTTTTTACGGATGTTGGCAAAATCTTCAATGGGGGTTTTCTTAACCGTACCGCGGCGGGTAGCCAGAAAAACATACTTGGGGGCGTTGGGGATATTTGGGGTGTTGGGATATGACAGGACTGATTGGACGGCCTCCCCCTGGGCGGTGTTAATAATATTAACGATGGCCTGGCCTTTGGCAGTTCTGCCCGCTTCCGGCAGTTCGTAAACTTTTGTCTGATAAACTTTCCCTTTGTTGGTAAAGAAAAGGATATTGTCGTGGGCGCTGGCAGACACCAGGTGCTCAATTTCGTCTTCTTCTTTGGTAGCCATGCCGGTAACGCCTTTGCCGCCCCGCGCCTGGGCGCGGTAGGAGCTGGGCGATAATCGCTTCACATAGCCGGTTTTAGTCAGAGTAACGACCATGGGGTCATTGGGAACCAGATCTTCTTCGCTAAACTCTCCGACCTTGCCTTTGATAACTTTGGTACGACGCTCGTCGCCGTATTTCTCTTTTAATTTCTGCAGTTCGTCTTTAATTACTTTGCGAATTTTTTCCGGATGGGCCAATAAATCTTCCAGATAAGCGATTGTCTCGCGCACCATTGCCAATTCGTCTTCAATCTTTTGCCTCTCGAGAGCGGCCAGACGGCGTAGCTGCATGTCCAAAATGGCTGTGGCCTGAATGTCGGTCAGTTTGTATTTTGCCATTAATTTCGTTTTGGCGTCTTCGGCGCTGGCGGCTTTTTTAATTAAGTCGATGACTTCGTCGATGTGGTCGACCGCAATTTTTAATCCTTCCAGAATATGCTCCCGGGCTTTGGCTTCCTTCAGTTCGAATTGGCTTCGGCGGGTGACGACATTCTGGCGGTGCTTTAAGAATTCCTCCAGAATCATTTTCAGAGTCAGGGTTTGCGGCGTCTGGTCGACCAGAGCAACGATATTGACCGGATAGGAAGTTTGTAATTCGGTATGCTTAAATAAATTATTAAGCACTGCCTGCGGTCTGGCGTCCCGTTTTAGTTCAATATAAATCCTCATTCCGCGCCGATCGGATTCATCGCGCAGGTCAGAAATTCCTTCAATCTTTTTGTCCTTGACCAGATCGGCAATCCGGGCGACCAGGTCAGCTTTATTAATCTGATAAGGAATTTCTGTAACGATAATGGCGGATTTGCCGTTGCTCTGCTCTTCAATCTCGGTTCGCGCGCGAACCACAATTTTGCCTTTGCCGGTGCCGTAAGCCGCCAGGATTTCCTTCTGGTCGTAAATTATGCCGCCCGTGGGAAAATCCGGGCCTTTGATAAACTGGACCAGATCTTCAACAGTCGTATTTTCTTCACCCTTATCAATTAAAAAGCAGATGGCGTCGACCACTTCGCCCAGGTTATGCGGCGGGATTTTAGTGGCCATACCCACAGCAATGCCGTCAGCGCCCATTAACAATAAGTTAGGCAGCAAGGCCGGAAGATAGACCGGCTCGACATCGGTGTTCGAGTAGTTGGGAATAAAGTCGACAGTTTCCTTTTCAATGTCCGCCAAAAGGGCGTCGGAAACGGCAGCCATGCGGGCCTCGGTGTAGCGCATTGCGGCCGGCGGATCGCCGTCTACTGACCCAAAGTTACCTTGACCGTCAATCAGCGGATACCTTAAGGAAAAGTCCTGCGCCATACGCACTAGCGCGTCGTAGACCGGAATGTCCCCATGGGGATGGTAGTTTTTTAGTACCTCGCCTACAACCGCGGCCGATTTGGCATGTTTACTGCTATGGTGCAGACCAATTTTGTGCATCGCGTAAATGATCCGGCGGTGCACCGGTTTCAGGCCGTCACGGACATCAGGTAAGGCGCGGCTGACAATAACCGACATGGCGTAATCGAGGTATGCCGATTCCATTTCCGAGGTGATTTCAGAAGAAAGAATCTTGCCGATTTTCGGATCGAATTTTTCTAGTTCTTCGTTTTTGTGGTTATCCTGTTCGTCCATTTTTTTGCAAAAAAATTACCCTTTCGGGACATCTATATTCTACCATTTTTGAAGCCGCGCAACAACTGTTTAGAGGTCTTTCTAAAGCGAATTAAACTATTAGTCCAGCCAGAAGCAGCGCTACAATGTTTGCCACCTTGATCATCGGATTGATCGCTGGGCCCGCGGTATCTTTGTAGGGATCCCCGACTGTATCGCCAGTGACCGCGGCTTGATGCGCCGGACTCTTTTTGCCGCCATAATTACCGGCTTCGATATATTTTTTGGCATTGTCCCAGGCTGCCCCGCCGGTCGTCATGGAAACGGCCACAAAAATACCGGTGACAATGGCGCCGACTAGGACCCCTCCCAAGGCGACGGGTCCCAGCAGAAAGCCGACGGCAACAGGTACGACCACCGGAATCAGAGCCGGAACCAGCATCTGTTTAATCGCGGCGCCGGTGACGATAGAAACAGCTTTGCCATACTGCGGTTTTTCCGTGCCCTTCATGATGCCCTTGATTTCTTTAAACTGTCGCCTAATCTCCGTAACAATGGTGCCCGCAGCAATCCCGACTGACTCCATAAGCAGGGCTCCAAAAAAGTAAGTCATGGCTCCACCCAGGAACAGGCCGATTAAAACTTTGGGGTCAGTCAAAGAGAAAACCAGGGGCATAGCTGTCCGGATCGCCACTTCCTGAACATAGGCGCCAAATAAAACCAAAGCTGCTAAAGCAGCTGACCCAATCGCATAGCCCTTCGTGACGGCCTTGGTCGTGTTTCCCACGGCGTCTAAAGCGTCGGTGACATTTCTGACTTTTTCCGGCAGCCCGGCCATTTCGGCAATGCCGCCGGCGTTATCGGTGATCGGGCCAAAAGCGTCAATGGCCACGACAATACCGGTAAGAGATAACATTGCGGTGGCTGCGACGGCGACGCCGTATAAATTAGCCAGATAATACGAGAGCAAAATAGCCACGCAAATGACGATAACCGGCGCGGCGGTGGATTTCATGGAGACGGCCAGGCCGGCAATAATATTGGTTCCGTGACCGGAGTTACTGGCGGCGGCAATTCCCTTCACACTGCCATAGTTTTTGGAAGTGTAAAACTCGGTAATCACAACCATGGCAGCAGTGACGCCGATACCAATAAGCGCGGCAAAATACAAATTAACCCAAGGAAAAAGGGCATTGTCGGCCATCAAATAGGCAGTCAGCGGCAAAAAAGCCAACGCCGAAAAGACCGCGGCGGCAATTAAACCTTTATACAAAGCGCCCATAATGCTACGCTTTTTGCCCAGAGAGACAAAGAAAGTGGCAATAATGGAGCCGAAAATAGAAACGGCGCCGATTAACAAAGGATACAAAGAGGAAACCGGATAATGCGGAAAAACCAAATTACCAAGTAGAAGTGTGGCCACCATGGTGACCACATAAGTTTCAAACAGATCCGCCGCCATGCCGGCACAGTCGCCGACATTGTCGCCGACATTGTCCGCAATGACACCCGGGTTTCGTGGATCGTCTTCGGGAATCCCCGCTTCGATTTTGCCTACCATGTCCGTGCCGACATCAGCCGCTTTAGTAAAGATTCCCCCGCCGATCCGGGCAAAAATGGAAATTAATGACGCGCCAAAACCCAAGGCGGCCAATTTTTCATTACCGCCCGGTAAGACAAGGACCGTACTAACCGCGAGCAAAGCTAAACCGGCGACCATTAAACCGGTGACCGATCCCCCATCAAAGCCGACTTTAAGAGCCGCGCCCAAACCTTTGGTGGCGGCCTGAGCTGTACGGCTGTTGGATCTGACGGAAACACTCATGCCAACGATGCCGGAGGTGGCGGATAAGACCGCTCCAATCAAGAAAGCGATCGCTGCAAACGGGCCATACAAATAATAAAGTATTGCTAAGACCAGTAGAGCGACGACGGCGACAACAGAGTATTGTTTCTTGAGGTAGGCGTTGGCCCCTTCCAAAATAGCCTGAGAAATTTCCTGCATTTTCACAGTGCCGGCCGGGAGGGCTAAAATCCGATTAATCTGCCAGAGGGCGTAAGCAACGGCCAAAAATCCGGCCCCGAAAGAAGCATAAATCAGATTTTGCATAACTGCTTACGATTATATATATGGGGTTTAGCCGTTTGCAAGGGCTAAATGTCTAGGTTGGCTGTCTTGGCTCGGGCCTGAATAAATCTTTTTCTGGGGGGGACCAACTCGCCCATTAACATGTCAAAAGTGGCGTCGGCGCGCTGGGCGTCTTCGATAGTGATTTTTTTCAGCTGGCGGTTTTGTGGGTTTAAAGTGGTTTCCCAAAGTTCCGAAGCATCCATTTCCCCCAAACCTTTGTAGCGCTGAACATTCAGTTTGATATTGCCCAAACTTTTGGTAAATTCTTCCTTTTCCTGTTCGGTGTAAACATATTTCTTCTCCTTGGCCCACTCGATTTTGTAAAGCGGCGGCATGGCCACATAAACATAGCCGTTTTCGACGAGGGGGCGCAGATGGCGGTATAAAAATGTCAGATACAAACACATGATATGGCTGCCGTCGACATCGGCATCAGCCATGATAATAATCCGGTGATAGCGCAGTTTTTCAATATTAAACTGATCGGAAATCCCCGCCCCGATAGCAATAATTAAGGATTTAAATTTATCGGAGTCCACGATCTGGTCGATCCGGGCGCGTTCGGTGTTTAAAACCTTCCCGAATAACGGCAAAATGGCCTGAAACTTGCGGTCTCTCCCCTGCTTGGCACTGCCTCCCGCGCTATCCCCTTCGACAATAAATAATTCACTTTGAGCCGGATCGCGCGACTGGCAGTCAGCTAATTTCCCCGGCAAAGCAGACCCTTCCAAAGCTCCTTTGCGAATCACTGCTTCTTTGGCGGCCCGGGCGGCAAGTCTGGCTTTGGCGGCCAGGAAGACTTTCTCTAAGATGGCCCGGCCGTCACGGGGGTTTTCTTCAAAATAGGTATCCAGAGCTTCTTTAACGACGGCAGCCACGGCCGGCTGGATTTCGGCATTATTCAGTTTGGTTTTGGTCTGGGATTCAAACTGGAGGCGGTCAGCAGCCATCTTCACATACACCACGGCCGTCAAACCTTCCCGCAAATCTTCTCCGATAAAACTTTCCTGACCCTCTTTAATCGCCCCGATTTTTTTGCCATAGTCATTGATACTTCTGGTCAAAGCTGAACGAAAGCCGGCCACATGGGTGCCGCCGTCTGGGGTTTCGATGATATTGACAAACGACTCCAGCCTTTCACCGAAATCGTTGTTATATTGCATGGCGATTTCAATGCCGACCGGGGCAACAGCAGTTTCCACTTCTTTGGAAACATAAAAAATATCGGAAAGAGTTTGTTTATTAGTGTTCAGATGGGCCACTAGAGCTTTAATGCCGCCTTCAAAGTAAAAGCTGTACTGCGCTTCTGAGCGTTCGTCTTTCAGGTTAAATAAAAGATTTGGCACCAGATAAGCCCAGTTGCGCAGCTCGTTTTTTATGGTATCGAAATTCCACTCGATGGTTGAGAAAATTTCCGGATCCGGTTTAAAGGTGGTTTTCGTTCCGGTCTTAGTGGATTTACCGATTTCCTTTAGCGGTCCGTCGGCAACGCCTTTTTTGTAGGACTGGCGGAATAATTTCCCTTTCTGCTGGACTTCCACGATCATCCAGGTAGATAAAGCGTTAGTGGCGGCGGCCCCGACACCATGAAGACCGCCGGATTTGGCATAAGCCTTGGCGTCAAATTTGCCGCCGGCGTGCAGCCGGGTCATGGCCAACTCCACGCCGGAAACTTTATATTTAGGATTAATGTCCGTCGGAATTCCCCGGCCTTCATCCTCTACAGTCAGGGAGCCGTCAGCGTTAATGGTTACGGAAATTTTCTTGCCGTAGCCGACCAAAGCCTCATCCACACTGTTATCTACAATTTCCTTAAAGAGGTGATGCAGACCTTTTTCATCCGTCGAGCCAATGTACATTCCGGGGCGCTTGCGGACAGGTTCAAGGCCTTCCAAGACCTGAATGTTTTCTGCAGTATATGAATCTTTAGCCATATAAAAAGCAGACTTTATCTGCCCTCATATTTTACTATTTTAGGAAGAGATTTTCCAGAGTTAAACGGACATTGGTGTTGGCCTGTAAATACTTTTTTGCCTTCAGTAATTGCCGCAAGTGTTTGGTGCCGGAAGCGACAATTAAAGTGTCAATAAGGGCTATCGCCTCACCCCGATTTTTGACGGTTTCAGCCCATTTCGAACCATTGCCAAAGTTATAACTCTCGATCCAATCGAGAATCTGTTTTTCCTGGTTACTGATCTTACCAGCCCTCCTGTCGGTACTGATATTAATGATTAAACATCGGGAAGTGACAGTTAGTAGCAACTGGTCTTCGTTTTCGGCAAGAAGAATAATTTCAGTTCCCGCCGGAGGTTCCTCCAGAGTTTTTAAAAAGGCATTCTGGGCTTCTTCAGTAAGATTCTGGGCGTTTTCGACAATAACTGATTGGCCGGTACTGATAAGGCCTTCCAGTTCCCGGATCTCCCCCACTCCGGTCGGGTTGACAATCAAACCGTCTGGAAAAATCTCTTTCGCTTTGGTCAGCCGGCTTCGGCTGTTTCCTCCGGTAATCAAAACACTCACGGGGCAATTTTATCATTAATCCGAAGGGGTTAGTTCGGTCCAGGAATAGGATGGCCGGGAAAGAATGTTTTGATAGATTGTCAGATACTTTGGCTGGTAAATCCACCGTTCTGCCGGAAGACTGTTGTCACTGACGGCACGATTCAGGCCCAGATCGGAGTTGCCAAAAGCCAGGAGCGAACCGTTGCCGACCAAAGCTCCTAACCCTGCACCGTCATCAAAGCTGCCAGGGAAAAGATACACGCCGTCCAGCTGTGACACTGAAGGACTGAGGGTTAAATTTCCTGGATTAAAGGCGTCCGGATTATTTTGGACAAAGATTATTGAGGAGTTGCCGGTCCCGGTTGTAATATTCTTATTAACAGTTAACGAGCCGTTAATGAAAACAATAATCCGCATGTTTGCTGGAATGGTTTTTGCGGTATCGATCGTTTGGGAGTTCGAAATTTTCCACGGGACGATAACCTGAACTGTGTCGGTTTTATCGGCCATTGCTTGGCTCAAGACGCTGTTGAGATTATCGTTGCTAGTGCCCCAAAAACGGTAGCGATTATTTCCAGAAATGATCGGATCAGCATTGCCAATTGGATACTCGTATCCCCAGACATCAAACAAATCGGTTAGAGCTTTTAGGCTGGGAATGCCGGCGTTTTTGAGAACGGTGGCCATTAGGGTTGGGTAATTGGCCTCATTCTTATTGAGCGCACTCGAATTGCTTAAGATGTTCATGCCGGGCAAAATCCCGTTTTGGGAGATCCAGCCGTTGCCGCCTGAGCCATAGTTGATGGTCAGATCTTTTGTTTCCACAATCCCGGCGCTGTTGGGCGGCGGGACGCATTTGCCAGAGTAGCAGGCAACGCCCGAGCCGCAGTTATGGTTGCAGGCGCCGCAGTTTTGCGGGTCATTATTTAAGTCTGTGCAGGTGCCTGAGCAGATAACTTGACCTGTTCCAGGACAAAAACAAATATTATTAGTGCATGTTGAAGGGGACGGGCAACCCGGGGGGCACTCTCCGCCGCAGCCGTTATAACCACATTGCTTTCCGGAACAGTAACTAATTCTGGGATCAACAGCGTTACAAGTGTTGGTGTTCCAGGTACCACCATAAATGCTAGTGCAGGACATAATGCCCGTAACATTACAGGTCCCAAAAGTCTTATAACAGTAGGTGGTGTCAGTTAAGCCGCAGTTGGGGTGTTGCGTAATTGGGGCGCCGCAACCCTGGTCATAACAGGTTTGGTTACCGGTAGCCTGAGAGCCGCATTGCGGGCAGCCGGTAATCGTTCCGCAGTAGACAGGAATACCGTTACAGGTATAGTGGGCATAAAAACCGATGCTGGTGCAGGATTGCGGCGGGCTGGCCCACCATTCCCAATAGTAGGGGTAAGGGGTGCCGCAACTGGCAGTTACTGTCGAATCCTGCTGGTAATATTGCGGCGGACTGTAGCCCGCCCAGGTTATGAAGGTACCGGCTGCTGCGGTAAAAGTAGAGGACCAATTGCCAGCGCCATCAACCGGTGCAGTAGCAATATAGTTCCACTGATAATTGGGAGAGCCATAGTCGTAAAGATAAACAGAGCCGTGTGGGGTACCCGGGCCGCCAGAAAGATATTCATGTCCTCCAAGGGTAATTGGTTGGCGAAGATTAAAATAGCTGTTCGTGTTAGTAATTTTCCAGCCATCTGTTTGATTAAGGTTATTCATTCCCCAGCCGGAAACGGTATTGTTGGTTAAGGGAGAGCTAAAGTTAGTGTTCAAGTGAAAATAGAAACTGACGCTCCGCATGGCATAGCCGTTTCCGTTAACCCAAGTGTCGCAGCCCACAAGATCTACATATTGGTAACCTTCACCGCCTAAATCGCTGCCATCATAAATTGCGGCATAGCCCACCGCTGAAGTGCCATAAGTGCTGTCAGTGCAGGTTATGAGATCTTTAGTGGCGTTGTAGCCGTTGCCCCAGTATGGAAAATAACCTGTCAGCGACCAGCCGAACTGGCCGCGCATGTTTGAATAACTTGGCGGATTTGCATTTGGGCCCTGATAGTTAATGATAACATTGGCGTCTTTGATATTATTTCCGTTGCCACCGGAACTTAAATACCAATCGCCGTCAGAGACCTGAACAGTGAGAGAATAGACCGTGCTGCCGTCAGCGATTGGTGTCGTGTCGCTAATTCCCGCGTAACGAACAACCGGATAAAAAGCCCGGACTGCTTGGGCGCCCTTGGTCAAAAATCCCAGGGCCAAAACAAGGAGTAATAAAAATTTAAGAGCTGATTTCATACTTTTTCAAAACCTGCTGATACCAATCGATGAAAGTTTTTCCTAAGCCGGGATTTTGGTCGGTGATGACATTAATCTGATAACCAGTTGGCGACGGTACTAACCCGGGGGTGTAGGACGGGTCTTTACCTATAACGGTGATTTTTTGTTCGGAATCATCAATTGGGGCGTTGGGGTTTGCTTTGAGAGTTTCTGCTGCTTTTTGGGCGTCAGCTTCTTTGCCAGCCGGAAAAGAAATAATCCGAAAGGTAGTATAGCCTTCTATTTTTTGGCGAGCGTCCTGAACCAGTTGCTGATCGTAAGTGAATATTCGGGCCAAAGCCGGGTCAGTAATGACTTTTCCTTCCGCAGTAAAGGCGCCGGACTTTTCGGCCTCTTGTTTAACTTGGTTCAAGTCAATTTTAAGATTAGGTGCTTCAGCCTCGAGAATTTTTCGCTGCTGAACGCGGCTTTTGGCAATGAATTCCAAGGCTTCTTTACTGGGTTTTGCCGACCCTGAGCCGGTCTGAACAGGCTTTTGGAGCAATTCTTCCAGTTTTTCTGCCTGGGCCAGTTCGTCGGCGGAGACGGTAATTTTCTTTTTGGTAATATTTGTAATTGGCGGCCTTAAGGCACCTCTTTTATAAAGCACAATCCCCGCCCCTATGCCCGCGACCAAAATAATAATTATTAAGATTATCGGGAGCTTTTTAATTTTCATTTAGTTTTTTAAATCAATAAAACAGTTAGAGGTACAACGGTCGGAAATGTTACTCCCCACCACTGTACCATAGACATCGCCCCCTTGCACCTGCCACCAGGGGGGCGGTACCACCTGGATATTGGCCGTGGTGGCTGAGCACTGGGAGCCGCCGTTAGTTAAGGTGGCCGTGGCGCTAATGTTGGCCGTTTGGGGGCTGGTGACTTTGACGGCCGAAACGATGGCCGTGGGGTTAGCCGACGGGTCATCGACAGTAATGGCCCCAGTATTGGAAGAAACCCAGTTAATTGAACTAACCGTGGCCGGGCCGGTAATGACCGGAATAGCCGTAATGCTCCCCTTTCTGTTGAAGTAGAAGGGATTAGGAATGGTAGGGTTTAAAGTCAGGGTACAGGTGGGACTGATAACGGTGATGGGGGCTGTTACCGGGGTGGAAGCGGTGCAAGTTCCTCCCCCGACAGCCAGGGTGGCTGTCACCGTTACCGTCGTGCTGCCGGCGTAGTTGGCGTGAATGGTGGCCGGGTTGGTGGTCGGAGTGGTAATCGTGGCGGCGGCCCCGGAGGTCGGGGTCCAGGAAAAAGTCGCGGCCTGCCCGGCAGGAAGAGTGTTTAAAGTCGTGGAAATGGTGCGATCCTGACTGACATAAAAAGTGCCGGAAGGACTTAAAACCGGGGTGGTTAAAGTGCAGGTAGGGGCCGCGACGGTGACACAAACAGTGTTGGAACAGGTATTGGTTCCGGGAGAAAGCGGGGCTGAGGCCGTAAAGCAGGTTTGGCCCACGGTCGTCGCACTGGCCCGGATAGTTACAGTACTACCAGTCGTCCCTCCGGTAAAGTCAGCTGAGGTTCCGGAAGTCCGGGTCCAGGTAATCGTTCCCAGCGTACCGCCGCTGGCGGCAAAATTAGCCGTCAAAGTCCCGGTGTTACCTAACTGAAAGGGGCTAGGAACATTCGTGGAAATGGTATTGCTAGCGCAAGTGGCCGGAGCCGGAGCGGAAACGGTGATTTGTTTAGCACTGCCGAGGCCACAATAGCTCCAGCCGGTGGGATACCCAAAAGGGTTACCGGTGCACCGGCCGTAAGACGCGGCGGAGTTCACCCGGTTGTAGCCTTGGCAATAAACCCAGTAGGTCCCGGGATTTTGGAAAGTAAGTTGGGTGTTAACGGGGTTAGTCAGTTTAAGGCTGGTATTGGTGGTACTGCCGACCGTGCCATAGGGGCCACTGGCATTGTTAGTGGAAGTGGGGCTGGTCCACAGATCGATCATGGTAGCCCCGTTAGCCGGGGTGTTAGTAAAAGTAACCGGCGTGCCGGTAGTGGCTGTTGCCGGTCCGGACACGGTGCAGGTGGGGTTACAGTAGACAGGCTGGTTACAGGCATCAGCACAGTTACTGATTTCGTTACAGGAACCAGCCGGAACACAGGAACCGTCAGCCGGGACCCAAAGACATTGTCCCCAGGCAACATCGCCATATTGCTGTAAAGTGGGGTCGCTGTGGACGGCCCGGGGCGGGCTGCCGGGATTGTTGTAAATATCCTTACACATGGCTTCAGTCCCCACATTTTCCGGCAAAAGGCAAACCGGGGTCCCGTTTAGGTCCAAGGGGTCGCGCCATTCGTGGTTTAAATTTGTTCCGGCCGGCGGGCAGGATAGCCCGCTGCAGCCTGCAGAAGGTTGTAAAGTGCATTTTCCGGTACAAACACTGGTCGTGCCGCTACACATTTGCTTAGCTTCGGTATTAGTATCGCAGTAATAGATTTCTTGACCGCAGAAAGCATTTCCAACAGTACACTTAGAGGAAATTTGAACCCAACCTCCATTAGTAGAACAGCCACTGCCGTAATATTCTCCACCAGAACAGGAGTCACAAGTCCAACTTGAGTAACTTTGAAATTGGCAGCCGGCAAGCACGATATTTTTAGAAAAGAGAAAAAGAAAGCCTATCAATACAAAGGCAAATATAGCTAAAACTAACCGGCGAAGAGCCATTAATTCAGATTAGCCTTTTTACTCCCCGGCCGTCAAGAGGATTTATTTATTTCTTGGAAGACAAGTTCTGAAGGCTTTGAGCGGCTTTAACAAAAGCGAGATGATCGGGCATGGGCTTGTTTCCATCCAGGACGGTTCGCTGTTCCCAGTGAACTCCTCCGTCGACTGAGGACCAAATGCCAAAACCGGTATTAAAAGAAGGATAGACGCCCATAACATAAATGTCTTTTCCCAAAGCGACACCGTCTTTAAAGAAACCTATGGCTTCCCCTTTAATCCCCGGGGTCGGGTCTTTGGTTTCGCTCAGAGATGTCCGGTACCATTGCTGAGAGCCTATTTCCCGTACTAAAACCGATCCCGGAAAGCTGCCGGCAGGATCGTTAGAGTTAAGCATCATAATTTCCGTCCTATGAGTCAGATCTTGAATCTTTTTTCCGCCATACAAATGGGCGAGATCTTCGGGCTTATTGCCGGGTAGAGGGACGTACGCGCCAAAAACGGTGACATTCACGGTTTTAGCTTCAAGTTCTTGTGCGGGCAGAGAATGAACGACAGCTGCACCGCCAATGGCCATCCCGGTAGCAACACCAGCTATGACCCCGGTCTTAGCAAGTTTGTCTCTAGTTTCTTGCCCCATAGTTTTAATAATAAATTATAAGCATACTTTGTTTTATGTGTCAAGTATTTTTAATAACCCACGCACTGGAAAGCTGACGCGGAAGTTAACAGACGCTCAACTTCCTTAGGACTTTTGTCATAAAGTTTCCCCAAGCGGGTAAAGAGTTCTTCGGCGGGCATGCGATGGCCAAGACGGTTGGCCGGGTCTTCCCGGACCCAATTTCGGTTGCTGTTAACCATGGCGGCAAAAAGATGCGGTTTATCCGGCTGGTTGAATTGCGCTGCGGCAGCGCGGAAAGCTTCGGCTCCGGCGTCATAATCAAAAGACCCGGTACTGTTAAGGCGGCAACCCTTAAATTTTGGGGTTTTGATCTCCGGGGTAAAAGCGTGGCTCGCCTCCAACTCGGCAAAGCGGGCGGTAGATTCTTCCATTCCCTGCCAAGGTTGGCCTTTCCATTCCAGTTCGATCAGTTCGTGAGTCCATTCATGGATAATCTGACCGGGGCTGCCCAGTTCTACCCGTCCGAAATATTTAAAGCCCCACCCCCCATCATTAATGCGGACAATATTAATATTCGGCAAAGTGCTTTCCAGGTATTGTGGCTCAACTCCCAAGCGCAAAAAAGTAAAAACTCCCACATAAGCGTCGGCCCGGACATAGCCCTTTTCTTCTTCAGTCCAGGGAATAATCTTTGCTCCTCCGAGGCTCGGAGCATTTTCAAAGGGCAGCTTGGCGACAATTTCCCGGGCAATCTGGTCAAAGCGGTCAAACTCTTCCATGCCGACAGCCGCCTGAGCTGTGGCCCGAATGTTTTTCTCCGGCTGGCTCTCGGGAAGCGGTGGTAATTCTACCGGAGATATTTCTGCAGCCGGAGGCAGATTTGGCTGGTCATGGGAGAGAAAACGGCTAAGGAAATTGATGGCCGGTCTGGCCATAAAAGCTGTTCCCGCAGTAATAATAAGGGCTGACAAGCCCAGTTCTACTTTGCGTTTAGTGGCTTTTCCCAAGCCAAATTCCGCTGGCGACGCATCATTCATAGCTGGTTCTTTCCATCTTACACCCTTTTTCCCGCTTTGACAGGGGTTTAAGAAACATAGTACATTAATAGTGTATGCCCGATACTGCCCAGGTACCGGTAGATGGTGCCGCTTCCCAGAACCGCTCGATTGAGGATGTCCTTTTTGAGAACAAACTGATTACGCCCGACCAGTTAAATCTGGTCAAGCTGGAATCGGTTAATTCCGGCAAACCCATCGAACAGATTCTGAAAGACCATGGCTTTGCCTCCAGCCAGGACATTATTAAAGCCCGTTCGGAAGTTCTGGGGATTCCCTACGCTGATCTTTCCGCCAAGGCAATTTTGCCGGAAGTTTTAGGTTTGGTGCCGGAAACTGTGGCCCGGCGCTATCAGGCGGTGCCGTTCCAGCTGGACCAGTCCGGGGAAACGCTGTCAGTGGCCATGGCCGACCCGCTGGATATTAACGCCATTTCCTTTCTGGAGAAAAAAACCGGTAAGAAAATCCGGCCGTTCCTGTCCGCTCCGGAAATTATCAAATCCCTGGTCGACGAACGCTATAACCAGAACTTAACGACGGAAGTGTCGGCGGCTTTGGAGGAAGCCCCGACGGTGGGTGAATCTGCCGGAGCGGATCTTAGCAAAGTGGAAGGAATTATCCGGGACGCGCCGGTAGCCAAAATCGCTTCTTCCCTTTTGGATTTTGCCATCAAGTCCCGGGCTTCGGATATCCATATTGAACCTCTGGAGACTCACACCCGGGTGCGTTACCGCATTGACGGTATTCTTTACGAGAAGCTGGTTCTGCCTTCCCGGATCCACGACGCTCTGGTTTCCCGCATAAAAATTATGTCGGAGCTCAAAATTGACGAAAAAAGGGTGCCTCAAGATGGCCGGTTTAATTATAAAAGCGGCGGCAACGAAGTCGATGTCCGGGTGTCAACGCTGCCGACAGCTTTCGGCGAGAAAGTGGTCATGCGGCTATTGCGCAAAAGCGGCGGTGTTCCCACCTTGCAGGATTTAGGATTGCGCGGCCTGGCGCTTAAAAATCTGGAAACGGCCATTTTGCGTCCTCACGGGATTATTATTGTCTGCGGGCCGACCGGTTCCGGGAAAACCACGACTTTATACTCCGTTTTGTCGAAAATTAATTCCACTAAAGTAAATATCGTTACTTTGGAAGATCCGGTTGAATACCAAATTGGCGGGGTCAACCAGGTGCAGATTAACCCGGCCGCGGGACTGACTTTTGCCACCGGGCTGCGGTCGTTTTTACGCCAGGATCCTAATGTTATTCTTGTCGGTGAAATCCGGGACGGCGAAACGACCGATCTGGCCATTCAGGCTGCCCTGACGGGTCATCTGGTCTTCTCGACTTTGCACACCAGCAATGCTTCCGGAGCTATTCCCCGCCTTTTGGATCTGGGCGGCGAGGCGTTTCTTCTGGCTTCATCCATGAACGCCATGGTCGGTCAAAGAATTTTGCGTAAAATCTGTCCCAAGTGCAAAGAGCCTTATGAACCGCCGGAAATTATGGCCAACGACATCCGCACGGTTTTAGGCAAATACCTCACTCCCGATAAACTGGTTAACGGCAAACTGATGCTTTATAAAGGCAAGGGTTGTTCGGAATGCGGCGACTCCGGGTTTTTGGGCCGGGTGGGAATTTTTGAAGTCTTACCGGTGACGGATAAAATTGCCAAACTGGTCTTGACCCGGGCGGACGCGGGAGAAATTGAAAGACAGGCTGTGGAAGAAGGCATGATGCCGATGAAAGTTGATGGGTACCTTAAGGCCGTTGAGGGAGTAACGACAATTGAAGAAGTGCTGCGCGTAGCGCAAGACTAAAATGACAATACAATCACTTTTACAAACTACAATTGACCGGAACGCTTCGGATTTACATTTAATTTCGGGTTATCCGTCTACAATCCGGATTGACGGCAATCTCCTCCCTTTGCAACCGGAACCGCTTTCTGACACTGATATCGCCCAAATGCTTTCCGTCTTTTTAACTCCTGACCAAAAAAAGATTTTTGAACAGAACCACGAACTGGATTTTGGCTACACTTTCGGTAAAGGCAGGTTCCGGATTAATACCTACTACCAGAAAGGAGCGCCGGCAGTCGCTTTCCGGTTAATCCCGCTAAGCGTTCGTAAAATCGACGAACTGAACTTGCACCCGGCCTGCCACGATCTGGCGGCGTTAAAACAGGGTTTTGTCCTGGTGACCGGGCCGACAGGCCACGGTAAGTCCACAACCATTGCTGCCATCATTGAGGAAATTAACGAAAATTTTGGCGGCCACATTCTGACCGTTGAAGACCCGATCGAGTATATTTTCTCTCCGGCCAAGGCAATTGTTTCTCAGAGAGAAGTCGGCGGTGACACCCATTCCTGGAATAATGCCTTGCGGGCAGCTCTTCGCGAAGACCCGAATGTGGTGTTTATCGGGGAAATGCGGGATTTCGAAACAATTGAGGCGGCTTTGACGATCGCCGAGACCGGGCATCTGGTTTTTGCTACGCTGCACACCAACTCTGCCGCCCAGTCTATCGACCGGGTGGTGTCCGTTTTTCCGGAAGCCCAACAGGCGCAGGTGCGGCTTCAGCTTTCCAATACGCTGGAAGCAATTATTTCTCAGCGGCTGGTGCCGATGGTAAGTTCCGGCCGGGTTCCGGCGATGGAAGTGCTTCTGGGTTCTTCGGCGGTCCGGTCGGTGATCCGGGAAGGCAAAACCCATCTGCTGGATAACATTATCCAGACTTCTATGGACGCCGGAATGTGTACTATGGATATGTCCCTGGCCCGCCTGGCCGCCGCCGGCAAAATTTCCTACGAGACAGCCCTGGCCTATGCCAATTCTCCTGAAGACCTGAACGGAATTATCAAGAGTAAATCAGTAACGGGTTTGTAAAGCCTACTATGAAACAGTTCACCTATCGCATTCGCAAGCCTGACGGGGTGATTGCTACCGGGGTAATTGAAAGCGTTTCTCCGCAGACAGCAGCCCGGACTCTTCAGGAGCGTAAATACCTGGTCTTAAACATCGCCGAAAAACGCAGCTGGGATATAAATAGTATTCTGGGCAGTTTTGGCCAAAAAGCCTCTTCCCGGGAAATCGCCCAGTTTACCCGGCTGCTGGCAACAATGCTTTCGACCGGATTACCGCTGACCGACGCTCTTTCCAATCTGGTAAGCCAGGCAAAAAACGGCTATTTTCGGGAAGTACTGCAGACAATCATGCATGATGTCCAGGGGGGCGTGGCTCTTTCCGAAGCCATGAACCGTCACCCCAAGGTCTTTAATGATCTTTATGTCAATCTGGTGAAAGCCGGCGAAGCTTCGGGAAAGGTTGATGAGGCTCTGGCCAAACTGGCGGACACCCTTGAATCCAATCTGGATTTTCAGTCCAAGGTTAAAGGGGCCATGATCTACCCGGCAGTGGTGACGGTCGCCATGACCGGCATTGGCTTCTTTATGATCACCAATATCATCCCCCAAATCGCTAATGTTTATAAAGAATTCGGGGCCGACTTGCCTCTTCCCACCCGGATTCTGATCGGGATTGCAAATTTTATTACCAATTACACTATTATCGTTGCCGCGATAATCGGCCTGATTTACTACACTTTCCGGACCCTGAAGAAAAATCCTTCCAGCGAATATTTGATTAACAATTTCTTTTTTAAAATCCCGATTTTCGGGCCGTTGTCCTGGGAAGTCAATTTGGCGGTGGTCTGCCGGACTTTGGGCACTCTTCTGGCTTCGGGAGTCGCTATTTTAGATGCTTTGCGGATTGTTTCCAAAACCGTCGGGAATAATTCCTTGCGTTCCGGACTGGTCGAGGCGGCAGCGATGGTGGAAAAAGGCTTGCCTCTTTCTTTGGCTTTGCGGCGCAACGAAAATTTTCCCATTATGATGTCGCAGCTGATTGCCATCGGCGAAGAAACCGGTACTCTGGATAAAAGTCTGGAGAGGCTCTCAAAATTTTACCAGGACTCGGCTGAGGTGAAAGTAAAGGCTCTCACGACTCTTCTTGAACCGATAATGATTCTTTTAATGGGCGGCATGGTGGCCGGGTTGGCTCTTGCCGTCTTGTTGCCAATGTTTAATCTTGTTAATGTTATTAAATAAAGGAGGTGAAATTATGAAGCAAAGAGGTTTTACTTTAATTGAACTCATGGTAGTAATCTCGGTAATTGCGATTCTTTCGACGATTGCCCTGTTTGGTTTAAATAAAGCTCAGGCCAGTGCCAGGGATTCTTCCCGGCAACAGATTATGAATGGGATAAGAACTGCTCTGGAGAGATATTACGGTGACAACCAATTTTATCCGGGACCAGGGGGTGTCGGATATCAATGGAGCGGGGCCTCCGATAGCCCAATAGACACGCTGGTTACAGGAAAATACCTGGTAATCCCTCCGAAGGATCCTTGTAAAAACGGCACTACAATTCCGAGCACGGGAACGATGGGCGCTTCAGACTGCGCCCCGACAGCTTACGCCTATACAGCCACGCAGGCAGACGGAAGCGCGTGTACCACCGCGGATAAAAACTGCACTAAATATACTTTGACTTTAACAAAAGAGGCCGGAGGGACCAGCATATTTGTTAGTCCGCAATAAAGCGTGAGGAGAGGGTTTAGTTTAATCGAGATAATGATTGTAGTAGCAGTCGTGGCTCTCTTGGCCACGATTGCCTTGTTTTCTTTCCGGATCGTCTTGGCTCAGAGTCGGGATGCCAAACGGGCGGCCATCATGCATGATCTGCAGTTCGCCCAGGAACTTTACAAAATCCGCAACGAGGAGTATTACTCGACGATTAACACTTTCTGCGGAGTTTACACAGCCTTGGTTAGCGGCAACTATATTACCTATACCCCGGTTGACCCCGGGACCCAATCCCCGATCTGCTCTTCAGCCGATGGCGGTAATCCCTTAATCGACAACGCCCTTTATTATTATGTAGCGACGCCGTCTTCGGGAACCTACCTGTTGAAATTAGGCAAAGAAGCTGGCGGTTCTGGGGACTTTTTCAGCCCGCAATGAAAAAGGGTTTTACCTTGGTTGAATTAATGGTGGTAATTGTGGTGATTTCGATTTTAGCCACAATCGGGGTTGTCTCCTTTACCCGGGTTCAGAAGCAGGCCCGGGACAGCAAGAGAAAATCGGAACTGACGGCAATCCAGACGGCCCTTCTGGCTTTTTTTACCGAAAGAAGAGCCTATCCCGACGGGCTTTCCGAACTTGTCCCGGATTATATTTCCAGTGTGCCGGCAGCGCCGAAAGGAGCGACAGGCACCAATCTTGACTACACCTATGTTGTTGACAGCACCCATTTCAAGTATGCCCTGTGCGTTGACCTGGAAACGGCCGGGGCCGGCATGATGCTGAAGGTCGACACCCATAACACTACGGGCCGGGAGATGCCCGACGCGCCCTGTGAAATCGATTTTTAGGGTACGGCCCTTGACAAGCGGATTTTTTTATTTCACTATGAATACATAGTGGAAAACCTAAAGCCGCCCTCACTAAGGTTATGGCGGCCGAAGGGGGGTGAATCATGATTAAACTGCCTAATAAAAGTAAAAAAGGTTTCACCCTGGTCGAGTTGATGATCGTTATCACGGTTATCGCCATTCTGGCAACGATTGCGGTAGTGTCTTTCACCCGGGTGCAGAAACAGGCGCGGGATACGAAGAGGAAGGCAGAAGTGAAGTCTCTTCAGACTGCCCTTCAAGCTTATTACACCGAGCATCAGGCCTACCCGATTTCAACGACGGCAATTACAACTGAGGACGTGAATACCGTGTTAACAGGACTATCTCCGGACTATATGTCGTCTTTGCCGATTGCTCCTTTGGGGTCAACGGGTAACTATCAAAAATACACTTACATCACGACCGATGACGGGTTTAGATACGCTATTTGTGTGGACCTAGAGACGGCGGCTGTCGGACAAGAACTTTGGGTTGTAAATACCCAAAATTCAGCCGGTGAAGGTATTGCTGACGCTGCTGGTGCTTGTGTACCCAAGTAATTCTTTACTCGCGCGAGTAAAGAAGCAAAAAACCCTGCCCTAACCGGTGGGGTTTTTGGTAGTATTAGACCATGAGAGAAATAGGAGAAATTGGGTTGATTGGGATATTTGGATTAATCATCGGCAGTTTTCTCAATGTCCTAATCTGGCGGCTAAATGACCCGAAAGCGCCGAAATTTTGGCAGGGGCGAAGCATCTGTCCTCAGTGCAAACACCAGATCGCCTGGTTTGACAACCTTCCCCTGCTCTCCTATCTGCTGCTGCGAGGTCGTTGCCGCTCCTGCAAAAAGCCGATTAGTTGGCAATATCCCCTGGTCGAATTTTTGACAGGGATTTTTTTTGTTTTGGCGTGGGTTTTGACGCCCGGATTGGGGATATTGGGGAAATTGGGGGTGTTGGGTATCGCTGCAGCTCTGGAAGTAATTTTCTTTTCCGATTTAATTTATGGCTTTATCCCCGATGAAATGCTTTTGGTCATTGGAATTTTAAAATTGATTGAAAATTGGAAATTGAAAAATGAAAATTGGGGCTTAGATTTTCTAGCAGGATTAATTGCCATGCTATTGTTCTACCTAATTTATAAAATAACCAAAGAACGCGGCTTGGGTTTTGGGGATGTTAAATTTGCTTTTCTGATGGGCTTTCTACTCGGTTGGCCGAAAATTGCTGTGGGTTTGTGGGTGGCTTTTGTCTCTGGCGGTCTGGTGGCGATAATTTTATTGGCGTTGCGCCGGACAAAACTTTCTGCCACAATGGCTCTAGGGCCATTTTTGGTAATTGGCACTTTCTTTGCTGCCCTATGGACAAATACCGTTCTTACCATTCTCGGGCTTACACCCTGATCGAACTGCTGATCTCTTTAGCCATCATGGCCATAATCGGGGTGCTGGCTTTTTACGGCATTCAAGATTTCAATGTTAACCAGGCGGTGTCCGATGCTCAGCATAACTTTATTTCTGATCTGCGGGCCACGCAAAACCAGGCGGCTCTCGGAGCAGACGGAGTCAATTTTAAGACGGTGTGGGTAAACACCGGTTCTCCGGATCAGTACACGATTTCTTATACCGTTCCTCTTTCAAATAATCTGGTTTCTGTAACTAAAATACTCCCGACCGGAGTCACGGTTTCGGCTCCCAATCCGGCAAATTTTACGGTTTGTTTGGCCAACCCCAAGCTGACCGGATATACCACCGGACAATGCGGCAACTGTGCCGTAGCTGGTTCAGAAGCGTTTTTTGCTTGCAACAACGGGACGAAAGTTGATAGTAACTATCTGGATGTGACCTTCTCCCGGGGCTCGGTTTCCAAAACTGTCCGCATCGAAGGCAATGGTATGGATATCAGCAGAATATATGCGCTCGACTAGAGGCATGACCCTTATCGAAACCATCCTCGCCCTTTTAGTGCTGGCGGCCGTGACTTCGGCGGTAATCCTGCTTTTGACCCAGATTATGGCCCTAACCACTTCCGCCCGGCTGCGAAATACCGCTACAGCGATGGCGGAACAAAACCTGGAGAAAATCAGGAGCTTTTATCAGGTTAATTTTTGGATGAATCTGGCTAACAAAGGCTCTTCCGGCGGAACCTGCTATATTGATACTGCCGGAATTTTAAATTTAGACACCGGAGCGACTTGTGTGACGGATTGCAGCAGTTTGGGCAGCAACGGTTTTCGCCAAAATGTAAAGTTGACGACCGATTCTGGCCTTAGCCGGGTTCAGGTCGATTCGTCGGTCTGGTGGCAGGACAAGGGGGCTTGTCAGCACCTTACCTCCACGACTTATTATTTTAATTACTGATGCGTAAGGGCTTTACTCTGATCGAAATTATTGTCGTTATCGCCGTTTTCGGCGTTTTAATGCTAGCCGGAACAAGTTTTTTAATATCAGTTATCCGTAATGCCAATCAGGTGCGGATTCAAAACGATGTCCGCCAGACGGCCAGTCAAATTATGGAAGACATTGCTTCGGAAATGCGTTCGGCGACAGATGTCACTTTCTCGTCCGGCTTAACGCAGAATGTTTTGACTATCACTAATACCACGATTGTGCCAAGCAGAACAGTGGTATATACAGCTTATAATACCGGGAAACTGACGAAAACAGTTAATAGCGGAGCGCCGTTGGATTTTACTTCGGATAATAATGACACCACTTCTCAAAGCGAGGCGGTTGTTTTGGATACTTCTGCTGTTTCCTGTGATGACAGCCTTCATGCGGCCAAGGGTCTGCAGGTGGTTGTGGGGACTAACCTGGCTACTGATATTACCCTGACTCTTCAGCAGGCAACGAAATATGTCACTCCCGATTTTTGTGCCCGAATCCAGCTTAAAAATACCCTGGTGCCAAGACGGTACTAGACGATGCGGCAAATTTTACGCTATCATGTACTTAAGATGATAAAAACCAGGCGCGGGCAGGTGATGGTTTTAGTCCTCCTTTTGTCCCTGATGGGACTGACAGTCGGTTTGGCCACCGCTTCCAGGTCGCTGTCCGATTTAAAACAGATCTCTTATGTTGATCAGGGCACCAAAGCTTTTGCCGGAGCGGAAGCCGGGTTGGAATATGTTTTAAACATGTTGGGCAATGTGTCGACTCTTGACCCGACTTGGTGTACGAGCGACCAATCGATCTCCTCTACTGACTTGAGTATTACCGGGGTTAAAAGCCTGACTTATCGGGTTTGTTCCCACACCGCTAATCAGACAATTTATCCCAACTTGGCCAAGGATAATGTAATGCAAATCAATTACAACAATGTTAGCAACACAAAACTTTTTACGATTTTTTGGAAATCACCGGCGGCAATTGAGGCAATTCGGGTGGATAAATCGAACCTTATTACCCGGTATGCTTATAACCCTTATAATCCTACGGGGAGCATAGTGGCTAATAATCTGCTGAGTTCTTATTCGACCGGTGATGTCATTAACTGTCCGTCGAGTTGTCTAAATGGAGTTCCGGATTCCGGAAGCTACACCAGTTGCAGCGGCGGTTCTAACAGTTCAAATGCTATTCCCTATGTGCCTAACGACCAGTTTCTGCGGATAAAAGCGCTTTATTCATCGACCCCGGTGGTTATTTGTGCGGTTAATTCGGGAAACAGCGCGGTGAATATGCCTGAGGCTTATACCGTTATCACCATGACGGCCACAACGGATAACGGTACGGTTAAAAGACTGCAGGTGACAAAGTTGCCTCCGGCTCTTCCTTCCATTTTTGATTACGCGATTTATTCCGGCGGACAAATAGCCAAGTAACAGTTATTCCTGCCCATGAAATTTCAATCTCATATCGGTTTAGACATTGGTTCTCAGGGGATTAAACTGGTCCAGCTTTCAGTTTCCGGCCCGGATAAATTTTCTCTTTCAGCCATTGGCCAGATTAACACCCCGCCGGTTGGCGCCAATCAGGTGGAAGCCAATGAAGCTAAAGTCGAGACAATCAAAAAGCTTTTGCACGATAGCCACGCCGGGAGTCGTCAGGCAGTCATCTCTCTTCCCGAATCCCAAGTTTATACCCGGGTAATCGAAATGCCAAGAATGTCGGAAGCGGAATTGGCGCAGGCGATTCGCTGGCAGGCGGAGCAGTATATTCCCGTACCCCTGTCCGATGTAGTTTTAAAACACCAACTGCTATCGGGTTCTGACGAGAGTGACAGTCCGGACGCGAAATGTAATGTCTTATTAATTGCCGCGCCTAATTTACTCTTAAATAGTTATGTCAGCCTTCTTTCCCGGGCCGGCTTGGAAACCGTGGCCATCGAAACGGAGATTTTAGCCGTGGCCCGCGCCTTAGTTGGTGCGGACGCTTTTTCCCCCACTTCCCTGCTGGTACACATGGGGGCGGAAACGACAACCCTGTCAATTATTTCCCGCGGGAATTTGTCGTTAACCCAAAGTATTTCCACCGGCGGCATGGCTATTTCCCGGGCGGTCGCCTCGAGTCTGGGGCTGGAAATTAATCAGGCGGAAGAATACAAACGCTCTTACGGGATGGACGAAACCAAGCTGGAAGGCAAAGTTGTGACGGCGATCAAACCGATGATTGATTTAGTTCTGGCAGAGATCAAAAAAGTGCTGGCGTTTTACGAAACCCACGGCTTCAAAGATCCGGTAAAACGGGTGGTACTTTCCGGCGGCACGGCTCTTCTACCCGGCTTGGTGGGTTATCTGAGCGTTAATCTGGAAGTCGAGGTTCAGGTTGGTAATCCCTTCCTGAGTGTAAATCTTTCTGACAAGCAGCGCCAGGAGCTTGGCGAAAACGGTCCGCTTTACGCTACTGCTGTCGGACTGGCTCAAAAACAGACATGATTGATATTAATCTCCTGCCACCGCAAAACGTGCTCTCACAAAAAGAGAAAATCCTACGAAGTCAACTGACTGTCGCGGCTATTATCGGAGGCGTGGTGACGGCTCTAGTTTTAGGGTCATTAGCTCTGATCAACGCTTACTACTCTGCCCGCCTGTCAGCGGTCGCGGCCCGACGGACCAGTCTCACGGCGCAGTTTAATGCTGTTCAAAAAACCGCTCTGGATTTGCGCCTGATTAAGGATAAAATAGCCGGAATTAATTCCATCAAAACTTCCCAGACGCAATTTCCTCCGATTCTGGATGATCTAACAGCCCTGTTTTCCGGAGGTTTTCAGCTAACCCAGCTTTCTGTTGATCAAACGCAAAAGACCAGCTTTGCCGGAATAACCGCCGGGCCGGAGTCTTTTAACACCCTGCTGGGTCGGATTATTGCCGGTCGGGATGCAAACAAGTACGGGCAAATCGAACTTTCCGGCTTACGGGAAAACAAGGACAAGACTTTGAGTTTTTCAATTCAGATGCTTTATGAAAACAAATAATAGCCTGGATTTGAAAAAAATTAGGCCTTATTTTTTCTTCATTTTCCTTTTTGTGGTTTTTGCCGCCGAGCTTGGGGTTCTGGTGATCTTTGCTCCGTCGTTGTATTCGACAATTCTTTCGGCCCGGGCGTCTTTGGCCGCACAGACGGCGGAAGTCAACACTCTTTCTGACCTAGTGACAGCTCTTAACCAGACAGACCCCGCTAATTTAGCGGCTCTGCAAAAGAAAGTGACGGCTGCTTTGCCGGATGAGAAAAAAACTGCCGGGGTGGTGACGGGCTTAACTCGCCTGGCTTCGAGTTCCGGAGTGGTGGTTAACAGCCTGGAATTTTCCCCGGGACTGATTTCTACCGGTTCAGCAACGGCGGTCGTGACAAATACTTCCGGCGAAATAGTCTTAGGTGGCGGTGTTAAAGCCATTCCGGCCCAGTTGACGGTTACGGCTGATGTTCCGGCTGTCTCTCGTTTTTTGGCGGACTTGGCCAAATCCAGCCAGATGATCGGGGTAACCAGCGTTGAATACACTCATTCCGGTCCCAAGACAAGCACCGCCCTGGGACTTTTACTTTATTTTCAACCGCCAAAAGAAGGGGCCGTTACTCCCAAACAAGTTCAGCCTTTAACTTCCCAGGAGGTTGGTTTAGCCCAGAGTTTGCCGCAGGAGGATATTTTTACTGTTGCGCCAGAGTAACATTAACCCTGGTGTTTTGTTTCACGGCCAAAATACGCACCAGGTCGCGGATGGCTTTAATAATCCGGCCGCCCTTACCAATGACTTTGCCCATGTCCGGTTGAGCCACGGTCAGATTTAAATTTACAAAGCCTTCATTGTTGATTTCTTCCACGGCCACGGCTTCCGGCTCATCAACGATATTTTTAACCAGATATTCTAAAAGGTCTTTCATTATTTAGCGTTTTTCCTTAGAAGAGCTTCGACAGTAGCAGTGGGTTTGGCGCCAACGGACAACCAGTAATCAACCCTCTCTTTTTTCAGTTCCAGTTTGTTGTCAGGGCTATGCGGATCATAGGTTCCCACAATTTCCCGGGCTTTCCCGTCTCTTTTGAGGTGTTCATCAATGGCAATAAGACGGTAAACGGGGTTTCCGGTTTTGCCAAATCTGGATAGTCTAAGTTTTACAGCCATGGAGTGATTTTACTATTTCCGCAGCCTTGATGCAATCACCGTCTAGTTTTTCAAATTAATATAGCAGTTAGATGAACAGGAAGGTGAAATGTTACTCCCCACCACTGTACCATAGACATCGCCCCCTTGCACCTGCCACCAGGGGGGCGGTACCACCTGGATATTGGCCGTGGTGGCTGAGCACTGGGCACCGCCGGGGGTTAAAGTGGCGGTGGCGGTCACGGCGGCTGTTTGGGGGCTAGTCACTTTGACGGCGGAAACGATCGTGGTCGGGTCAGCGGCGGGGTTATCGATCGTAATCGCGCCGGGGTTGGAAGAGACCCACTGAACGGTTCTTGACTGGATAGGGCCGGTGACCACAATATTAGCCGTGATACTCCCCTTGCGGTTAAAGTAAAACGGATTGGGAATGGTCGGACTTAGGGTCATAGTGCAGGTGGGGTTAACCACCGTAATGGGGCTGGCAACCGGGGTCGTAGCGGTGCAGGTGTTTCCTCCGACATTAAGCGTGGCGGTGACGGTGACGGCCGTGCTGCCGGCGTAATTAGCGTGGATGGTAGCTGGATTGGTTGTGGGGGTGGTAATGGTGGCAGCGGCTCCAGAGGTCGGAGTCCAGGAAAAAGTCGCGGCCTGTCCGAGAGGGTTGGTGGTTAAAACGGAAGAAATGCTGCGGTCCTGGCCGGTGTAAAAAGTGTCGGACGGATTTAAAACCGGCGGGGTTAAAGTGCAGGTGGGGGCAGCCACGGTGACACAAACAGTGTTGGAACAGGTATTGGTTCCGGGAGAAAGCGGGGCTGAGGCCGTAAAGCAGGTTTGGCCCACGGTCGTCGCACTGGCCCGGATAGTTACAGTACTACCAGTCGTCCCTCCGGTAAAGTCAGCTGAGGTTCCGGAAGTCCGGGTCCAGGTAATCGTTCCCAGCGTACCGCCGCTGGCGGCAAAATTAGCCGTCAAAGTCCCGGTGTTACCTAACTGAAAGGGGCTAGGAACATTCGTGGAAATGGTATTGCTAGCGCAAGTGGCCGGAGCCGGAGCGGAAACGGTGATTTGTTTAGCACTGCCGAGGCCACAATAGCTCCAGCCGGTGGGATACCCAAAAGGGTTACCGGTGCACCGGCCGTAAGACGCGGCGGAGTTCACCCGGTTGTAGCCTTGGCAATAAACCCAGTAGGTCCCGGGATTTTGGAAAGTAAGTTGGGTGTTAACGGGGTTAGTCAGTTTAAGGCTGGTATTGGTGGTACTGCCGACCGTGCCATAGGGGCCACTGGCATTGTTAGTGGAAGTGGGGCTGGTCCACAGATCGATCATGGTAGCCCCGTTAGCCGGGGTGTTAGTAAAAGTAACCGGCGTGCCGGTAGTGGCTGTTGCCGGTCCGGACACGGTGCAGGTGGGGTTACAGTAGACAGGCTGGTTACAGGCATCAGCACAGTTACTGATTTCGTTACAGGAACCAGCCGGAACACAGGAACCGTCAGCCGGGACCCAAAGACATTGTCCCCAGGCAACATCGCCATATTGCTGTAAAGTGGGGTCGCTGTGGACGGCCCGGGGCGGGCTGCCGGGATTGTTGTAAATATCCTTACACATGGCTTCAGTCCCCACATTTTCCGGCAAAAGGCAAACCGGGGTCCCGTTTAGGTCCAAGGGGTCGCGCCATTCGTGGTTTAAATTTGTTCCGGCCGGCGGGCAGGATAGCCCGCTGCAGCCTGCAGAAGGTTGTAAAGTGCATTTTCCGGTACAAACACTGGTGGTCCCGCTGCACATCTGTTTGGCTTCTGCCGGACTACCACATTGATAAGTTTGTGAATAGTTACACGATTCTCCAGCACTACAACCGTCATGAATAGTGACACTTGAGTTACTGACGCTACATGATCCTCCTACGGGACAGACTCCGCCACCACAAGCAAACCAATCATTAGTCATGGTACAGCCCGCAAAGACTTGGTTGTGCAGAAGAGGAAGAGTAAAAAGAAGTGATAACCAAATAAAAACAAAAATGGCGACTTTTTGCCCCACAATTTTAGAATAGAACCCAGGCTGATGGTTGTCAATTGAGGGTTAGTGGCTAGTATCGTCAGTCCCTGGCTGAATAACGAAGTAGAAATTGTCTGTGGACAGCTCATGGCGGCAACTTGTTTTGACAGAAGCATTGCCATAAAGATCCTTTGCTGCCCCACTGACAGTTAGTTTTTCTAAATCTGAGCAACTGGAAAAATCAGTTGAGGTTGGGCTGCTAGTCGGCATAGGAGAAACAGATTGCCGACCATACTCAACTCCAGCTCGAAGTGTAAAAGGTAAACCAAGAAGTAAGGCGATAAGAATAATATCGCGAACAAACCGCGCATTTTTGTAAGGCCGAAATTCGGGCGATTTCATACCCTATAGTTTAATTTGGTTTGGCTGGTTTGTCAAATTCTCCACTAATGTATTTTTGGCATTTCTTCTGAAATAGTTCCAAATATTCCGGAGCCGCAGCTAAAGATTGATCCTGCATAACTAGTTGTTCGAAATTAGGATCACTTTCACGGCGATCCTGATTATACTTTCTCTCTAATTTTCCATTGTAGTCGCCATGAACGGCGACGCTGGTAATTAAACGCACGACATCTGTCTCTGGTTCTTTGTCTTGAATCCGGCCAAGGACCAGCAGTAGTTTTGAGTCTGGTTGGTGGTCAGAAGCCCCGATCGCATTGGCGGCAACAGATCTAATTAGCGTCATTGCTAAATGAATTTCCCGCCCATATTTATCTTCGTGGCCCATATTCGCATCGTGTAGTTTGTTCTGATCCAGAAAACTGCTGGATGGCTGAAGAAGACTATGGAGTGGTCCTTCTTCCGTTCCCACATCTACCAAGCTGTTGATAGTTTGCGAATAATTTTGTTTGAGCTGTTTTTCGTCAAAGTAAATATCTCCGACAATCCCCGCCGGGATTTTTTCCAGCCAGTTACCATTAAAACCAAGAATCTTGTCCCCGCCTGGGAAAAATTGAAAGTAGTCAAAGAATTTTTCCGGTAGATCCGAAGGAATTTGTGGTGTTTTGCCGTCACGAAAATCAGTCGGGTTAAGTTTGTCAGAGAGAAGTCGGTTAACCGCCCAAAATCCTGGCCAAAGCTCGTTAAACATCTTTTGCAAGGTTTCGTTGGCCTCGATATTGTTATGGTAAGCCACCAGTTCATTAATAATTGTTTCTCTGTCCAAGTTATTGACGGCGGTTTTGCCATCTAGATTTTTCAGTCGGTTGACGCCGCTTTCGAGCCGTTCCAAATATAACCGATCTGGGCCGGGTTTGCGGCCAAAAACCACTTGGGCCCTGGATCGGATAGCAGCGAAGGTTTTAGAGTCACTGATTTGTAATTTTTTGGCATCGTCATCAAGCAGGTCGGGGTTTAGGGGGATTTCGGCCGGCGGAAATAATGATTCTAATTGATCTGCCAATTGGCCTTGAAGACTAATTCCGCCAGCCGCTACGGCAAGAGTCGACAGGAACATAATACCCATGAATTTTCGTCGGCTCATTGCGGCTGGGCCTAATTCTGGGAGTTTTTCAGGAGGTTCGATCAGTCCAGTCGAGAAGTTTTGTAGCTCCTGGCTCGAATTACCGTCTGGCATTTCAATCGATTCTCCTGCTATTTTGTAGGGATGTCAACTTTCCCAACATTGGAAGGCGGAAAATTGGTTGAAAAGATTTTGTTTATTACTTTAAGGTCTCAAGAGCAATCCTAGCAGCCTCCTGCTCAGCTTCCTGCTTACTCTTGCCTGTGCCCCGGGCCAGTTCGCGTCTGCCGGCTTTCACGGCAATGGTAAAGGTTTTGTCATGATCCGGCCCAGTCTCGGAAATCATTTCGTAAGCCGGAGCAACCTTCTCCTTGTTTTGAATCACTTCCTGAAGCTTGCTCTTGTAGTCATAGATACTACGGTCCGCAGTGAGCTTATCCATTTGGGAAAAGAGGTGTTTTTCCAAAAAAGTCTTTGCGGCCGGTAAGCCCTGGTCCAAATAAATCGCGCCCAGCACGGCTTCAAAAGTATTGGCCAAAAGAGACAAATTTTCCCGGCCACCGCCGTGTTCTTCGCCCTTGCTGATTAAAAGGAAATCGCCGTAATGCAGCTCTCTGGCCAGCTTACCCAAAGTTTCCGTGCGGACAATTGCCGAGCGGAGATTGGTTAATTTTCCTTCCGGATACTTCGGAAATTTCCGATAAAGTTCTGTTGAAGTCAGAACCTGGAGAACGCTGTCGCCCAGAAATTCCAGTCGTTCGTTGGATTCCTTAAATTGTGGGTTTTCGTTTAAATATGAACGATGAATCAGAGCGCCTTCAAGCAGAGACTTGTTAGTAAACTTAATACCCAGTATTGTTTCTAGGCTTGATAAATCTGGCATTCAAATTAGTCCTTGTGGTCTTCAATATAATCAAGAATGTCTCCCACCGTTTTCATTTTATTCCCTTTTTCAAACTCCAGGCCCAAATCTCTTTCCAGCCTGGCCAAAAGATCGGCAATTTCCAAATCGGTAGCGTTTAGATCCGCACGAAGATCTGCTTCGGGAGTAACATTTTTCTGATCCGCGCCCAGATTATCAGCAATAATTTTAAGCGTCCGGGCGGGCGAAACCAAAACTTTGCCTAAGGCTCCGTTTACAAATGCCGGAGAATTCTCCCCGCCGAATTCTTTCGCCAGTTCCACGGCCTCATCGATAACTACCTTAGACGGTTCCGTCGGAGCCAACAGCAGTTCGTAAACTCCCAGGCGCAAAATCGCCAGATCGACGGGATTAATTCTATCAATAGCAAATTCGGGAGCGGCTTCGGAAATGGTCTTATCGATAGAATCAAGGTGTGTCAGGATCTGTTGGGCCAAGTCAGAGTCCACTTTCTGCGGGTGAAATCCGCGAGCAAAAAGTTCCTGGACGGCTTTCTGGCGTTTAAGATGGCGCGGGTCTAAAGCACTCTTCATGATCTGGCTCCACAGAACTTGCAAGCCATGTGAGGAAGTTTGGGTTTTTGGCATTTCGGGCAGGTGATTAGAGAGGCCAGCCTAAGAGTTAAGGCAGCGCGTCTTTTTCCCTGTCGTTTGCGTGATAGTTTGCGTTTAGGTAAGGGTGTCATGTTTTAATTACTGGCGATATTAATTTTACTTTCCTCAAGAAGCTGACGCAAGAGAGGAAAATTTTCCAGGTTTAAAGTAACTTTTTGGGCAAGCTGGTTGGTTCTTTCGATTAAATCCAGATCAGAGAAATCGGCGATCCTGAGATCCCAGCGGCCATGCTGGGCGGTACCGAACCGCTGGCCTGGTCCCCGGAACCGCAGGTCTATTTCCGCCAGCTCCATGCCATTATTAATTTTCTCCAGATTTTTCAGCCGCTTTACGGCGTATTCAGATTCGTTTTCCGTAAACAACAGGCAGTAAGATTGTCTATCGGCCCGTCCGACCCGGCCGCGCAGCTGGTGCAGCTGGGCCAATCCAAAACGATCGGCAGCTTCAATAACCATAATCGTGGCTGTCGGAATATCAATTCCCACCTCGACAACGGGCGTGGCGACCAGGATGTCCAGTTTTCCCCGGCGAAAATCCTCCAGCACTTTATCTTTTTCTTTTGGCTTCATCCGGCCATGCAATAACCCCAGTTTAAGGTCAGGAAATACATTTTTCGACAGATAGTCGTATTCGGTTTTGGCCGATTTGACGGTTTGCAGGGTTTCCGACTCTTCGATTAGCGGGCAAACGATAAACGCCTGGGTTTTTTGTTGTTTGATCCATTCATAGGCAGCCTTCCGCTTATGTTTGGGGACAACCCAGGTTTTAACCGGCAGCCGGTTTTTGGGCAGCTCGTCAAGGACGGACAAATTCAGATCGCCATACAAAGTCAGAGCAATTGTCCTGGGAATGGGGGTAGCGGTCATGGTCAGAATGTGAGGATTAATCCCCTTCTCGGCCAATTTGGCCCTTTGAGAAACGCCAAAGCGATGTTGTTCGTCAATAACTATCAGGCCTAACTTTTTAAAATTAAGGTCATCAGAGAGCAGAGCGTGGGTGCCGACAATTATCCCTTTGTTTTGATAATCTTTTTTGCTGCCGGTAGCAATGCCGACATCCATCCCGAGCTTTCTAAGGGTTTCGTAGTGCTGGTTAGCCAAAATTTCCGTCGGGGCCATTAAGGCGGCCTGAAAACCGTTCAAAGTGGTTGCCAGCATGGCCAGGGCCGCCACAACAGTTTTGCCGGAGCCGACATCACCTTGAAGCAGCCGGTTCATTGGTCTGGCAGACGCCAGATCCTGGTAAATTTCGTTAACTACTTTTTTCTGAGCGGCGGTCAGTTCAAAAGGCAGCCTGGCAGTAAGAGCTGTCAGGTCTTTTCGCACGCCGACAATTTCCAATTTGTTGCCAACTTGTTTTTTTTGAAGTTCGTCCCGGCGGACCTTGGCTTGAACCTGAGCCAACAACAGCTCGTCAAAGGCCAATCGTTTTTTTGCTTCCTCCGCCTGTTTCAAGTTATCCGGAAAGTGAACTTTGATGATGGCTTCTTGCAGCGGCATCAGTCCGTTTTCCTCCAGGACTACTTTTGGTAAATACTCATTAATCTTCCCGACTTCTCTGATATTCTCAAGTAAAGTATGAATCTTTCCCCTCAGCCACTTGCTTGATATCCCTTCCGTTTCCGGATAGACGGGCACCAGTCGGCCGGTGTGAATCGCTCCTTTGCCGGGGTAAATAACTTCGTACTGCGGAGCCGTCAGCTGGAGTTTATGGTTATTTTTCTCTACTTTGCCGGAGAGCGAGACATAGTCGTCCTTATGCAAAACCCGGGTCAAAAATCTTTGGTTAAACCACAAGATGTCAAGTGTTCCGGTGTCATCCTGAATTTTTGCCTGTTGGAGCATGAACCCGTTTTTGGTGTAAACATTTTTAATTTCCAGAATTTTCCCCTGAACTGTTACCGTTTCCCCTTCCTGAAGATTCGCAATTTTGGAAATAAGCGAAAAGTCTTCATAACGGGAGGGAAGATGGTAGAGAAGATCTCTGGCCGTTCTAATTCCTAACTTTTCCAGCTTTCGGGCGTATGCCGGGCCAACACCCGGGATCTTGTTGTTCATACCCGAATTCTACCGCAAAGAGAACAGGGGTAAAAGCGAAGTGGCGATTAGAGCCAGCGAAGAGACAATCACGATAACCTTCCAAATCCATTGATGCTTGCGAAATAAGTTCATATTATTTTGATAAACTTCTTTTTACCAATGCGGTAGGTTCCGGGGAGGATTTTATCACTTTCCAGCTTTTTTCCGTCAACTTCAATGGCGCCTTGATCAACCAGCCGTTTCCATTCGGACTTGCTGGCGACAATACCCTTACTCACTAAATCTTCTACCGATTCAGCCTTAATCTCTTCCACTTCCCCAATTTCGCCTTTCTGAAAAGTTTTCTCCCAAGCGCTTTGGGCTTTGTCCGCGGCTTGTTTACTGTGTAGTTCGCTAACAATTTCGTGCGCCAGTTCTTTCTTTAAAACCATCGGATTCTCCCCACTTTCAAGGCGTTTTTTGATTTCCCCGACTTTCTCCATCGGTAAATCGGTGGCCAAAGTGAAGTACTGAATAATAAGGTCGTCTTTAAGAGACATCACTTTTCCAAACATCTCTTCTGGACTGTCATCGAGCCAGATGGCGTTGCCCCAGCTTTTGCTCATTTTTCGCCCGTCAGTGCCCTCCAAGTAACCCGTGACTAAAACAAACGACTCTTTGTTGCGGAAGTCTTTCTGGAGCACGCGCCCAGCCTGCATATTAAAAGTTTGGTCCGGGCCGCCAATCTGGATGTCGGTATCCAGGTGGTAGCTGTCGTAGCCTTGCATGACAGGATAAATAACTTCATCAAGGCGTACGGAACCACCAGAAGCAAGGCGTTTCTTAATCAGTTCCCGGCTAATAAAATCATTTAAAGAGTAATGTCTGATCAGCTCGACAATTTCCTCAAAGCGGAGATTTTTTAGCCACTCGCTGTTGTGGTGCAATTCAATTTTAGAAAAATCAACCAGCTTTTCCGCTTGAGCTTTATAGTCTTTGAAGTTTTTCTGGATTTGTTCTTTGGTTAAAACCGGCCGTTCTGATTCCTTATCGGAGGTATCGCCGATAAGGGCCGTAAAATCCCCAATAATAAAGGTAACATGGTGGCCTAGTTCGACAAACGTCTGGAGTCTGCGAAGTGGGACAGCGTTGCCAATATGAATATGAACTGCGGTCGGATCGATTCCGAAGTAAACGTTAAGTTTCTTGCCGGAACGCAAAGCTTTCTCTAACGTTTCCTTATTGGAAATGATATTCTCTACTCCACGGCTAAGCAGCTCATCAATTTTATCCATAGGCTTATCATAGAGGCTAGTTTTGTTTTTGGCAAGATTTTGTTAAACTAGGACATCATATGTGGCTGCGAAAATTGCGGCGAATGTGGTATAACCCCGCTGAACGCTTGAGGCTGCTGGCTTATCTTTCCGGTGGTATCTTTGCGGCAATTATTGCAGGAACGATTCTGACGGCGATAGTCTTTGCAGTTTTTTCCCTCAACCTCCCCGATCCGAACAAAGTCATCCGCCATGATGGTTTTTCGACAATTATTACTGACCGTAATGGCAAGACGCTTTATGATGTTTACGGCGACCAGAACCGGATCCCTCTGGAATTAAAAGATATTCCCAAATATCTTCAAGAGGCGACTATCTCCGTAGAGGACAAGAATTTTTATCAGCATCAGGGTTTTAGTCTCACTGGTATAGCTCGCTCGGCCATAGGGATTGTGACTTTTCAGGGAATTTCCGGCGGTTCGACTTTGACCCAGCAACTGGTGAAAAATGTTCTTCTTTCACCGGAACAGACGATCTTCCGGAAAATTAAGGAAGTAATTCTGGCCAGTCAGATCGAGAAAAAATTCACCAAAGACCAAATTCTTCAGATGTATCTTAACGAAGCACCATACGGCGGAGCCACCTACGGCGTCGAGTCGGCCTCCAAATATTATTTTGGCAAAAGCGCCAAAGATCTCGACCTGGTGGAAGCCGCCATTTTGGCTGGTCTTCCCCAGCAACCGTCTTATTACGATCCTTTCGGAGCTCATCCGAAGGCCTATGTTGACCGGGCCGGTCATGTTTTGCGGCGAATGCGGGAAGATGGCTACATTACGGCTCAGCAGGAAACCGATGCGGACAAACAGCTGGATTCGGTTCAATTTGCCACTCAGTCAGGAACGATCAAGGCACCACATTTTGTCTTTTATGTTAAAGACGAATTGGTTAAACGCTTCGGTGAGCAGATGGTGGAGTCCGGCGGTCTGAAGGTAACTACCTCATTGGATTATGACCTGGAACAACAGGTGGAACAAATCGTCAATGAAGAAGTCAAAAAAATTAAGCCGCTAAAAGTGAGCAACGGCGCGGCGGTGGTGATGAACCCTCAGACCGGAGAGATATTGGCCATGGACGGCTCTTATGATTATTTCGACAAGGATTACGGCAGTTTTAATGTGGCTACTGCCTTGCGGCAACCGGGTTCTTCCGGCAAACCGTTTATTTACGCGACGGCTTTCCAGAAAAATTACACTCCGGCGACACTTCTTATGGATGTCAAAACTTCTTTTCCTTCAGGCGACCCCACGAAACCAGACTACACTCCGGAAAATTATGATCTGAAATACCGCGGTCCCATGCAGCTGCGCTTTGCCCTGGGCAATTCCATTAATACCATTGCCGTGAAACTGACCGCCCTGCTCGGGCTAAAAGACATTATGACCAACGGTTATAATGCCGGGATTTCTACTTGGGAGCCAACGGCAGACAATATGAAAAATGTCGGTCTTTCTTTGGCGCTGGGCGGCCGAGAGGTAAAGTTATTAGATCTCACGGATGCCTATGGAGTTTTTGCCAATGGCGGAACCCGGATAGACCCCGTGGCCATTCTGAAAGTGACCGACTCGAAGGGCAAAGTGCTTTACGAATACAAGCCGGTGACCGGGAAAAGAGTTTTCTCTCCGGAAGTGAGTTTTTTGATTTCCCACATTCTTTCAGATAATAACGCCCGGAAAGATACTTTCGGCGCGGTGAACCTTTTACAGATACCGGGTAAAACGGTGGCAGTAAAAACCGGAACGACGGATCAGAAAAGAGACAACTGGACAGTGGGCTATGATCCGGGACATATTGTGGCCGGGGTTTGGGTGGGCAACAATGATAATTCCATTATGGCCCCAGCCATAACCAGTGGGGTCACCGGGGCCGCTCCTATCTGGAACCGGATTATGAAAGCGGCTCTGGCGGATATCCCCCGGACAGAATTTAAAGTGCCGGATGATGTGACTGCGGTAACGATCGACGCCCTTTCGGGGGGGTTGCCGCACGACTCTGATCCGACCAGAAGCGAATACTTTATTAGAGGCACGGAGCCCGTTTCGCAGGGATCAATCTATAAGAAACTGAAAATTTCCAAGTCAAATGGCAAACTGGCAAACGATTTGGAAATTAAAACCGGAAATTATGACGAGAAGGAATTTATTGTTTTTTCGGAAAACGATCCGGTGTCTGAGGCGGGCAAAAACCGCTGGCAGGAAGCCATCAACGCCTGGGTGGACGCCAACCACAAAGACGATCAAAAGTATCATCCGCCGACAGACACTTCCGATGCCGACCAAAATACGGTGAAAGTCAACTGGAACGGCCCGGCTGACCATGAGCGGGTTAACACTAATGATGTCCACCTGACGGCCAAGGCCTACTCGATGCGCGACATTGTCAATTTTACGGTGACGATTAACGGGACGGTGAAGATTAATAAAAGCTCCGACACGATTGATGACACGGTTCACCTGGATAACGGAAAGTACGATATAATTTATAAAGCTTCGGATTCTGCCGGCAATTCCGGGCAGACGGAAATTAATATCGGAGTGAATCAGGATTGGGACGCGCCTACCGCTAGCTCTTCGGGGACACCTTAAGTTTTTCTTTAAGGCTTTTCAGGATTTTAGTTTTAACTTCTGCCACCTCTTTATCAGTGAGGTTTTTAGTCGGGTCAAGGTAGGTGATCCGGAAAGTTTTGCTGCTTTCGTGTTGGTCAATCATCTCAACACTGGAAACTAGTTTATTTTCTTTAATAATATCAACTACTTCCCCGACCAAAACTTTATCGGGAATGACCAGCGACACATCTTCGATCACCGGCGGATATTTGGAAATCGGAGAATACACTTTATTAGTGTTGGCAGTTTTGTACAAAATATCTCTGTTTAAACTCCAATAAGTAGTTCGGGAATTAATGCCAAATTTCGCCAACAATCTCGGGTGAATTTCAAAAATAAATCCGATTGTCTTCTTTTCGATTTGAACCCAGGCTGTCCTCCCCGGATGGGTCCAACTATCCGGCTCAGCAGGAACTATTTCAAAATCAATACCAAGTTGATCAAGGACATTCTCGATAATTCCTTTAGCCTGATAAAATTTTTCTCCGGAAAGAATGGCATCAACCCAGAGTTCCTCCGTAGCTTTGTCGCAGGAATCTCCTCGATATATTTTTCCCATTTCGTATAGTCTGATGTCTGAAAAATTAGGAAGGTTAAGTTTTAAAGATTCGAGTAAATTTCCAATAAGCACTGGCCGCAGATATTCATATTCTTTGGAAATGGGATTGTCGACACGTAAAGTTTTACTTGGATTTATCCCCAATTTATTTAATTGCTCTTCAGAAATTAAAGAGTAAGAATATATTTCGCTGTACCCGGCGCCCTTGAGAATTTGTTTAATTTGATAGTCAAAATCGTAGTCGTGGACGTAGGCGACCTTGGTGGTGGGTACCGGCGAAGCTGGTAAGGTTTTAGGGAAACTGTTATAGCCGATCATTCGCCCGACCTCTTCAACCAAATCCTCTTCAATGTGCAAATCATTTCTGAAAGTCGGAATTTCAATGGAGTACATTGTTCCATTGCTCAATTGTCTCATTGCTGTTTTCAGTTCCAGACTTTCCCAAATCTCCTTGGCTTTTTCCGGTTTGACCGGGATGCCCAATACTCTTTCCAGATGTTCGTGGCTAACTTCCACTGTCCAGGACGGGAACGGTTTTTCAGGCACATCCATTAAGGGTGAAGCCACTTCTCCGCCGGCTAATTCGAGTATCAGTTCCAGGGCTTTTAGGACAGCTTTGGTAGTACCATTTGGGTCAACGCCCCGTTCTGAGACCGCCGAAGAATCACTGCGCAGCCCCAGGGCTTGGGAAACCCGCCGGGTCAGAACCGGATCGCAGACAATGGAATGCAGTAAAACATTTTTTGTTTCGGCACTGACCGCCGTATTTTCGCCGCCTTTTAGTGGAGGCAGGTCAATTACCCGGCCAAGATCTTTAATGACAATGGCGTCCTTTGGTAGACGATAATTAATACCATCTAAACTACGAAACTCCTCTCCGCCCTTAGCTAACTCTACTGACATGGTGTGGCCGCGGATTTTATCGTAATCGAAAACATGGAGGGGATTGCCATAAAGCCAAAGGACATAGTTGGTAATATCGACGAGATTGTTAATCGGCCGCAAACCAATCTGTTTAATTCTTTTTTGCAGCCATTCTGGCGAACTTTTTACTTTAACGTTTCGAATAATCACGGTCGAGGTCTTCGGGCAAATTTTTAAATCCTCTTTATACTTTATCTCGAGCGGATTCTTCACCTTGTCTGGTGGCGCTATCAGTTTTGGGGCGGTATATTTTGTTCCTGTAGCCGCGGCAACTTCCCGGGCGATGCCCGTGATACTCATCCAGTCTCCCCTGTTTGGTGTCACTTCCGGGTCAAAAATAATGTCCCCTTCAACCTCCCTCCAAGTTTCAATAGTTAGTCCGACTTCCGACATCCGCTCCGCGAGTTTCGGAAACGGCATTTTGATGTCGACGTATTCTTTCAACCAACTAAGCGGTATTAGCATATTAGAATTGTTTCAAAATCCGTAAATCAGGATTAGTCAAGGCGCGAATGTCGTCTATTTGAAATCGCATAAGGGCCAGGCGGGTCAGACCCATACCAAAAGCAAACCCCGACCACTCTTTGGGATCTATTCCTGCCATTCTAAGAACATTGGGGTGTACCATTCCCGCGCCTAGGATTTCCATCCAAGAACCATTCGGTCGTTTCGCCACAACTTCAATTCCTGGCTCAACGAAGGAGAAATTTGTAGTCCAAACTTTGTACTCTATTCCGGGTAGTAACCCCTGCAGGACATAATCAAGCGTTCCAAGTAGATGGGTCATGTTAATACCTTTATCAATAGCAAATCCTTCAAACTGCCAGAATTCGTAAGAGTGAGTGGCATCTAAATCATCAACACGAAAACATTTTCCGGGAACAAGGACACGCATTGGGGGCTTTGTTTTCTCATATACACGTGACTGCATGTTGGTAGTTTGGGTTCGTAGAACCATTTCTCCGGGTTGAATTTTACTGTTGCGGCAATCGAGATAAAAAGATGCTTGGGTGTCTCGTGAGGGCGCATTTTTGGGCATATTAGCTCTTTCAAAATTATACAAATCACTTTCAATCTCCGGTCCCATAACGACCTGATAACCTAGTTTATTGGTGATTTTAATAACTTCATTTAAAATTTGAGTCAATGGATGTAAGTGGCCTTCCGGAGGGTATATCGCCGGGGCCGTGACATCCAGCCATTCGGTTTTGGCGATGTTGGCCTCTTTGTGTTTTTGCAGGGTTGTTCCCTGCGAAGCTAAAGCATCTTCAATGGCGTTTTTGACTTCGTTGGCAAACCGGCCCACGATAGCCCGCTCCCCTTCCGGCAAGGAGGGGATCGATTTCATTATTAAGGTCAGCTTGCCCTTGGATTTGCCCAGATATTCCACCCGGATTTCTTCCAGGGTGGCGCTATCTTGAGCCGTCAAAATCTGGGCCAAAGCCTCGTTTTTGATGTCTATAAGTTTATCTTGCACCATTTGATTTTATATTATCTTCTTTGTTCACCGCAACGGGTTGGTGTCCCAACGGACACCATATAGAAAGCCGCCGGGCGGTAATCTCTAGGCTTTCCTTAGAGACGGCAGTTTGCCGAGCCGCTAGGTCAGATAGATGACATTTAGTACATGTTTCCGGACAACGAGCCTTAGTCCTCATATAATCACCCCCTTTACCACTAAAAAACCCCGCTTCTGCGGGGCTATTAACGTTTTCTTTTACGTTAATCTAACCCCGCTTCCGCGAAGTAAAGAAGAACGCAAAAAAAAGTTTGCTTGTCATGTGTTTCTAATACTATGCCGCCGTTTTCTTTTTGTCAACCTCTCTTTTTTATTTTCCTTTTTCTCCTTTGGGACTCTAGACATCAATTCGAAAACATGTATCCCGCAGCTTTGGGCAAAACTGCGAACACTGTTTGAGTGACACCTGACTGTGGCTGCGTCTTCAAACATTAATCTTCTAATTTCGACAACATCGCTGGCACTATATAGCCGGGCGTCATAGTTATAGATCTTCCGGCCTTTAAATCTGGTGATTTTTACTGTTTCAACTTCAGAGTCCAGCATTTGTCCATAACGGGCGATAGTGCCGGGAGTAATTCCATGACCGAATCTAATGGCGAGATCCACGGCAGTGGCTGGTTTTTCTTCCGGGTCTTCTCTTACCGGTATTTTTAACCCGGAAACGGGATCAAGGAAAACTTTACTGGTTGCGGGAATTTCAGCAGTCAAATGCTTAGCCAATTTTTTTAATTAGTTCCGCAAAAGCTTGGGGTTGTTCGGTGGCCAATTGAGCCATAACCTTACGGTCGAGATCGATTTTAGCGACCTTTAGTTTATGAATGAAAGTGCTGTAGCTTAGGCCGTTGAGTTTCAGAGATTCGTTAATATGAAGAATCCAGTCGCGGCGCATAACGCCTTTTTTGTCTTTGCGTCCGGCATAAGCGTATTGCCCGGCATGTAAGACTGCCTCTTTAGCTTTACGCACCAGGCGATGACGGGTCATCCAGTAACCCTTGGCCTGGCTTTTAAGCTTTTTGTGCTTTGCGTGGGAAGTTAATCCCCTTTTGACTCTGGCCATATTTTTTTAAATTCAGCTTGATTTTATCAACTATCGGCCTAAACCTCAAGTAGTGATTGTAGGCTCTGGCGGACATCTCCGCCGCCCTTTGCCCGGCGTCTTTTTTGAAATTTACAAAGAAACGGCGCATTAGACTGCGAGTAATTTCTTAAGTTTTTTTTCTAAAACACCAACGACCTGAATGGGAACTTTACCGCGCCTGATGTTGGCGCGGCTCTTGGTCGCCTTCAAATGTCGCTGGCCGATCTTGCGGCGCATTATTTTTCCGTTCGCGGAAACCTTAAAGCGGTCCCTGACGGTCTTGGACATTTTCATTTTTGGCATAGCTACTTAATAGGACTAAAGGTGATAACTAACTGTTTACCTTCAAACTTCGCTTCGCGTTCCACTCTGGCTTTGTCTTTCAGGACTTCTTTAAACTGGGCAAAAATTTTATGTCCGAATTCAGGGTGGGCTAACTGACGCCCCGAAAACTTAATGCTTATTTTAACATTAAAACCTTCCGCCAGGAAGTCGGCAGTTTTTCTGATCCTGGCCTCAACATCAGCTGAAGCGGCAAACGGACTGCCGACCCGAATTTCTTTCGTGCCTGTCCCTCTTTGGCCTTTTCTGGCTTCCGCTTCTTTCTTCTGTTCCTGATATAAAAACTTTTTATAGTCGATGATCTTTGCTACTGGCGGGTTGGCGGCTTCTCCGATTAAAACCAAGTCAGACCCTTGACCCAAAGCGTAGTCCAGGGCTTCTTCCCGACTAAAAATCCCCACCTGTTTGCCTTCTTCTGAGATTAGGCGCACTTGGGGGACGGTTATTTGGCTGTTAACTTTGTACTGTTTTAGCAATTTTTTTCTCTTTGATTTCTATTTTAAGGTCTTCCAGGAACTTTTTCAATGGCAGACTTCCCAGGTCACCTTTGTCTCTGGAGCGTACGGACACGGTTTTTTCCTCTACTTCCTTGTCTCCAATTACCAGCATATACGGCACTTTTTGCATCTGGGCGTCGCGGATTTTTGCCCCTAATTTCTCGGATCTGTCGTCCAGTTCAGCCCTGACACCGACCGATTCTAAAGCGACTTTAACGGACCGGGCGTAGTCCAGGTGTCTATCGGCTATCGGAAGTACTTCTGCCTGCACCGGCGCCAGCCAGGTTGGCAAATTTCCGGATAGGTGTTCCAGCATTATGCCAACAAACCTTTCCAGTGAGCCATATATCACGCGGTGAATCACTGCAGGTGTCTTTTGAGAACCATTTGCGGCCGAATATTTGAGGTTAAAACGCAACGGCATTTGAAAGTCGAGTTGAATTGTTCCCGTTTGCCACTCGCGTCCCAAGGCGTCTTTCATTAGAATATCGATTTTTGGTCCGTAGAAAGCACCTTCGTTTTCGCCGATGAAATACTCATGGCCGGAATCCTTGACGATCTTTTCCAATATTGCCTCGGCTTTGTCCCAAACCTTAGGATCGCCCATCAAATCGTCCGGCCTGGTGCCCAAGCGAAAACGATATTCCATACCAAAAAGCGAATAAAAATACCGGGTAATTTCGAAAATCCTTTTGAATTCTTCTTCGATCTGGTCTTCAGAGACATAAATGTGCGCATCGTCCTGGCGAAACTCTCGTACACGGAAAAGCCCGTTTAGTGTTCCGGATAGTTCATAACGGTGAAGACAATCGGTATCTCCGAGTCTTAAAGGTAACTCTTTATAAGAACGAGTCTTGCTGCCAAAAACGACCATAGCATTTGGACAGTTCATGGGCTTTAGGGCATAAACTTCTCCTTCTTCAGTCTTGGCAATAAACATGTTTTCCTTATAGTGATCCCAATGCCCGGAGGTGAGATACAGCTCTTTCTTGTTAATTAGCGGCGAAGTTATTTCAACATAACCGCGTTTCTCGTGTTCTTCCCGCCAGAAATTAATTAGTTCGTTATAAAGAACGACTCCTTTAGGTAACCAATAGGGCATCCCTGGTGCCGTCTCGTGAAACATGAATAAGCCCATCTGTAAACCCAGCTTCTTGTGATCCCGTTTCTCGGCTTCTTCAAGCATCTTAAGATAATTGTCCAGTTCTTTCTTTGTCGTAAAAGCTGTCCCGTAAATTCTGGTAAGCATTTTGTTTTTTTCATTTCCACGCCAGTATGCCCCGGCCAATTTCAGTAATTTAAAGTGCTGTAAGTCTTTAGCTGGATTTGGACTGTGTCCTCCGCGGCAAAGATCAATAAAATCACCTGACTGGTAATAGGTAATCGGCTCGCCTTTTTCTTTCAGTTCCGCGATGAGCTCTTTTTTGTATGGATTTTTGGCGATAGCCTCGTTTCCCTGGTTTTTTTTCTCAAATTTCTGCCAAGTCGGGGCAATTTCGCGCATCTTTTCCTCAATTTTCGGCAAATCTCCATCGGAGATTTTTAAATTATCGAAATCGTAATAAAAGCCGCTTTCGATAGCCGGCCCGATAGTCGGCAGAGCATTAGGATACAACGCCGTGACCGCCGCGGCCAGAAGATGCGCGGTTGAGTGTCTTAAGTTTTGCAATTTATCGTCCATAAACAAAAAAATCCACCCTGCTTTCGACCCGGGGTTCCATCGAAAGTCCGGTGGCTTAATTATTTTTTGGCTCCGGGGTGGTGGATCCCATCAGCGCCAATATTTACTTGTCTTAAGTGTAGTGCGTGGGCTATAATCTGTCAATAAGCACTCGTAGTTCATCGGTAGAACGCTTCGTTGACATCGAAGAGGTGGAAGGTTCGACTCCTTCCGGGTGCACTAAGTAGTTATTTTTGTTTGTTGTTTCCTGGCTAATTCCGCAGATGGAGAACTTTTAAGTTCCTGGGCGGGTTTGCAGTGGTAAATCTGGACTAAATTATGCTCATTTCCTTCACGGCGCCAGGGACTATTTGTCTTTCGTCCCTTAGTTTGAAGAGCGCAAGAACCCTTAAACTTACATTCAAAGCCGCTTGGGTCGTAATAATCACATAAACCTTCGATAGTAGGAAGTTTTTTCGTGTTTATCCTGCCGCGGTGGCGACACTCCTTTCATCAGAGAACTGGAACTTTTGGCCGTGCTTTTTGGACATGGCCCAGTAGCCTTTTTGCTTTTTCTTCTGGGTCCACATGTTGAGCCACAGGCGGCTTTCATTAACCCGTTTGCGCAGGTCTTTTAAGGTGCTGATGACCCAATCAAAGAAATTAAGGTGGTACAACCCGGCATTGGCGGGTACCGTTTCGACCGTAATTTTCTTCGCTTCGGAAGTAAGTTCCGCCGTCTGTTGCTCAAGTTTAGTGACCTCGGCGTGCAGTTCCTGAAGGAGTTTATTCACCTGGGCTTCCACGGCTTTTTGCTTGGCGGAAAAGACCTCTTTTTCCTGCCGCTGTACCGCGTTGAGTCCGCGCATTTGGGCCTCAAAATTGGGTTTTTTGGTTTCCTGATTGGTTTTATGCTCGCCTGAGGCCAGATTAATCTCGCCCATCATAGGTTTGCGCTGTGGTTTGAGGCCGATCTGGCCGAGGGCTTCATCAATGATGGCTTTGGGGACTTCGACAACATCGCCGACGACTTTCCCTCCGAAGTCTTTCATTTGTTCGATCGGGTTATCTGCGGGAACGAATTTTTTCTGTTTTTGATCTGCCACTTTGGTTTCTCCTTTCAGAGTTGCTTTGGGCAGCACCTATTATACTATAAGGTTAGTAATTTGGAAATAGTCTTATCCCGGCGCATGATGGAAGCCAGGACATAGGATTGCTCTTCCAGAGCTTTCTTTCTTTCTTGGTCAGTTTCTTTTTCAACCACAGCCTTGATTTCTTCCGGCGTCACCTCAATTTTGAGATCTTCGGCAATGGCTTCCAGAATAAATTCCAGCTTTAAAGCTGTTTCTGCCTGCTTCCGGTATTTTTCTTTAACACCGTCAGCTGTTTGTCCGCTGCTTTGCAGATACTGTTCGTAGGTTAGTCCCGCATTACGGACATCTTCCAAAAGAGCCGTAATCAGCCGGCTGATTTCCGACTCCAACATCACCGCCGGCAGTTCCACTTTGCAGACTTCAAGTAGTTTGTCGATTATTTCCGAAATTTTCTTTTGTTCTTCCTGCTTTCCGCCAGAGGCGGATCCGCCTTGAGCGGACTTGTCTTCTGAACCTTCCGGCTCTTTCCCCGGCGTCCAGATCTTGTTTTTGGCGTTAATTTCCGCAACATATTTTTTATAATCATCAAGGTCCACCTGGGGTTTTTCGGCGGCCGAGGCAATAAGCTGCCAGTCTTTTTCTTCCTCAGCGGAAGTAATTTTGACCTGAGGAGCGACCACTGGTTTAAGATTGTGCTCTTCCAGAGCCTTGCGGTAAGACTCCGGGACGAGGCGATTAATTACTTCCCCATAAACTTTACTTTTATCAATTTTTTCTTCAATTAAATTTCTCGGGGCTTTACCGGGACGGAAACCTTCAATTTCAATTTGGGCCGCCAGTTCCTCGAAAACTTCATCATAGACCCGCTTCACATCGGCCCAGGGGATGGTAATCGTCAGCTCGAAAGCGGATCCGGACAATCTGGTTAAAGCTGTGGTCATGGGTGGATTTTAGCAAATTTAATTGACGGATTGAATACTGATGTTTAAATCGATGTTCGGCGGCGTCAACTGCGGCTCAAAAAGATCGGTTGTATCGATATCGCTACGAAGTTTTCCGACCCCGCTTTGTAGGTCTAAAACGGCGCTGTCAGAAGCGAACCGGGAAATTTTGGGCGGCAGAGGGGCAGATTCGGTAACAGCCGGTTCGGGAGCCGGTTTGGTCGGGGTAAGGTTTCTGGCTGAGGAGACGATGAGACTTACTCCCACGAGAATTAAACCCAGAACTACCATAAACATCAAGCCGACGATTCCGGAAATCAGCCACAAGGTCATATTTTTCGGCTTTTTCTTTTGCGCCGTTTCTTCAATAACCTGATTATTAATCGCGTGGGTATAGGACTGGGCTTCCATTATTGTCCGGTAATGCCCTGCAAAACTTCATTTAAATAACCCGTGGCTTCGCGCAAATATTGCAGACTTTCGGTGAGTTTTTGCTGGGCGCCGAAAAGATCTGTGGCCTTCGTATTTTGGGCTTCATTCATTTTGGCCACGGCAAGCTCTTTTTTATTCCGGGCAGTGATAACGCCTCTTTCACCAATGCCGGTATTTTCTCCTGCGGCACTGATGTTTTTAAGCTCGTCGGAAATTTGGCCGGCCAGAGTGTCCCAGCGAGAAAGCAAGGGGTTTTCTTTGGCGATCAATACGGCCTTAATCGCCTGCTTGGTTTCCGCGTCCATTTGCGGGTACCGGTTTTCAAACTCATCGGAGGCGCTGTTCAGGTCATCCAAGGTGCTGGCGGCAGAAATTTTTTTGCCATGGTCAGAAAGCCAGTTCTTTTCGCTGTCAGAAATTTTAGAAAAAGTGTCCTGATAATTTGCCGGAACCCGAGTAGCGAGAAGGTCATAATAGGACGAAATCAAATCGTCGCGCGACTGCAAGACCAGCTGGAGCTTGGAAATCGCCTCCTGTTGGGCAGTTAAAGTTTTATAGGTTCCGTAAGTTGATTTGGCAATCTGATAGTTGCTGTAAGCCTCACGGTATTTTGAGTAATTTGCGGTATAAGTGCTATAAGCGGAATTGTAATCAGCCAGAGCAGGAGAAACAACAAAGAAGAGGAGAATGAAAGCTAAACAGGCAGAAATAAGCTTCATTATATATAATATACACTAATACGATATACACTAACACGCCGAGGTGGTGGAATTGGTAGACACGCAGGGTTTAGGACCCTGTGGGCTTAAAATGCTCGTGCAGGTTCAAGTCCTGTCCTCGGCACAAAGACTAAACGTTGTGGCCTCTCCTGAATTCAGGAAGCGGTTTCTTTAACTCCGGTCAAATTCGCTAGTGGTTATAATGTTTAAAGTCTGAATATCTTCCGGGATTCCTTCCACATCAAGGCGGGCATGCCTAGCGGTTAGCGTTGTATGATCGTTATCAAATAAAATCCAATATTTATGGCCAAAATCCCGGGACCAAAGCTCCACCCATTCATGTTCGCCGGCTTTATTGTGTCGTAGATCAGATTCCGGCATCTGTTTGTGAACATTTTCCCCAAGAAAGTTTAGCTGTTCGCTATTAAGTCTGGTACCTTTCTTATATTTGAGAACGCACCTGTTTGGGGGTAAAAAGACTGTATCAGCAACTATTTCGTTCAGTTTTGTCATCTTCTGATTATATTACTTGTTTTCTTGCCTGCACTTAGATTGTCAGAGGTAAAGCTTGAATTTCCGGCGAAACCGGGACAGAGACAAAGGCAGCCGGCGTCGCGTCGATTTTTTCCATGAAATACTGCACCTTTGCTGACCAGTTAGCGGAGTTTGGCGGGCAATAGATTCGGCCGATAGACCAGACATTGTTGACCCCTTTATCTACATAGTTAGTTTTTAAGTCGGCGGAAATTGAGCTGATCCCGTCCGGCCAGGATTTAAAATAGATCAGTCCCCCGCCCCAGCCATAGGCGTTATAGGTTCCCCTTAAATAATATTTTCCAAAGGTGGATTCCACGCCGGAAATAGCTACCAGTAACCGATAATCGAGGTGGTTTTTGTCCGCCGCCTCCACAAAATCCTGGGCAAAATAAACCAACGGCGAGTTTTGGCTCTGTAAAAAATTGGCCACTTTTTCCGTCCGGACATCGGTAGCGAAGACTTTTTGCGAGGAGGTGAGAAAGCTGACCACAAAAATCAGCCCAATAAAGAGAATTTTAGGGAAAAGTGATCTCATGTTCTCAGGCAAAAATATCCAATTACGGGATATTTTTAAACGAGACCGCAAGCCACAAAAAAACCCTGACGTAGCCTTGGGAAGCATACCTCAGGATCTGAAGAGAATTCTATCAAAGAGTTATAGGTTTGTCAAGGGGTTTTTTCGGGTTTCTCTTACTTAGCGAAGCTCAGCCAGATAGTTATTCACACAGACCGCCCAGGAGCCTTTTGAGGGGGGGGTGTACTTAGGCATAATCTTCTCGGGGGTATCCAGACCCTTGTTGAAATAGTCCTCCTTTAAGCCTTTGGCGACCGCATCAATAGCGTATTGCCAGGAAGGAAAGAAGGTAATTTTGGCGCCGTAAATTCCCCATCCCCAGGTGTTGTGGCTTCCGGTCGGGATTTTCTGGCCTAAAGCCCCTTCACAGGCGGCAATGGCCGGCAGATAGCCGTAAGGAATCTGGTAACGGTCTGCGGCTACGACAATATCCCGGCCGAGGCCCTGCATCGGTGACCGGTAAGCTTTAAAAAAGTTTTCGATGATATCGGCCCGGGCGTCGCGGACCGTGATTTTGGCTTTCTGAGAAGCAATTTCCGGCTGAGCGTTTTCAGCAACAAGTTGTTCCTCGGGTTCTAAAGTTTGCAATGGGGCCGTGTCAGCAGCCGTACTGCCTTTCGTGGTATAAATTGTCAGAAAGAGAAAGGATAACAGCAGAATAGAAAAATTTCCCAGAACAAACCCGGCAAATAAAAATAATTTCTTCACCGGGTTAAGAATGACAAATTACCGCAGGTTTGTCAACCTGCCTGCCGGCAGGCAGGATCTGGTGCGGACGAGAGGACTTGAACCTCCACGAGCATTTTAAGCCCATAGCCTCCTCAAGGCTACGCGTATACCAGTTTCGCCACGTCCGCAAATGTGCCGTGAGGGAGACTTGAACTCCCACTGCTTGTTTAAGGCAACAGGCTCCTGAAGCCTGCGTGTCTACCAATTCCACCATCACGGCAAGATTTTGTGGCCAAGGCGGGAGTCGAACCCGCACGACTTTTATAGTCACAGCATTTTAAGTGCTGCGCGTATACCATTTCGCCACTCGGCCGTAAGCTAATCCTTACGAATGGTTACCGCTTTAATTTCGAGATCGTCGCTCTCATCAGCTTCTTTTTCCAGTCTTTCCAAAAGCTCCTGGATTTTGTCCTCCGGGCCCTCGAACTCGATAATTAATTTTTGGTTATTGGAATTATCCATAGATGGATTTTATCATAATCGAGCTTCTGTTATAATCGGAGGATAGTACCAGCGGGCGTTGTATACCGGTAATACGTCTCCTTGCCAAGGAGAAGACAGGCGGTCCGATTCCGCTCGCCCGCTCCGAGCTGAGGTAGCCAAGGTGGTCACGGCGGGTGCCTGAAGAGCATCAGATATGTGTTCGACTCACATCCTCAGCACAAATTTCTTGGCGGGGTGTAGTTCATCGGTAGAACGCTCGGTTTGGGCGCCGCCCAGAGGGCTCTGCCCGGCGGGACCTGAAAGAAATATGAAGGGGTACGTTTACATATTGGAAAGCCTAAAGGATAAGAGAAAATATATTGGCTCAACTACCGATATTAATCGTAGAGTTGATGAACACAATTCTGGGAATGTCAGATCGACAAAAAACAGGAGGCCATTAACAATGATTGGTTATAGAGAGTTTGCTGATATTAGAGAAGCCGCGCTATTTGAAAACAAATATAAAAATAGCCATGGCCAACTTGAACGCGATTTTAAAAATGGAAAAATTACCTCACGGGGATTGGCTCAGTTGGTAGAGCGCGCGGTTTGGGACCGCGAGGTCGGCAGTTCAAATCTGCCATCCCCGACGCGGGATTAGTACAGCGGTAGTATGACTCCCTTCCAAGGAGTAGAAGAGGGTTCGACTCCCTTATCCCGCTCACGAGCGCCCGTAGCTCAACGGATAGAGCAACTCGGTTCTAACGAGTCGGTTGGGGGTTCGATTCCCTTCGGGCGCACTAAAAAGCAGAAAGCAATATGGTGGTGTGTGCCGAACGGCTTAGGCGGCAGCTTGTGGAGCTGTTTTTAGCGGGTCCGACTCCCGTACACCACCCTTCTATTACCTCCTCTAAACCCAACTACTTCGCCGTTCAAAACTTCTTTTTAAGCAGGAAATAATCTTCAGTGCCTGGTAAGGCCTAAAAAGAACCAAAAAAGCTCTTTGGCAGCCGACCGGAAGCGATTCTCAGACTGGGGGCTCCACCATTGGCAGTAACCATTTTCGTCATTAACATTTTCCACAATCGTGCACTCGCTGCTTTTTTTGTCGGGGCTAATAGAATAGCGGCTCATAAAAGAGCAGTTATGGCATGATTTTTCTGAAGTAGGGGGAGCACCAGGGACATATGCGACCTCCGCTTGGGATAGCTGTCTTTTCTTCATGGGTTAATATTAGATTTCTTTATATTTTTTAGCAAATTTTTTGGGCGCTGGTGTATCATAGCCCATGACCACAAAGGATCATCTGCGGGCAGCCGGAATTATCGCCAGAGTTTTGGACGACCAGTTTAAGCTTCTGGGCTTGGGGATTGGTTTCGATCCCCTGCTTGATTTGGTCCCCGGTTTTGGCAGTTTTCTGGCGACATTTTTAGGCTTTTATTTGATCTGGCTGGCCTGGAAGCTGGAAATTCCGGAAGAAATAATTGCCAGGATGATCCGAAACATTCTGCTTAACTTTTTAATTGGCGAAATTCCGCTTGTTGGAGCTTTAGCCAGCGCTTTTTACAAGTCCAACCGGACAAACTATGACCTTCTCCGAAAATACGCCCCCAAAGACACCGTCGAGGGAGAAATACTGCAAAAATAGTATAATAGAGCCAGCCAGCAGGCACCCGTAGCTCAATGGATAGAGCCCTTGTCTTCGGAACAAGTGGTTGGTGGTTCGACTCCACTCGGGTGCGCCAGGCAAACTTGGGCCGCTAGCTCAACGGTAGAGCAGTACCCTCTTAAGGTATTGGTTCAGGGTTCAAATCCCTGGCGGCTCACAAAACGGCCAATTAGCTCAGTTGGCTAGAGCGCTTCGTTTACATCGAAGATGTCGGGGGTTCGAGTCCCTCATTGGCCACAAAGATTCTTCCTATTTCTTCCGGAGTTTTAGCCTCCATTAATTTTTTTCGTAACATGGCGGCGTCGGGAAAGTTATTAATATAAATCTTGAAAAACTTTTTAACAATTTCGAAGTTTTTGTCCTGACCCCAAATTTGCCTAAATAATTCAAAATGTTTTTTGGCCAAGGCGATTTTTTCTTCGCGGTTTAATTCTCTCTCGGTTTTAGAAAAAACCAGTGGGTTGGCAAAAATTCCCCGGCCAATCATTACCCCATCAATTCCATATCTCTCGTATTTCTCTAATACTTCGGAGTAAAATTTGACATCCCCATTCCCAATTATTAATGTTTCCGGAGAAATTTTTTCCCGTAGCTTAACGGCTTTGCCGATTTCTTCCCAATCTGCCTGACCATTAGACATCTGTTTAGCCAACCGGCCGTGAACCGTCAGCGCTGCCAGTTTCTGTTCGAGAAGAAAGCCGAGCCACTCTTTAGCTATGTTTATATTAATACCCAAACGCGTCTTAGCGCTTAGCGGTAGCCCGACACGGGCCGCGTCTATAACCTCTTTGACCAGTTCATAGTTTCCGATCATTCCCGCTCCCCCGCCCTGTTTGACCACTTTGCGGTCCGGACAGCCCATGTTCAAGTCTATGCCGTCAAAACCCAGATCTTTGACCGTTTTAGCTGCTTTGGCAATATTTTCGGGGTGAATGCCCCAGATTTGAGCCACTACTGGCCTTTGTATTTCGGTAAGCCGAAGCTTCCTACTCACCCTCTTGGGGTTGTAAAGCAGCCCGTCAGCGTTCACAAATTCCGTAAAGAAAACATCAGGCCGGGCCAAGTCGGCGACAATTTCCCGAAAAACCACATCCGTGACATCATCCATTGGCGCCAGAACTGTAAATGGTTTTGGCAGTTTTTGCCAGAAACTGGTCATGAGGGGTATTTTACCAGTTTATTGCGTCGCGGAGTTGATCCGCACGCTCTGAGCGGAAGTTGAGCCGTCAGCCCCGCGGGACAGGAAAACGGTAACATTTTCCCCGTTTCTCAGGCTTCCCTGAGCAGCGGGGCTGACTTGGGAGTAGGTGGTGTTGGTATTTACATTAACGGTATAGGTTTGTCCGCTAGGTAAGGTTAAAGTCATTTGGCTGCCGTTGAGATTGGTAATTTGCCCACTGATACCGCCACTTCCACCGTTTCCATAGCCTCTATACATCATTCCCGGACCAACTCCCCGGCGAAAGTTGTTTGGATAAAATGGGTTGTTTGGCGTGGATATCCCTCGGTTTGCGGCAAGGTTGCGTACCAGAGTCCAGCGCCGGCCGACAGTAAAAGCCACTCCGCCCACGAGGACTAATATCAGGATTCCCAGAATAACTTTTGCCATGTTACTAGTCATGAGTAGAGTCTAGCGAAAAATCCTGAGGAAATGCTTAGAAGATTGGCTGCGGGACATGGATTCGAACCATGATTCAAGGATCCAAAGTCCTTTGTCCTACCATTAGACGATCCCGCAAAAAATAGATACCCTGTGTTTTTAGTTCTTATCGAGCAGAGCTCGACCCTACCATAACGCATTTTCTTGCGAAAATGCTCGTCCGCCAGTTGGCGGAGAGACGATCCCGCAACAGCAAAATTATACCAGATTGGAGCCTTAGGAAGGATCCGGGGGCAGGAATTCTTCGCCGCCGGAGTCTGGAGAACCGTAATCCGAAGCTTTGAGCCACTGAACATATTTGCACCCGGTCGCAGTTTTGGTTTCTTTATCCCAGCCTGCTGTGGAACATTTCTTCATCTTTTTGCCGGCAGCGGTCGTATAGAGAACCAGTTTAGCCCCGCATTCCGGACAATCTTCCTCAAGCGGTTCGGAAGTGCCGTTAATCCATTGGACATAGTCACAGCCGGTCGCCTGTTTGGTGGTTTTGTCCCAACCGCCCTTGGAACACTTTTTCATTTTTTTCCCGAATCTTGTCGTTTGCAAAATCAGCGGTGCGCCGCATTTCGGGCATTTCTCTTCCAATTCCTGAGGGGGCACTTCCAACCATTTGACATAGTCGCAGCCTTCATTTTTCTTCGTTTGCGGGTTCCAGGAGCTATTGCTGCAACGCTGTAACCTTTTGCCGCTTTTTGTGTCCATTGGTTCGCTTAAGGGAGCGCCGCATTTGGGGCAAAGATCAGCCATGCGACCAGAATAGCAGGTTTTGCTGAAAGGTACAAGTTTTTAAATAAAGTTCTTACTCTCCTGTGTAGCGATACTCGCAGAATTTTTAGTTATTTATGATTAATTTGCGGAGCATGGACCAGAATAAAGTATTTGTAGCCGGGTTTCCCTGGAGTTATACCGGAGAGAATCTCAAAGACATGTTTTCCAAATTCGGAGCAATCACTGAAGCCGTGGTAATTTCTGATCGGGCCACCGGCAGATCAAAAGGTTTTGGTTTTGTCACATTCACAAATCCTGAAGATGCCCAAAAAGCCATAAAAGAATTAAACGGTGCGGAACTTGAAGGCAGAAAGCTGGTCGTTAATATTGCCCGGCCCAAGGAACCCCGATAAAAATTTCCTAAAAGCTCTTCTCTGTTTCTCAGCAAAAATTAAGTCGAGATCGGTACGATCACAAATTATGAAGAAAGTTTTTCTCTCGGGTCTAGTTATTTTTACTTTCCTCACCTATTCTCTGCATCGGCAACTGGAAGGCAATGCTGCTGTTTCCAATGTCGGTCTCCCGGCTCCTTCCCCTGTTCCGGCTCCTTCGGGAATTCCACAGACAGTTTATAAAGACGGACAATTTACCGGCGACTCCGTTGACGCCTTTTATGGTAATGTCCAGGTTCAGGTAACCGTTGCCGGCGGGAAAATTACCGATGTCGCTTTTTTGGACTATCCTCACGACCGACGAACTTCCCTGATGATTAATATGATGGCGACACCTCAGTTAAAACAGGAAGCCATTGCTGCCCAAAACGCTCAGGTAGATATTGTTTCCGGGGCAACCCAGACCAGCCAGGCTTTTATCCAGTCGCTGCAGTCAGCGTTAACTAAAGCCGCCTAATATGAAACAGACCAGACTCATCATGGGAATGCCAGTAACTATAGACATCTCAGGCATTGACAGACCCCATCAGACACAAACAGATGAATTGGAAAAAGTGTTTGCCTATTTTGAATATATTGACGAGAAATATAGCCCTTTCAAAGCAACCAGTGAAGTATCGGTGATAAACAGCGGCCGGGCCAGCGAAAATTTAGAGATGCAGGAGATATTGCAGCTTTGTGAGGCTACTAAAAAAGAAACCGGCGGCTATTTCGACCCTGGCGCAAAAACAAGTTTGATCCTTCAGGATTGGTTAAGGGCTGGGCCATTAAAAACGCCGCGGACATGATTGTCGACGACGGCTACCGGGAATTTTTTATTGAAGCCGGAGGCGATATTCAGGCTAATGGCAAAGACTGGAAAGTGGGTATCCGCAACCCCTTTAAAATTGGGGAAATAGTGAAGATCTTAAATATTAAAAACAAAGGCGTGGCCACCTCAGGAAATTACGAGCGGGGCAGGCATATCTACAATCCCCTGACCGGCCAATCGGCCGACGAGATTGTCTCCTTAACCGTCATTGGTCCGGATATCTTTGAGGCAGACCGGTTTGTGACTGCGGCCTTTGCTATGGGTAAAAAGGGAATTAATTTTATTGAAAAACTGCCCGGTTTTGAGGGTTATCTGATTGATAAAGAAAGACTCGCTACTTTTACCTCGGGCTTCGAAAAATATGTTGGATAAATTTCTCAACGACATAACAATGTACAAACTGGTGCTTTACTACCTGATTTCTTTGGTAGCCATAGCTGTCATCTTGAGTTTCACCGGCATTTTGTCATTTAACCCTCTGGGACTGCTTTTTTCGGCTGGTTTTTTGGTCCTGGTTTGTTACGCTGTAAACTGGACTTTTGCCAGAACATTTGCGGTTACGGCCAACGCCGAGTCAGTTTACATTTCCGCCCTGATTTTGGCTTTGATTATTACTCCGGCAAAAACTCTTTCCGATTTACCTTTTCTTTTTTGGGCCGGCGTCTGGGCCATGGCGGGAAAATTTATTTTTGCCTTAAACGGCAAACATCTGTTTAATCCGGTGGCGATTTCCGTCTTTCTTACGTCGGTCTTTTTGGGTCAATCAGCCAGCTGGTGGATCGGAACGGGACCAATGCTTATACCTGTCCTGTTGGGCGGGATACTCCTTATCCGCAAGACTGACAGGACTGATATGGTGCTCGGTTTTTTGCTCTCCGCTTTCTTAACAATTGTAGTATTAAGCTGGAATAGCGGACCACCCCTATCAACTCTGTTAACCAAAACGGTCTTGGCTACTCCCCTGCTCTTTTTTGCTTTTGTGATGCTGACAGAACCTCTGACGACTCCGCCAACCAAAAATTTGCAACTAACATACGGCGTTTTGGTGGGAATTCTATTTGCTCCCCAGCTGCACATTGGTCCGGTTTACTCGACGCCGGAGCTGGCCTTACTTTTGGGGAATATTTTTTCGTATTCCGTTTCTTTCAGAAAAAGACTATTTTTAAAACTAAAAGAGAAACTTCCCTTGGGCCCGGATGTTTACGATTTTGTCTTTACTCAAAATAAATCATTTACCTACCGCCCGGGGCAATTCCTGGAATGGACATTGGCCCATCAAAATATTGATAGCCGGGGAAACCGGCGCTACTTTACTCTGGCCTCTTCCCCGACTGAGCCGGAGCTTCGTATCGGAGTTAAATTTAATCAGCCGGCCAGCTCTTTTAAAAAGTCTTTGCTAAGTCTTACTCCAGGAGCAGCAATTTCCGCCGCCAACCTGGCCGGAGATTTTACTTTACCGTCTGATCCGAATATCAAATTGGTATTTATCGCCGGCGGCATCGGCATTACGCCGTTTCGCAGCATGATCCGGTATCTTTTAGATACTAACCAAAAACGGGATATCATTCTGCTTTACAGGGCGAAGGAAGAAGGCGACTTTGTTTATAAAAATGTCTTTGAGGAGGCCCAAAATCGCCTGGAAATGAAAATCTACTATTCAGTCGGACGATTTACCGCAGAAAGAATCGCTGAACTGGTGCCTGATATTCAAGTCAGGACATTTTACCTCTCCGGACCAAGAAAGATGATTAAAGATTTTGAAAAAACTTTAGCGGATCTTGGTGTCCGTCAGGAACGGATACGGACAGACTTTTTCCCGGGTTTTTAAACCGGCGGTAAACCCAAATGGTTAAAATCAGCCAGATACTGCCTAAGAGATAGCCTCCTAAAACATCACTGGACCAATGCTCTCCCAAGTAGACCCGTGATGGGCCGATTAGGATAATCAGGCTACCGAAAACTATTAAAAGTGTTGTTCGGAGAGTCGATCGGGTAAGAAGAGAGTAGGCCAAAAAGAAAAGATAACCAAAAAGAACGCTGTAGGTTAAAACATGGCCGCTGGGAAAACTGGGCTGGTGAATGGTGGTAAAAACCCGCACCAGATCAGGGCTTGGCCGCGGCCGGTTAACCAGAATTTTAACCAGGGTTTCAAATATATCGGAGCTGATTAGGGCCAACGCCCCAATAACGGCTTCGTAGCGTAGCCCCAGGGCAAAAACTAAAAATAAAATAAGGACAGAAATGATTCCCATCTGAGGCTCCCGGCCAATGAGACTCACAAACTGCATAAAGTAATTAATGGCCGGCGCGTTAAACGACTGGACAAACCGGCTGGCTATCAGGTCAAAAGGAAAATAATTTGCGGTTCGGGAAAGAATGGCCAGAAAGACAAAAAATACCGATGCCATGACCACATATCCCTGGAAAAGCCAGGTTCGGTACCTTCGCACCGGCCGCGGGGCCAAAGATTCTCTTACCGCTTTTTGAGGGCCATTTTGATTCACAAGAACTAATTTTACAAGGCTTGCTATATGCTTAAAGAAAGAGCCCAGTTAGAAAAGGCTAAAAAACAGAGTATCAGCTCATCATGGCTGTCACGGGGAGTGCGATTTAGCTATGTGATGCGCGGCATTTTGTACATTCTGCTGGGACTGCTGGCCTTTAACCAGATTCCGGCACCGCAGCTGGCAATTAGCAATTTAATTCAACTCCCCTATGGCAAATATCTGCGGTCAATAGTTATCGCCGGGCTGGCAGCCTATGCCTTTTGGGGTCTAATCAGGGCTTTAATCACTAAACCCCTATTGGAAAGACTTGGATATCTTGGGAGCGCCGCCGGTTACGCCTCGATAATTTTCTCCTTACACCAAAGACCTTCTATTTGGACAGGTTTAGCTCTTTTAGTCGCCGCTTTTTGGCAAATCGGAGTAACCACAAAACTGGCCGTCCGTCCGCCTTTTTTATTCCTGGCCCGTTTTGGCTATTTGGGAAGAGCTTTGCTTTTTTGCTTGGTCGGTTTGGTTTTTATAACAGGAATTAATTACACCCGTTATCCGGTTATTCCGGAAATAGTCGGTCTGGGATTGGTAGCTTTTGGTGTCTTTTCAATTATTATCACCCGGGAAATCGAAACATGATCTCTTACGATTTCTTAACCTATAATAACTAGAATACCAGGGTGAGCATAAGTAAAGAACAATCACCACCACCCCAAAGGCTGGAAAGTTATTTGGCTGGAATGGGCTATACGCTTAATTGGCGGCAGGAAGACACCTTTTCCCAAATGCTTCTTGGTATTGTGGAAAAAGATCGGGAGCTTTATTACTTCAAGATGGGATTGTCTGTTAAAAGCGCGGAGAGGGTTCTAAATGAAGCCATCTTCTACCGGCAAATTACTAACCAGCCGAGACCTCTTCCGGTAACCGCTCCGCAGGTTTTGGCAGTGGGAGCTTTTGAAAATCGGACATATTTAATTAGAGAATACATTCCACCAAACAGCCATCTGGCTCTTGTAGGAGGAAATTTGCGCTCGGATTTTTCCCGCCGATATGTTCCCATTGTCTCTGGAGCGGCTGCTGCTTTACAACCTTTATTTATTGAATTACCTTATGAAGTTCTCGCAGACAAAGAATTTGGTCGGGAAAAGATTACCTCCCGGGCTGTAAAACTTGCTGCTCAGCGCTACGAGCGGGATTTGATTGGCCTGTCCTTTAGTGATCAAAAGCAACTTCTGGAAATTAATAAACTTATGGGGTCAACCCATTTTCTTTTTGAGCGTAACTTGGCAACATCAGGTTTGGACCCCTGGCGCCTGGCAGATTTTAATGGAAGGTTGTATCTTCTGGACACTGAATGGGCCAGTCGGCTTTACCCGCGCCACTACGATCTGGCCGCAAGTGTTGCCCGGCTCTGGTCTAATTACCCCCAGCAGCCTGAAGCGGCCACTGATTTGCTGAATGACTATTTTTCTAATCATCTGGGAACTAATAAAACTCGGGATATCGAACATATTCGTGGCCTCCTTGCCTTACGCACTGTTGGAGAATGGCGGGACATAACCTTAGGTGGAAAACCGTTGCCTGAACAGCACCGTAGACTGGCAGCTTTCGTTATTTCGAACGCGATTTGGTCAGGGGGAGACTGAAAGTAAAAGTTGACCCTTTTCCCGGAGCACTTTTTACCCAGATTTTGCCATTATGGGCTTTAACGATCGAAGCGGTGATAAACAAGCCAAGCCCCAACCCGTCGGTATTATTTGCCCGGGTATTACGGATTCGGTAATAGCTGTCAAAGATATGCTTTTGGTTTTCCTTAGGAATCCCGATCCCAAAATCTTGGATAGAAACTATAATTTCTTTGCGGTCGACTTGTGAACTGATAATTATCCGGCTTCCGGTGGGAGAATATTTGGCCGCGTTAACCAGTAAGTTGCTGGCCACCTGAGACAAACGATCTGAATCACCATGAACCCAGGCTCTTCGCCCGGAGATTCGGTTAACAATTTTATGGCCTTCCAGAACGGGCTTAACGATACTGAGGTTTTTCCGCAATAGTTCATTAAGATCTATTTTCTGTTTGCGGAACTCCAATCTTCCGGCCCTGATCCTGGTAACATCCAGAATTTCGTTAATGATTCTCGTCAGTCTATTCGCCTGTTCATCAATCTTTTCCAGATATTTTTTATCTGGAGCTCGGCGGGCCAGTTGGGCAAAAGCTTTAATGCTCATAATTGGGGTTTTGAGTTCGTGGCCCGCCACTCCCAGAAAAAGTTCCTTCTGGTGCTGGCCGGAAATCTGCTCGCTGATATCTTCCATAATCGTCACCGCCATCTGGACTTTTCCCGAAGAATTAAGAATTGGGCGGGATTTTATCAGCAACCACTTCTCGGTGCCTTTTTTCAAATGACGACACCGGACGACCAAGGACGCTTCTTCCCCGCGGGAAAGAGCTTGATGTCCGGGCAGGTTGGAAAGTTTAACCCTGTCACCTTGCCAATCATTAAGGCTGAATTTAGCCACAAAGCCTTTTTCGCCTGCCGCCATCAGGCTCTCAGTATTGGGAAAATCCAGCAGACCCACCGAGGCTTTATTGGCAAAGATAATTTTCCCTTTGGGTCCAAAAACCAAGACGCCTTCGGTCACATTCTGAAAAATTGACTCCAGTTGTATCCTGGAGTTTTCTAGTTGCGCGTGCTCCTTATATCGCTGAATATATTCTCCCAGTTGGCTCCCAAAAATGGCAAAAAACTTTTTCATTTCCCGGTTTATAACCTTAACTTCGGGCGATTTCATCACAATCACCGCTTCCGCCGCATTATGAAACAAAATCGGAAAAGCCAGGCAAGTTCCGGTAGGTTTATTCGTTAACCAGCAAACGCTTCGGAGATTAAAAGCCTGACTAATTTCCGGTTGACATTTTTTAATTTCCTGACGGGATATTTTATATTGTGCCAAAACTTCGTCGTTGGTTAAAAAGGCAGCCTGGTCCCAATCTAATCCCGCCGTTAGTTGTTCCAGGATGGACGGTAGAGCTTTTTCAAGTTCAAGGTTGTGGCTGAGAATCTGAGAAACAGCATACTGGGTCTCCAAACGCTGCTGAGCAAAACGTCGTTTGCTGACATCTATCCAAACGCCACTTATTATCCGTAGAACCGGGTCAGAAGAAACTAGCCTACCGTTGGATTCAATGCGATGTGTCTCACCATCAGGAGTGTTCAAACTGAACTCCTGACGAAAAGTCGAACTTTTTTTATGGATAACTTTATTAATCTGGGAGAATATCTTATTTCGATCCTCCGGAACCACATCTTCCAGATATTTCTGGTATGTTCCCTTGAAAGCTGCCTTCGCCCCAAGAGACCATTCTAGCAGTCCGCTTTCCAAATCCAGTTCCCAGGTGCCCATATTGCCGGTTCCCAAAGCCGCCTGAAGTTTCTGTTCGCTGTAACGCATGGCCAAGGCGGTTTTCTCGGCTTCATGTTTGGCTTCTTCCTGTTGGGACAAGAGCCAGACGGTACGGGACACGTTGCGCACCAGGATCAGGAGCATCCGTCCCGCGTTATCAGGATTAATCTGAGAGCTGGTTAGTTCCAGAAATCGAGGAATAGAACTTCCTTTTTTGGAGGGAGCCTGAAAAACTTCAAACGGCGACCGCTCGGAAAGAGCGAAACCAATGCGGATAAATTCTTCGATGCGTTCTCTTTCCAGGGGCAAAAATAAACCGGAAAAACTTTCTCCGAAAAGAGTGTCAAAAGTAGACTCAAAATCTTCCCAGGCCATCCGATTAGCGTCAAAAATTTTACCTTGCTTATCGACCAGGAAAGCAATAACCGGCGCCTCGTCCCAGAGAGAATTCAGGAAACGGTGAGGAATTTCTGCGGGGTTCAAAGTCAGGTTGGGCATCAGTAAGAATAATACCACAGAAGACAAATTTTAGGGTCTTTTTTTCTTACAATTCTGTGGTATAGTACGTCTGATGTTAAAGAATCTTCTCGTCATCGAAGACGAAGAGGGCATCAGGGAATACCTCAAAACCGTTCTCACTGAAAACAACTACGCTGTCAGAACTGCCGGCACCGGAACTGCCGGGCTAGACGCTGCGGAAAAATTTAACCCCGATCTGGTTATCTTGGATCTAGGTTTGCCAGATATCAGTGGCGAGAGTGTCTGCACCTCTCTGCGTAAAAATTATCCCACTTTGCCGATTATCATGCTGACGGCCAAAGATTCCACTGGAGACATTGTTCACGGACTTAATCTGGGTGCCGACGACTATATTACCAAACCCTTTGAGGCAGAAGAGCTTATCGCCAGAATTCGCACCCGTTTACGCGGTGGCGGCAATGGTCAGGCAAAACTAAAAGTGGCCGATCTGGAGATGAACACCGAAACAATGGAAGTAAAACGCGGCGACAAACTGATTACCCTTTCGCCCCATGAATTCAAACTCCTGGAGTTTTTAATGAGCAGCCCTGGTCGGGTTCTGTCCCGGGATATGATTCTCAACCGCATTTGGCTTTACTCGCCAGACATTGAAACGAGAGTGGTTGATGTTTATATCGGCTACCTACGCAAAAAAGTCGATGCCGACTTCAAGAAAAAACTCCTCCATTCTGTCCGGGGATTCGGATACGTAATTAAAGAATAGCTTCTTACAGACCGCTTACTCCCCGTTTATGACATTTTATATTAATCTGAATAATCTATGTCTATTGCCATTGCGATTTGCTTAAAAATATTAATGCATCGCGGTGGCGATTGCGGAAACTGTGATTATTTAACCGTGCAGGAGGTGAGCAAATGTTAAATCTTCTTCTATGGATCGTTTTCGGAGCCGTGGTCGGGCTAATTGCGACATCAGTTATGGGCACCAATCGAAAAGGCAGCCTGATTACGGATGTAATTGTCGGAATTCTCGGAGCTCTGGTTGGCGGATTGATCGCCAGCATTTTCGGTGTCAGTGGTGTAACGGGCTTTAATATCTATAGCCTGGTGATCGCCATTATCGGAGCTATCATTCTGATTTGGGGCGAAAGAATGCTTTACCAATAGTTATATAACGGCCTGAGAAGCTTATTACCGCAGTCGTAAACTCGCTGCGGTAATTGCTTTGTTACTATTACTATCTAATAAATTACTCAACCGGAGCTGTAAACAAAAGGAAGAAGGTGTAGAAAATACTGGATTTTATGGCGAAAACCAGAAAATCATATAAACTGAACTTCTTAACTTCTATTCTGTCCTGAGCCAGAGAAACGGATGATGACGAGAAAATGTGGTAACTGGAGTTAAGAGCGGAGACTGTAGGCAGCGTCTTCATTGAGATTAATATAGGAAGACCGGTTAATAAAAAGAAAATACCAAGGTAAGAAGAATTAAAGAGGTTTAATGAGCGCGGGTGACAGTATAAACTTTCGGATAAAAAAGAAAAGCGGCCGGAACATCTTCGGTAATCGCTTTTTCGAAGGCGCTGTAGGTTTCCAGGCGGGCATCATGATCAATGGTTTGGCGTCCTTCTTCTAAAAGCTTGTCGACTTTAAAGCTTTTATATCCTGTCAGATTTCCTGTCTGTGTTGAATGCCATAAGGCGTATTGATCCGGATCGTCGGGCAAATCGATCAGAGTTAAATAGGCATCGAAATTAAGTGGCAAAACGTCACTTTCTTGAACTTGGATATCAACCCCGGCTGTTTTCCAGGCCGAAGCGATGACCTCTGCCTCTTTGCTTAGTTCTTGACTGGTAGTTAACACAATCTTCGCACCAGCGGAACCTGAAGCGATTTTTTGAATAGAACTTTTCGCCAGATTAAGATTTTGAGAATATTTTTTAGCGCTGCCAGTTTGGGCCCAATGGCCTTTCGGCAGCGGTGATTCCGCGGTCTCACCCCCGGCAAAAGTGTCCGGGAGAGCGTAAACCAACGCCTGACGAAAAGCTTTGTCTTCCAATGGTTGTTTAACCGTATTAAAAAAAATAACCGCCTCGGAGTTTCCAGCGATTGTACTATCGACCCGGTAAGACGGGTCAGTTTCCAAATTTTGAACCTCATGTAAACCTTTTGCTTTCCTTATCGACCCCAGGCGAAGAGCGGTTATAAGATCTTTTTCTGAAGCAAAAAACTTATAGACTTTATCATGTTTTGTGGCCACATTTTCGATGGTAATTGCTGACAAAAATCGGCCGTTTAACTGGACGCTTGTAACCCGGTTTTTTCCCAAACCAACCAAACCGTTCTTAAACAACGGCTGGGATAAAAGAGTTACCAACGGAGCAAATGGTTCTTTAAGGACAAATTTAACGGTCTGAGCGTCAGGGCGACTTATTTCTACGCCTTTAAGATTATAATTAATTTGGTCCGAGGTCAGTTTCGTTCCATCCTGCCAGGTGAGATTGGGATTAAGATTAAAAATAAAAATTTTCCCGGAATCAGTTGCCGTCCAGCTAAGAGCAGCCCCGGTCGTTGCACTATAATCCGGCAAAAGCTTAACCAGTCCAAAACTCAATTCGTCCTGAATTGGCCGGGGCAAGGTAGAAAAAGTGTAATTTCCCACCATTCCAATAGATTCCGGCTGACTTTTAAAAAGAAATGGAGAAACTTTTGGCAAAAGAAAAATGAAGGCAATACTGACGATTAGACCGAGAAAAAAGGCCCGGCGGTTATTTTGAATATAACCCCACAAGAGCATTATCCACAAATGGATCTTCTTGAAAAGCTTCATTTCATTTAACAACCAGAAGCAAAAGGGAGAAAATTGCAAATAGGACCGAAAGCACGATAGTTCCCACAAAAACGACTCTTTCTACTCCCCGTTTGCTGCTGTAAAACTCACCGGATCCACCAAAAATTGCCGAATTCCCCAGACCCGTGCCCTTCGCCTGGAGAAGAATAAACCCGGCAAGTGCCATGCTATCTACTATCTGCGCGATGATAAGAATGGTTTTCATGAGGCTAAAGCTTCCAAGACTGATCTTATCACATTAATTAAAAAAGCGGAAATCACGGTGACGGCAATCAAGCTCAGGTCATAGGCAGGCAAAGCCAAATAGTCAGTGATCAAACCAGGGAAATACCAGGGAGTTAAAGATACCTGAGGGAAATACAACGCCAGAGCATATAAAATTCCGGCATCAATTATCAGATCAATTACTCCCAATGTCAGAAAGTTCAAGGCTCCGAGAAAGATTTTCAGGACCGGCTTTAGAATGAGATGCAGGGTCGTAAACCCTGCCCCGACGATTAATAGCGATTTCCAGCCTTCTGTCAGATGAAAGCCGCCGATATATTGTGCCGCCACCCAGAGAGCAAAGAGGTTAATCAGGTATGAACGGGCTAGACCTTTAACCACAATTTATTCTAACATTTTTCTGCTTCTTAAAAGAAAGTGGTACTTCCGGCTGAAGCGGTGAGCTTCGTCGCGAAGCCTTTGCAACAAATGTAACGCCGGAGAGTCCGGACTTAATTTAATTTCAGTATTCGGGGTGATAATTGTTTCCAGGCGCTTTGCTAAACCAATTACCGGTACATTCGATATAATTTCCCTTACAGCGCTGACCTGCCCTTTGCCCCCATCAATCACAAATAGTTCCGGCAGGGGTTTGTCCGATTTCAAACGCCGGGACAATACTTCCTTGAGCATGGCATAGTCGTCAGGCACCTCTTTTAATTTAATTTTGTAGCGCCGGTAAAGGCTCTTTTCCGGCTCGCCGTCAATAAAAGTAACCTGGGCCCCGGTAGCCTGCTTGCCGGAAGTATTCGAGATATCATAGGCCTCGATCTTGTGAAGCGGCGAAATATTCAGGAGTTCAGCTAACTTCTTAACTTCCTCATTTCTCCTGTCGTTGACCAGGTTTGGATTCTGTTCATACTGCCACGGCCGATTCTCGGCAGAAATAATCCAGGCAATCTGGTCCAGTTTGTTTTTAATCCTATTTGCTTCCTCGAAGTTTTGAGCTTTGGCAGCGATTTTCATTTCTTTTTCCAACTGCTTTTGAACCGCTGTTCTTTTGCCGCCGAGAAAGTCCTTCAGATGTTTAAGATTGCTCGGGTAGTCGTTGTAATCCGGACAAGGACAAAGGCCCAAGTGCGACCGCAGACAAGGGCGGCCCCGATGTTTTTCCGAAACAAAGGGAAAAATCCGGCGCAGGTAGCGCAACAAGCCGGCTATATCGCTGCCTGTCGGATATGGTCCGAAATAGAAACTTTTCGGATCCTCCTTTCGGCGCACGATGCGGACTAACGGAATATTATCATTTGTTATTTCGATCAGAGGAAAGCTGCTTCCGTCCTTGCCAGCAATGTTGTATTTTGGAAGATACTTTTTGATCTGATTGGCTTCCAAAAGCAAAGCGTCGACTTCGCTGGCAACTTCAATATAGTCAATTTTGGCAATTTCCGAAACAAGACTGGCCGTTTTGGGCAAAAGGTTGGCCGGGTTTTGGAAATAGGAACTCACCCGGTCACGAAGCGAGCGGGCCTTACCGATGTATATTATCTTGCCCTTTTTGTCTTTGAAAAAGTAGACTCCGGGCGATTTGGGTAGCGATTGATATAATTCCAAGGGAGAACAAAATGACTACTGTTAACAAAAAACCGTTTTTGTAAAAAGGTTTAATCTGGGTGTTGTATTGCCTTTCTTCCTGGGCAAACTTCAAAGTAATTATATCATTTTGGTTCAGGTTCCACGTCGATGGGTGAATTTTGAATTCCAGAGTTTGAGTAGAAAACGGAGGCAGCGGCCCGGCGGCCAGAGATTTTTGATGCAGTGAAAGAATTTTTGGTTCTAAAGATACAATATCGCCGGAAAAGCTGGTTGGACCGTAATTTTCTACATAAACGGTGGCTGTGGCTGGAAAACCGGCGATAATTTCTTTCGGTACATCTACGCGCAAGCCAACCTTGGGAATCTGAGTAAAGTCCAGATTGGCCGATATTGGAGTAAGCTCCGTCTCTGGTTGGACAAATTTGTCCTGGTTAATAATCAAGGCCACATGCCGGAAATCAGCCGACGAGTCTGGATTATTGCCCGCTACCCAGGCTCCCGATCCGGGATCGAGAAATTCTTCCCAGACCCCCAAGGTCTTAGTCCCGATTATTCCGGTAACTTTTCTTTGGGAGCCATTGTTTCCGACTGTCTGGCTGATGGGCCGAAAATGGGGAGAGCCAAACAGCCCTAAAGAACCGGCTGCCACCACTTCCAGCTTTCCCGTCGGACCAAGCTGATATTGGGCTTTCCAGTTCCCGTCTTGATCCAAGACCACATTTACCGGCTTGGGACTAAGCGTGTCCAGAAAAATCTTTTGGTAGGCAGTATCCGGCGGAAGATAAATATCGGCCAAAACCGAATATAACTTCGGATTAGAAAGAGCATAAGTTATTTTAAAATTAAAAGCCTGGTAAGATTGCGGCGAATTAGTCGGGTCGTAAACGGCCCAAATTCCGGACTTTGCGGAGCTAAAGTCGCTTTTAGTCCAGACATGACCGCCGACGCTGCTTTTGGGCGTCAGCTCGATCTCCTTACCAAAGGATGACGGAACCGAGAGACTCACATTGTAGTTAATCAGTCCTTCAACATCGGCAGGTTTCAGAATACTGATTTCCCATAACCGGCCGACCTTTTTAGCAATATCCGCTGTTTCATATATAAGCGTCCAGGAATAAGTTTTTCTCATCCCGACGACATCTCTGGGCAGTTTTACGTGAATTTCCTCCTGCTGGGCAGACCAAAGATAGGCTGATATCGGCCCGTTCTGGTCAAAAGCCCGGATATTTTTCAAGTCAGTTATTCCCGGATTAGTGACATATTCGTCCGGAGCATATTCCGAAGTGAGATTAGTCAAATAAAAGTTTTGGGTGACCAGGGTATTCCCATCATCGCCGATTTTGTAAGTTATATCCGTCGTGATTTCAAAACGGGGAGAGGCTGCATAAACGGTTCGTGGCTGTATTATGAGTAATAGATTAAGTAGGATGCCGAAAACCAAACACTCAAGAATTCGCATTTCTTCCCATAATACTTAATCCTTAATCCTTAATACAAGTTTAGAGATATCTTCCTGTCCAGCTCTCTTTTGCCTTGGCTACTTCTTCCGGGGTTCCCGTGGCCACAATTTGGCCGCCTCCGTCGCCGCCTTCCGGTCCAAGATCAATCAAATAGTCGGCATTTTTAATGACATCCAGGTTGTGTTCGATCACAATCACCGTGTTGCCCTTGTTTACCAGACTTTTCAGAACCCACAAAAGCCTCTCCAGATCGGCAAAATGCAGCCCCGTCGTCGGTTCATCCAGAATGTAAACCGTCTTGCCTGTAGCTTTCTTAGATAGTTCTGCGGCCAGTTTTACCCGCTGAGCCTCGCCGCCGGAGAGAGTCGGAGCAGGCTGGCCCAATTTAAGGTAGCCCAAGCCGACATCGGTCAAAGTTTGGAGCTTTTCGTGAAGAACCGGTATGGGAGCAAAAAACTCCAAAGCTTCTTCAACCGTCATCGCCAAAACCTCAGCAATATTTTTATTTTTGTAAAGAACACCTAAGGCTTCCTGGTTATATCTTTTGCCGCCGCAAACCTCGCAGTCAACATAAATGTCCGGCAAAAACTGCATTTCAATTTTAATCTGGCCTTCCCCCTGGCAAGCCTCACATCGGCCGCCTTTAACGTTAAAACTGAACCGGCCCGCTTCATATCCTTTTATCCGCGCTTCCCGGGTTTGGGCAAATATTTCCCTGATCGGAGTAAAGGCTCCGGTGTAAGTGGCCGGGTTGGATCTTGGCGTTCTGCCAATGGGAGACTGATCAATCAGAATAACTTTATCGAGAAATTCCCATCCCAATAATCCGTCGAAATTGCCTGGCTTCTCCTTGTGGAGCGGATAAAACTTCCCTGCCAGGGCCTGATATAAAATATCATGCACCAAAGTCGATTTTCCCGAACCGGAAACACCGGTAACCACAATGAATTTTCCTAATGGAAACTCGACATCAATATTTTTCAAGTTATGTTCCCTCGCCCCCAACAAAACTAACTTTTTTTCGCCGTTCTGTTTTCCGTTTTCTGTCATCAGGAATCTTTCTTCTGTCATCAGTCTTCCGCTATCTTGTATTTCAATTTCTTTTCTTCCCGACAAGTATTTCCCCGTTATCGAATTCGGGTCCTTCTTGATTTGGACTGGTGTTCCCTGAGCAATGATTTCTCCCCCGTGTTCCCCCGCACCCGGCCCGAAGTCAAAAATGTAATCCGCTTTTTCCATCATTTCCCGGTCATGTTCCACTACGATAACTGAATTCCCTAAATCTCTTAAGTTACTTAAGGTACTTATGAGACGCTGGTTATCCCGTTGATGTAATCCAATTGACGGTTCATCCAAAACATACAAAACCCCGGATAATCCGGAACCAATCTGGGAGGCTAACCTGATTCTCTGGGCTTCTCCCCCCGCCAAAGTGTTCGCGCTTCTTCCCAGTGTCAGATAGTCCAAACCCACATCTTCCAAAAACTGCAATCGGGAAATCAGCTCTTTAAAAATCGGTTTCGAAATCGCTTTTTCCCTGTCTGCCAATGTCTGCCAATGTCTGCCAATGTTTGTCAATGTCTTTACCCATCTCAAGACTTCGCTGATTGATTTTGTCGTTACCTGGAAAATATTTTGGCCGTCGATAGTGACTGATAACGCCTCGGGCTTGAGCTTGGCTCCGTGACAATCCGGGCAAGGTTCGTTTCGCATATACTTTTCAATGTCCATCCGGCGCCACTCGGACTCAGTTTCGTTATAAAGGCGCTCCATTCGGGGAATCACTCCTTCAAACTTCTCATAAAACCCGGTCATCCGGCCTTCCCGGTTGGTGCCGGTTACATGAATTTCTTCCTCGCCGGTGCCGAACAAAATCAAATTTAAATTCTCTTTTTTCATCTGGCCAATTGGCGAAGAAAGGGAAAAATTATGCTTCTCGGCGACAGCCTTTACCATGCGGATAAACCAGGTGTCGTGCTCCACTTCGTTACCCATCGGCAAAATACCGCCTTCCAATACAGATAGCTCCGGGTTGATAACCAATTCGGGATCAATTTTTAATAAAAAGCCGAGACCTGTACACCTGGGGCACGCGCCCTGCGGAGAGTTAAACGAAAACAACCGGGGTTCGATTTCGCTTAAGGAGATATTACAAACCGGGCAGGCAAACTTTTCCGAAAACAGATGGTCCTCCATTTTTGCCGGCCGCTCTGGGAACTCGAAACTGGCATCCAGCACTTCGCTGACAATAATTTCCCCAGCCGCTAATTTCAACGCTTTCTCCACACTCTCCCGCAATCTTGAAATGTCTTTGTTTACTTCGGTTACTTTGGTTACTGTTATTCGGTCCACTACCGCTTCAATATCATGTTTATTTGTCTTAATCAGCACAATATCGTCATCCACATCATAAATATGTTTATCTACCCGAACTTTGATAATGCCTTTGGCGCGCAGGCTGTTAAAAAGTTGGGTATATTCCCCCTTTCGCCCTTTTACCACCGGAGCTAAAATTAAGAATCTTTTTCCTGACCTTCCTAGCTTCCCCGATTCTCCTAATTTCTGAACCTGCTCGACAATTTGGTCCAAAGAGAGATGTTCAATTTCCCGGCCGCAGTTTGGGCAATGGGGATGGCCAATCCGGGCAAAAAGCAACCGCAGATAATCATAAATTTCGGTGATGGTCCCGACAGTGGACCGGGGGTTGTGGGAAGTGGTTTTCTGATCGATCGAAATCGCCGGTGACAATCCGGTAATATTGTCTAAATCCGGCTTATCCATGACGCCCAGGAATTGCCGGGCATAACTGGATAAACTTTCAACATACCGTCTTTGTCCTTCGGCATATATCGTATCGAAGGCCAGGCTGGATTTACCACTACCCGAAACTCCGGTAAAAACTACCAGTTTATTCTTGGGAATTTCTACATCAATGTTTTTGAGATTGTGTTCCCTGGCGCCCTTGATGATGATTTTTTCGTCAGACATACAAAAATCCCCCTTTCGGGCTGGATCCACCCCACCGTGGCGGGGCAACCACACGTATTTTACCACTAATCTTCCTTATCTAAACTCTTAATTTTATCCCTATAGTAAGCCGCTCCTTCAAAGTCGAGAATTTTAGCGGATTCCTTCATTCTTTTTTCCAAAACTTTTTTCAGTTTGTTTTTATCATCCGGTGTCAATTGCGTTATATCGATTTCCCCCAATTCCTGGTCCAGCATAACCGCTAGCCGATTACCCCAGGCTCCGCGTTTGTCCCGATCTTCTTTCCTTTCGGTCAGCACATTTTCGCGGATCGGTTTGGAAATGCCCACCGGAGTAATGTGGTGGTCTTTATTCCATTTGAGTTGATATTCCCGGCGCCGGTTATTTTCCTTAACGGCCTGATCCATCGAGCGGGTCAGATTGTCGGCATACATAATGACCTTGCCATGAATATGCCGAGCTGCCCGGCCCATGGTTTGAATTAAGGAAGTTCTGCTGCGCAAAAACCCTTCTTTGTCGGCGTCGAGAATTGCTACCAGGCTCACTTCCGGCAGGTCTAAACCTTCCCGGAGAAGATTAATACCGACAACGACATCATATTCACCGAGCCGCAGCTGGCGCAAAATATTGGTTCGCTCAATATTTTCGACATCACTATGAAGGTAAGCAACTTTTATTGTTTTTTCGTGTTCGTTCAGATAGTCGGTTAGCTCCTCGGCCATTCGCTTGGTCAGGGTAGTTACCAGAACCCGTTCTTTTTTCTCCACTCTTTTTTTAATTTCTTCTATCAAGTCAGTGATCTGGCCTTCGGTTTTTTTGATTTCCACTTCCGGGTCAACCAGACCTGTCGGCCGAACCAGCTGTTCGATAATATTTCCCTCGGATTGTGAGATTTCCCACTCGTCAGGAGTCGCGGAGGTGTAAACCGTTTGTCCCATCCGCCGCACGAACTCGTCAAACCGGAGCGGCCGGTTATCCAAAGCTGCCGGCAGCCGGAAACCATAGTCGATTAAGGTTTGCTTGCGGCTGCGGTCGCCGTTGTACATGCCCCGGATCTGCGGTACAGTCATATGCGACTCGTCGATTATCAGCAAATAATCCTTCGGAAAATACTCAAGTAGCGAATAAGGTGGATCTCCAGGATTGCGGCCGTCAAAATAACGGCTGTAATTTTCAATGCCGTTAACATAACCCACTTCCGCAATCATTTCCAGGTCATAGGTTACCCGGCTTTTAATTCTCTGGGCTTCCAATATTTTTCCGGCTGACTGAAAACGCTTAACCTGCTCATCAAGGTCTGACCGGATCAGTTTAAAGACATCAGTATATTTTTGCGGGTCGGTCATATAGTGTTTGGCCGGGTAAATAACCACGCTGCGGTATGACCCCGGAGCCGCCGGTCCGGGTTGTGGTTTATCAAACACTTCAATCTTTTCGCCGGTCAGAGGATTAATCTTAATAAGTTGTTTTACCTGGGTTCCTTCGGGGTTAAACTCGATGCGAATGCCATAATCTTCATAGGCCGGATAGACACTGACAATATCGCCCGAAACCCGGAAAGTCCCCCGTCTAAAATCAAAGTCGCTGCGGTCATATTGCAGGTCTGCTAACCGCTCGAGAACTATTTTTCGGTCAATATTTAGTTCCGGCGAAAGTTCCAAAATAAACCGGCCGTATTCTACCGGACTGCCAAGGTTATAAATAGCTGATACTGACGCGACAACGATCGTATCTTTTCGGGTCAATAAATTAGTGGTCGTCTGGAGCCGGAGCTTATCTATCTCCTCATTAATTTCCGTTTCTTTTTCGATATAGGTGTCCGTTTGGGGAATGTAGGCTTCAGGTTGGTAAAAATCGTAGTAGCTGACAAAGTAGGAGACGGCGTTGTCGGGAAAAAACTCTTTAAATTCCTGATAAAGCTGAGCCGCCAGGGTTTTATTGTGAGCAATAACCAGTGTGGGCTTCTGAACCTTATCAATCAGGTTTGCCATAGTGAAGGTCTTGCCGCTGCCGGTAACTCCGAGAAGAACCTGGTGTTTCGCGCCCGCGTTAATCCCCGCTACCAGTTTTTCAATGGCCTGCGGTTGATCACCGGTCGGTTTGTAACCGGAAATGAGACGAAAAGACATAGAAAATTATAGTTGACAGAATCTTTTCTTTTGGTATATTTTAGCATTATATATGCCAGTTGTTTTATACAAAAGACAGCGCGACCTTCTCGAATTTATCCAGAACTTTGTTAAGCAGCACGGCTATAGTCCAACCCTGGCCGAAATTTGCAAAGGCATGGGTCTTTCCTCGCCAGCCACCGTTCATGAACATCTTAAAACCCTGGAAGCCAAAGGAGTGATTCGCCGCAACCCCAATGAAGTCCGGGGCCTCGAGGTCACTGCTCCTTACAACACTAATTATATTACCGATCACGCTGCCGGAGTGGAACTGCCCCTTTTAGGCTACATTCACGCCGGAAAACCCTTGGAGCCGCACGAAGACCCGACGGCGACTTTTAAGGTTTCAGCTAATTTGGTCCCGTCCGGGAAAATTGCCTTTGTCCTTCAGGTAAAAGGCGACTCGATGATTGAAGACGGGATCCTGCCCGGCGACTATGCCGTTTTAATAAAAGAAGAGAATGTTAAAAACGGTGATGTCGTCGTCGCCCTCTTAAATAATGGCTTAGCCACCCTGAAAAGATTTTATAAAGAAGCGGAACAGGTCAAATTGATGCCGGCTAATTCCAAAATGGAACCAATTTACGCGACCGAAGTCCAAATCCAAGGAAAACTGGTGGCTGTTGTCCGGAGATACTTTTAGTCCTTTGGTCTGTTAACCAGGTTATCTTCAAAAACCGGCGAGAGACCGTAAAAATCGTGGTCAATACTGTCTTCTCTGGCACTTTTTCTCAGCTGTTCAACAAGCTTCGGATGGTGAGCTAAACTGCTATGCACGTTTAACACTGCGGCTATCTCGCGTCGCATATATTCGGCAGTTTTCGCACAGACTTTAACTCCCGTGTTATCACCCCCAGTCTTAAATCTTCTTTAGTCTCTTTAAGACCAAATAGAGGACTGCCAAAACAATACCACCAATAACGACAAAGTCAAGAATATGAAAATACTTGCTTAGAAGATGCCAGTTATTGCCAAGAATTACCCCCAGATAGGTTAAGACTATCGCCCAGATAAACGATCCGGCAGCTGTATAAAAAACGAATTTTTTCAAATCCATTTTGGCAATGCCGGCCGGAAGTGAAATATAAGTTCGCACCGCCGGAAGAATCCGACTGATAAAGACGATCGGCTCGCCGAAGCGGTTAAACAGAACTCTCGCATGTTCGAATTCTTTCTCGCGGACCAGAACATACTTCCCATAGCGGCGGATAAAGTCCGCCACTTCATTTTCTCCCAGGTAGCCTAAGCCATAAGCAAGAAGCGACCCCAGTAAATTACCGGCAGTACCGATCATCACCAGTAACCAGAAATTAAAGATACCTGGAGAAACTAATGAACCGGCAAAAGGCATTGTGGCTTCGGAAGGAATCGGAACCAACGCAGATTCCAAAGTCATAAGAACGAAAACGCCGGGGTATCCGGTGGCTTTAATAATGGCTATAATAAAGTTGGTTAACAGTTCTATCATTTATGCTTTATATTGTAGCCACACCGATAGGGAATTTGGAAGATATCAGTTTACGCGCGGTCAGAATCCTCAAGGAAGCGGATGTAATCTTGGCTGAAGACACGCGCCACACCGGCTTGCTCTTAAAAAGTCTGGAAATTCCCCACAAACCTTTTATTTCTTTTTATGAAGAAGTTGAAACCCAAAAAATGGATGAACTTCTGGCCTTGATTGCCTCGGAGCAAAAAGTGGTTTTAGTCAGCGACGCCGGGACTCCGCTTATTTCTGATCCCGGCTACAAATTAGTTCGCGAAGCCATTAAAAGGGGAATCAAAGTAGAAAGCATTCCCGGACCTAGCGCGGTGGTTACGGCTTTGACCGTTTCCGGTCTGCCGCCGAATCGCTTTATGTTTATGGGCTATCCGCCGGAAAAGCCCTCCCACCAGTTAAATTTGTATAAAATGCTGGCTCATAGCCTGGAAACTCTGCCGGTTACGGTTATTTTCTATGTTTCCCCTCATAAAATCCGCAAAACTCTGGAGCTTGTGAAGGAAGTTTTCGGCGATCAGCAGATCGTTCTTATCCGAGAATTGACCAAAGTATACGAAGAACGCATTTCCGGGACGATTTCCGAAGTTCTGGAAAAAATTTCTAATCCTCAGGGCGAATTTGTGCTACTCTTTAATAAAGATCTTTGATTATGGCCCTTCTTGCTTTAATCCGTCATGGTGAATCCGAATGGAACGCCAAAAATCTCTGGACTGGATGGACGGACATTCCCCTCTCGGAAAAGGGGAAAGAGGAAGCCCGAACAGCTGCCAAAAAAATTAAGGATACGCACTGGGACTATCTTTTTGAATCCGATCTAATTCGGGCCAAACAAACCAGTGATCAAATCCTCACCGTCCTCAACTCCCCCATACCCCGCATCATTTCTTCCGCCCTGCGCGAGCGCAATTACGGCGTTTTTACCGGAAGAAATAAGTTGGAAGTGGAAAAAGAACTTGGTGAAGCGGAATATCTTAAACTTCGCCGTGGTTGGGATCGGCCGATTGACCAAGGCGAGAGCCTGAAGCAAGTTTATGGTCGAGTTGTACCCTATTTTCAAAAAGAAATCGAACCGCTCCTGCAGCAAGGGAAAAACATTATCATTTCCGCCCACGGCAATTCTTTACGAGCTCTCCTCAAATATCTGGAAAACATTTCTGATGAAGATATCGCCAATGTGGAACTTCAGACCGGCGAAGCCAAAGTTATCTCATTCCCAATTCAATCAGCCGGTTATACTTTGCCACCCGCTCCCCCCGATCCATCCCGCCAAGTTTGACGAAGTCGGCTGCCACTTCAACAGCAAAATCAGTGATCCAGAAATCGTCAGTTTCTTGTCCCCGATGCGAAACGACAATCTTGAGCCCTGCATCTTTAGCCATTTTTACTGCCTCTTTGCTTTCACTAATCGTCCCAATCTGGTTTGGTTTTATGACCACGGCGTTAATCGCTTTTTTTTCAATGGCCATTTTGATCCGTTCCGGGTTAGTCACGGTTAAATCATCTCCCACAATCAGATAATCCTTTCCCATTAAACCCATCAAGGCCGTCCATTTGTCCCAATCCTCATCGGAATATGGGTCTTCAATGGAAATGATCGGGTAGTCACGCGTCAGCGCAGTATAGTCCAGAACTTCTCCCGCCGCGAAAGTATCCGCCACATCTACGGCCAGTTTTCTCTCCGGCAAAACTTTCTTGATCGTGTCCAACACCTGAAGATTATTAAAATCTTTCGGTGAAAAGCCGCCTTCCGCGCCAACCGTATGTTCTATATTATTTTCCGTCAGGTATTCTTTAAGCGTTTTAAAATCCCGCATGGCCTGTTCCAGAGTATCTTCTACTGCTAAGAATTCCTGGATAGTTATATTCTTATTCCCATGTTCTCCCCCTTCAACAAGGAGGAGCATCAGTTTGGGAAAATTTTGGGACTTGGTATTTGGTGCTTGGTGCTTAAAAAACGCTGCAGATACAGCTAAAGTGGCGTTTCCACCATATCCATGCGCGGCAATCTCTTGATCCAGCGTTTCCTGTGTCCACTCTTTGTCTTTACAAACTACTCCCATTTCTCCAATTTCTTTTATCGCCTCATCCGGTGCCGATTTTTTAACTTCATACTTGCCCGCCGATATTCCGGCAGGAACAGAAGCGGAACTGATTGTCCCATTATCAAAAGTTATTGTCGCCTCAACAGTATCGTCACCGAGAGAGGCGATAATCTTTCGGGCAGCAATTGAGGAAATCTTCATCTTTTACTAATCAACTTTCGTTCTGCCTCGTAGACAACCTGGCGTGTATGGTCAATGACATCCGGATTTACCGATACTGAGGTAATTCCCCATTCAACTAACTTCTCAGTTAGTTCCGGATAATCAGACGGGGCCTGGCCACACATCGAACAGGTGACATCATATTTTTTACAGGTTTTGATAATCTTTTCAAAAGAAAGATACATCGCCTCGTTGCGTTCGTCATACTCGGAAGCGACATTCTCGTTATCCCGGTCAACCCCGAGAGTCAGCATGGTTAAGTCATTTGAGCCAACAGAGATGCCGTCAATTCCGGCCTCCAGGAATTTGTCCAGCAAAATAACATTAGACGGGATTTCGCACATCATCCACAACCGAAAGCTGGGGCTGCGCCGCAAACCATTATCCGAAAGAATCTGTTTTACCTGCTCCAGCTCTTTAACTGTCCGGCAAAAAGGAATCATAAGCCACAGGTTACGAAATTCCAACTTTTCCCGGACATTTTTAATCGCTTCAATCTCCATTTTGAAGACTTCCGGCTGGACAATATACCGATAAGCTCCCCGGAAACCAATCATTGGATTTTCTTCGTGTGGTTCGTAGGCTTCGCCCCCTTTAAGCGAACGATACTCATTTGTTTTGAAGTCAGTGGCGCGGTAAACAACGGGTCTTGGGTAAAAAGCTTGTACAAAAGTAGTAAGTTGTTCTGTTAATCCTTCAATGAACACATTTTGTTTTCGGTCAGCAATGGCCTTTTTCGGATGAATTCCAATCCCGGCTAACATGAACTCCGCGCGAAGCAGTCCCACCCCATCACAGTTCTTGGCAGCAATCTCTTTCGCCTTGTCCGGCTCAGCCAAATTCACATATACTTTAGTCGCCGTTTTCAGCTCCCTGTTTTCTGTTTTCACTTTGGTTACCTCGGTTACTTTGGTTACAATTTTAATTCCGCCCTTATATACTTTCCCTTCCGCTCCGTTTACCGTGACTACTTCGCCGGTTTTCAACAATCTGGTGGCGCTCTCTGTTCCCACAACACAAGGGATTCCCAACTCCCGAGAAACAATAGCCGCGTGAGAAGTTCGGCCGCCTTTATCAGTCACAATCGCGCAGGCCTTCTTCATAGCCGGCACATAGTCCGGGTTGGTTTGCGTGGCGACCAAAACATCGCCGGGCATAATTTTGTCAATCTCTTTAGCACTTTTTAGAACTTTGGCAGGGCCGCTTTTAATTCCCGGGCTGGCGGGCGCGCCGGTTAAAAGTATTTCCATTTTTTCCAAGAATTTCTCTTCTTCTTTTGTATCCGAGGTCCTGTTTCCTGTTTCCTGTGTGGTAGTAATTGGCCTTGTTTGGACTAGATATATTTTTCCTCCGGCCACGGCAAACTCGCTATCCTGGGGGAAATAGTAGTGTTTTTCCAGATTTAACGAGAGCTTTGCCAGTTCCGTTACCTGCTCGTCGGATAGTTTCCGCTTATTCTTCAGTCGTCCGGGAACCTTTGTTTCTTTGGTTCGGCCGCCGCTTATCCGGGAAAGCTGAATGGTTTGGACCACCTGCTGCCGGTCGGTAATATACAGATCGTTCTTATTAACCTCATAGTGATCCGGAGTAACCTTTCCCTGAACCACATATTCGCCCAAACCCCAAATCGACTCAATTACCACCCGTTGACGGTTATTTGTTACCGGGTCAATAGAGAATACTATCCCGGAAACTTCGGAAGGAATTTGAGCCTGAACAACCACGGCTATGGCCGCTGCCGCCTGGCTGATATGTTGCTGCTGTCGATAAAAAATTGACCGGCCGTCAAAAAGCGACGCCCAGCAGGCCCGAACGGCATCCACCACATTGGCCTCGCCGACAATGTTCAGATAGGTTTCGTTCTGCCCGGCAAATGAAGCCGTCTTGGAATCTTCGGAAGTAGCACTACTGCGGATGGCTACCGCCAGATTCGCATCTTTAAGACCCCGAAGAAACTTCCCAAGACGGGAACCGTTACGCATTATTTTGCCCAAATGTAGATAGTTTTGAATGATCGCTTCAGAGATCGGCTGAGGCACGGGAGTAGTTTTGATCAGGTGTTTAATTTTGTTAGAAGCTTCGGCCAGTTCTACCGGGTTTGCCGTGTTCAGCCCGGAAAGAGTCTCTTTAATTTTCTGGTCCAGTTTGTTCTCCTTAAGAAATTCCAGGTAACACTCGGCTCCGACTATAAATCCCGGCGGTACCGGAAACCCGGCCGTAGTCATTTCTCCCAGGTTAGCTCCTTTGCCGCCAACTTTCTCGGTATCTTCTTTGCCGATCTGTTCAAACCAGTAAATGCCTTTCGAGTTCATGAATAATATTGTCCGCCTGAGCCAAGCTCCGGGTCTCCAGATTTAATCTCAAATACGGCTCCGTCAGACTTGACCGTAAATTAAACTTAAAGTCCGGTCCGAAAACCGTCAGACCATCTTTAATAGAAATAGGATAATCCATTTTTCGATAAAATTCACTAAGCTTTTCTAAAATTTCCGGCGCTTTTGCCGGCGGGCAGGGAAAGTTTTTTTCCGGAAGCTCGAAATATTTTTTTGCTAAGGCAGCCAGTTTCTCCTCAAGAGGAGTACTTTCCCATAACGCTAAAAACTTTAGCGAGGCCAAAACGCCGTCGTCAATGCAGTGGAAAGACCGAAAAACAAAATGACCGGAAGTTTCGCCGCCAAAAATAACCTCCGGATCTTCCTGCATGCTGTACTTAATATTTTGCGACCAGGCGGGAAGGACCTCCAGGGTTCCGCCGGCTTCCTCCACTAAATCCCGAACGACCAGCCCGGCCCTGACATCCACGGCAATTTTCCTGCCGGAAGTTGAGTTTCTGATTTCACCGGCCGCCAGAATTCCCAGAACAAAGGGTAAGGGAACTAGCTGACCCTGTCTATCGACAAAAACAACTCTATCCCCGTCGGAGTCCCAGATTATTCCCAAATCAGCCTTGTTTTCTCTTACCGCCTTAGCCAGATTAACCCGATTCTGGGGAAGCAAAGGGTTACCTGATGAGAGGGATTTGACCAGAGTAAAATTAATTCCCAGCCGGGAGAAAAGGTCATTTACCGGCACCGCCACCGCACTTTCAGTCACATCCAAAACGACTTTAGTCCGAAAGCGGTCTCTGGGCAGTAGGTTCGTGATGGCAGTAATATAGTCCTCGGTCTTATTAAGTCTGGTAGCCTCAACCTTGGGAACCAGAATAGGGTTATTTTCTAACTGCCCAACAAGACTCTTCACTTTCAAAATTTCTTCCTGATCAAAAGGCAAACTGTTCGAATCAACCAACTTAAAACCATTTTCGTCGGCACTGATATGGGAAGCCGTGATCATTACCCCGAGATCAAAGTCACCAGTGGCCACGGAAAAATAGAACTCGGGAACCGGCACTTCGAACAGATCAAAAACCGCGACTTTTCCGGCCGAGAAGCCGTCGATGAGAAATTTTTTGAGACCCGGTGAGCTTTCCCGGGTGTCGGATCCCAAAAGTACTTTTTTAGGCTTCCTGAGGGCGGTTAATGCCTTGCCGAGAAGAAAAGCCAGTCTTTCGTCAACCTCACCGGGGTATTTGCCCCGAATATCAAACATCCTAAAGGCAGCTTCGATGTCCACTCTACTATGTTAGAGACCCAGCAAAAATAGTTCAATAGCAAGGGACAAATCTCCGGGCAACTGGCCGGTTTTGAACAGATAGTCAATCTCCAGCAACTTCTTTAAAGCCGGGCCGTTTTGAGAGAGGCGGTATTTTCGCACCAGCATTAAAAAAATGAATTGGGCGTCATTATCTCTAAGCGCTTCTCTAAATCCCGGAACTGTCGGATAATCCAGAAACTTCCAGATTGTCTGGGAAATCCGGAATTCCAAAGCTTTAGCCGTTTTCGGCGGGGTAATCTTTTTGCCTGACCAAACTATGACTTCCGCCTGTGGATTCCCCAAATCAAACTTGGGCAAACCTTCAATAATAATCAGCCGGTCATTGGCAAACATCGGACCGGATTGTGTCGCCTGAATGTAGTCCGTTTCGCTGACAGTGGCTCCGTCTAATGAAACGATTTCACCGGAGAACTCATTTTTTATTTTCTCCAGCTCTTTGCGACTAGCGGCCGAATTTTCGCCATGTAGAATAGTGATCATTTACTTTTTTATTAAATCCCCTTTTGTGCGGCACCAAAGCGCCGCTGAAAGTTTTGGGGATATGCATTAACTCATGAATAAGCGTTTTATCCTTATCCTCCTCCGACATTTTATCAAACCGTTCGGCTATCACTTCGATTATATACTGGGGTTTAATTCCCAAAACCATTTGCCAGGGGCGGGGCAGGCTCCAAATGCGGGCAATGGCTCTTGATGACGAGCCGTGGCCACGCATAGCTGTTATTTTGGACCCGTCAACATGGCCAAAAATTTGGCTATCCAGGATCCGATCAAGGCGTCGTTTAACATCTGGGGCAAGTTGCCAGTCCATTGCGGGTATATCTTACCAGACCCGGGGTTTACCTGATATCCCTGGCTAATTTGGCTAATCTTTGCCGCCAGCTGCGGGTTTCCCGCCGCCTTGGATATCGCCATGTATTCTTTAGCGAACGGTTTTAAGCCGTTTGTCCCGGTGAAACTAAAATCAGCAAAGGGTTGGGTTTGGGCGTCCAAAAGAAACGGGGTTACGGCCACGATATCATCGTCGGTCCAGATATCGTCAAAAGCCGCCTTCAGCCAGCCGCCGTTCTTCCAGCCGGCTTCCGTGATAAAAATCTTCAGGTTACAGGCTTCAAAATTATGGCAGAGATAATCACGTTCAAAACGGTACGAAGCTACATTGACCGGGCTATAAACATTGGGATAGGTCGAGAAGCCGGGATTGCCGTAGGCGTGGGAAGAAAAGCCGTCTATCCGGGAAAAAATTCCCGGCCAGGCGGCCTGCATTTCTGAAAAATACTCATATTCATTCATAGAATTGCTTCCGTTAGGAGCTGACGCGTCCATCCCCGCGGAAATCACAAAGAAATCCGGGTTGCGTTTGTGAAAGATATCAACAGCCCGATCCAACACCCGCGCATATTCTTGCGGATAAACAAAACCGCCCCATTCACCCTCGTGGTTAGGCTCGTTGTAAATTACCACATAGCGGTTCCTGGTCGGCCAGGGCAACTGGTCAAGAAAGTTGGCGAAATCCACTAAATCATATTCGTTCGGCGCCATCCAGTGATCATCGACCGGAAAACTGGCAATACGCAAGATTGGGATAATTTTGAGTTGCTTGGCGTTTTGCATGAATTTTGTCCACTTCTCCAAATCACGGTCATTGGCCCGGATGGGAATCGTCACATAACCCCACTGTCCGCCGGAAGTGTTCACCAAATCCGCCGCTTTAAAGATTTCCTGGGGATCCAGGATGTGAATACCGAACTTATTATTGGGAACGGATAGGGGGTCGTAAACTGCCCTGACAGGGGAAACAAAAATCAATCCGCAAAATATTAAAGCGAGGCAAATTGCAGCTTTTTTGCGCACTAGCAAATTATATCATCAACTCTCTACTTGACGGTCAAAATTATCATCATATAATCACCTTGTGTCTGAACAAATATCAGATTGGACTGAGTTACTTCTTAAGTCTAGACCTAATAGCTTGGCCGAGAAGGCCAAAGCCCCCGTACTGATCGTTAAACAAAACCGTCCCGAGGTCACCGCAAAAGCAGTAACTGGTGTGGTGACGGAAATGGATGATCCCCGTCATCCCGGAGGGAGAATTACCGTTACCAGCCTCCGATTCATAAACGGAACCGTACCCTTCAGCCTGCTTAATGTCCCCGTCGAAGATCTTCGTGAAGGCCAAATTAATCTTGGTTGGTTTGTGTCGGGAACGGCGAAATTCGTGGGCCTCGCCGGTAGTGAAGATAACCCCTAAGTCAGTCCCCTCGCCGCTCTTTTGGCCTCTGCTTCATCGAGAACAACTTTACGGATGCGAATATTAAGCGGTGTGGCTTCAACCAGTTCGGTATCGTCAATATAATCTAAAGCATTTTCCAAAGCCATCTCCCTGGGTTTGTCAAAATGAGCGGAAACCCCTTCGCCTTTGGAGCGGTGATTGGTCAACTGTTTTTCTTTGCAGACATTCACCCGCAAGTCGCCGGTTCGGGCATTTTGGCCCACCACCTGACCCTTGTACACTTCTGCTCCTGGCCCGACAAACAACTGCCCCCGGTCTTGAATATTAATTAATCCATAGAGTAAGGTCTTTCCGGTTTCGTGAGCCACCAGCGATCCCTGATCGCGCTCCTTCCAGTTTTCAAAATCTTTATCATACTTTTCAAAGGAAGTGTTAATAATCCCCAGGCCCCGGGTATCGGTGATGAATTTACTCCGGTAGCCCAAAAGTCCGCGTGTTGGTATCAGAAATTCCAAAAAAACCGTCCCATTTTCCGTTCTCATGTCCCGCAGATTTCCGTGCCGCTCTCCCATTTCCTGCATAATGATCCCCGAAAACTGCTCGGGGGCTTCGATATAAACCATCTCATAAGGAACAAGGCCATCTTTCTCAACAACTTTCGGCTGGGAAACTTCCAGTTCATAGCCTTCCCTTCGCAGGCGTTCAACGAGTATCGCCAGGTGAAGTTCACCGCGCCCGGAAACTTCCCAGGTGCCATCGGGATTATTCTTGACCCGTAGCGCCATATCCGTTTCCAGTTCCCGCATTAATCTCTCTCTAATTTGCCGGCCCGTCGAAAACTTTCCTTCTTTGCCGGCAAACGGCGAGGTGTTAACCCCAAAAGTCATTTTTACCGTGGGTTGTTCGATGTCCAGAAGAGGTAGTGCAGTCGGATTATTCGGATCGGTGATGGTTTCCCCGATATTAATGTCTGGTATTCCGGCAATGGCCGCAATGTCACCCGCTTCCGCTTCGGCAATATCTTTTTTCTCCAACCCTTCAAAACCAATTAAAGCCGTTAAACGATACTTTTTTGTTTCGCCTGCCCGGTTAATCAAAGCCACTTCCTGATTAGCTTTAATCCGACCATTATAGATCCGCCCGGTGGCAATTCTCCCTTTGAAATTATCACCCTTAATGGTCGTCACCAGCATTTGTAAAGGTTTTTCAGGATCTCCCGAAGGTGCCGGGACAAACTCCCTAATAGCCTCAAAAACCGGGGTAATATCCTTCATTTTCGAAACATCGGGGTCAATTCCCGCCTTGCCGTCTTTGCCGATAGCATAAACCACCGGGAAAAAAGCGGCTTCTTCTGAAGCCCCCAGTTCGACGAACAAATCGAAAGTCTTGCCCACGACCCACTCGGGTCTGGCGTCAGGTTTGTCAACTTTATTCACGACCACGATAATTTTTAATCCCAAAGCCAGGGCTTTTTTTAAAACAAATCGGGTTTGTGGCATGGGTCCTTCTTTGGCATCTACGAGCAGAAGTGCTCCGTCAGCCATTTTCAGCACCCGTTCCACTTCCCCACCGAAGTCGGCGTGGCCGGGAGTATCGATAATATTTATTTTGGTATCGCCCCACATAACCGACGCATTCTTGGAGAAAATGGTAATCCCGCGTTCTCTTTCGAGCTCATTAGAGTCCAAAATGGCGCTTTGGGCCGCCTGTTCTTTGTTTAAATGGGTGTTCGATTGCCGCAGCAAAGCATCCACGAGCGTGGTTTTGCCGTGGTCAACATGAGCAATAATTGCGACATTTCTTATATTCATAGTTATTCATTAAAAAAGCCCTCCTTCGGGCAAAATAACGGAAGGGCCAAGTAGCGCGTGCGGGATTCGAACCCGCGATTCCAAGAGTGAAAATCTTGTGTCCTAGACCAGGCTAGACGAACGCGCCCCGATCGCTTATTATTTTATCATGTTTTGGGTTGCTGTCATACTCCTCATCATGATTCTGCCTTTTGCCCTTGCGGGGTGGTTGTTTGCCCCTTGGATTCCGATCAAAAATAGTGAATTGGAAAGATTAGGTAAAGTTCTTAAGCTTAAACCAACAGATACTTTTTATGAACTAGGCTGTGGTGACGGCCGGGTAGTGCGCTTTGTGGCCAAAAAGTTCGGCTGCAAAAGCGTTGGCATTGAGCTTAATCCTTTTTTGTACGCTACCAGCCGCCTGCTCCAAGCTTCACGCCGCGAGCGTTATGTTCTTGGCGATCTTTTTGCCCAGGACCTTTCCCCAGCCAGTTGCGTCTATTTATACGGCCTGCCCCGAACCATAAATAAAAGGGTTCAAGCTAAGTTAGAAACGGAGCTGCCCGTGGGTGCGACCGTAATCTCGTACGGTTTTCTCTTCCAAAAATGGCAGCCTGTCAAAATCGATAAAGCCACCGGCAAACTGCCGATTTTTGTCTATCAGCGATAGCTTGCCTCAAAGCCTCAAAAAAGCTAAAATATAACCGTTGGGGCGATAGCTCAGCGGTAGAGCAGGAGCCTTTTAAGCTCTTGGTCCAGGGTTCGAATCCCTGTCGCCTCACACTACCCCTTCTAAAAACTGCAAACGCTTGCGTTGTTAAAGATGCCGATTTAATATAAACTGGTTTGATCTATATAAACATCTTGCAAACGACCGATAACATGAACTATATTATTTACATGACAAAACTCACTGTTTGTCAGTGTGTCAGGAACCAACCGTAACTGGTTGGTTTTTTTGTTTAAAATTTATAAAAAGAGAGGGGGTGAAAAAATAAATGAAAAAAATCTTAATTGGTGTAGCATCTGCGGCCATCGGATTAGCAATGTTTGCAGTTCCAGCTTTTGCTGCCCCATCAGTGCATACGAACTTTGGTCAAACGGTAAATGCGAGCAGTTGTAATACTTCAAGTGCTCCAGTAGTTAACGTTACATATAAAGTCACGAATAATGCTGATTCAGGAGTAGTACCACCAGTTTGGGCTACGGATAATTACACTAAGAGACTTCAAATATGGCAACAGGCTAATGGAACATTTTGTGCTATTGCAAAATACCAAGGCCAATTTGTAACTAATGGTGCTGGAAGTCCAGAGACAGGAGAAACTCTAGCCGCTGGAGTTCAAGGTGCATTTGAAGGGGGTTATACAGCTTTCTTTGATGGCACTCTCAATTCAAGTCCTAGCTATCCAACACATGGAAATATCGGCACTTTTGATTTCAGCTCGGGACCATCGTTTGATTGGATAGGAACTTACTTTACTGGTTATACTGATTTCAAGCTACCGTACTGGGCATGGAACTACCATGCTGGTAATAATGGGAGTTGGGTAAATGCGTCAACAGGGAATCATGGAGATATAACTGGAAATTGAGTTACCTACTTAATCCTAAGCAGCCCATCGGGTTCGAAACCGGTGGGTTGTTTGGTTATGATGACAATCGTATTAAACTCTTCCAAAAGGGGATCAAACACGGGACGGCCGCTTCACCGAGCCCTGAAGTCAAATCTCATTCTTGTGCCTTTGTTAACATCCACATTCAAATATTCCATCGGCAGGGGGAGATTAGCTGTTAACCGGTCGGTAACATCGATTCCTTTGCCTCGCGGCCTGGCTAAAATCAATTTTACCCGCGAGGTTTCAGGAATAAGCACTTGGGCCGGCACGGGAACAAATTCCTCGTCTTCATAGCCTAAGATGTGTCTGAGCCTCGTTGACAGAGAACCCGGTTCTTTTCTCAGTCGCCTAAGTAAGTTTGCCAATCCCCGGTTTTTGTATTCGACATCATTCCCGTTAACTTTTCTTCCGTTTTTCGATTCCAAGAAAGCTTCTAGTTGAAGCCGCTCGCCTGGTTGGCGACTAAAAAGAAAGCCGTCAGGCTTTGCAATCTTTTTTTGATCTTTAATTAGACGATTCGCAAAGACAGGTCCCAGCACAATGGCTCCGGGTTTTACAGCTGCCAGCGCTAAAGAAGCTTCTAGCTCAAATTCCTGGTCTTCATCCATGGGTCGATCAAGATCAGCCAAAAGCGTATCAATTTCGGGGAAGAGGTATCTCTTTAAGAATCCGCCTTTTTCCAGCTCGATCGTTTCCACACAACAATTATTCACTTTATCTATTCTTCTGTCTTTTTATAAATCCTATCAAGAGGGACAAAGTAGCTCAAACGAGCACACTACAGGGTGATATTTTCAAAATGCTCTAGGCTATCAATCGCTTCGTCGCTTTTTAGAGTAATGGCGATTACATCAATCTGGGGCGACAAACTTGTGTTGGGGTATTGGTTATAATAGAAATCCACCATCTTCTTAAGTTCGTGTAGCTTTCCGGGAGTAATAGCTTCACCGGGTCGGCCAAACTCGTCGCCGATTCTAGTTTTGACTTCAACAAAGACTAAAGTGTCTCGGTGTTGAGCCAAAATATCCACTTCGCCATATTGCTTTGCCCGGAAATTTCGCTCAATAATCTGGTATCCCTTCTTCAGAAGGTAATTGGAGGCAATTTCTTCACCCAGCTGACCTATCCTCTTGTTCTCTCCGTCCACTTGTTAGGCCACTGCCCTGGTCACTTCTTTCGGAGTTAAATTGCGCAAATAATAAAGTTTCGCCCGCCGCATGGTTCCGGCCTTTTTCTTCACTTCAATTTTTTCAATCCAGGGAGAATCAACAGACCAAATTCTTTCCACCCCAACGCCATCGGAAATTTTCCGAACAGTAAAGGTTTTGGCGGTTTTATTAATCGCCAGCACAATTCCTTCAAAAACCTGAAGTCGAGTTTTCTCCCCTTCCACAATTTTTTGAGAAACGCGGATGGTATCGCCAACGCGAAACGCAATATCCATACCTACTTATTTTAGCAGACTAGCCGGATTTACTCAACTAGTTCAATCTCCTTGAGGCTCCCGGTTTTGAATTTCCAAAATTGCCGGTAGTTCCTCCGGTCGATTTGTTGCCTTAATCAAAACTGGCGGCCAGAGAATTTCGTCGCCGTCGATATGATCAACATCAATAATTGGTTTTTTCTCTACTGCTTCAATTTTCACTCTTTTCACCTCCTTTCCGGCCATAAAAAAATCCCTTATTGGGAGGGACAAGGATGAACCCCTGGAAATACAGTCTAGCCGACTTTTTTCATGGTGTCAACGATGAGCGAAAGTTTTCCGTCACGGTTATCTACTCTTCCGGTACAGATAATCACATTATTTTCCACACATAAATCCTTTCCGAAGCTGGCGTAAAGTTTGGGGAAAATCACACAGTCCAGTTTGGTGCCATCCCGCCCGGTTAGAGTCATAAAAGCCATTTCGTCATTATTCTTTTTGGTTAAAACTTTCCTGGTGCTGGTTACCATGCCGCCGGTGGTGACGGTTTTGTTAACATGCAGATCCTCAGAAAGCTCTCCGATTTCATGAGTAATCAGGTCGACGATTTTCTCCAGAGCTTTTTGGGCCGGGTGTTCAGACAGATAAAACCCCAGATATTCCCTTTCCCACAAAAGGAGTTCTTCTTTTGGCCGTTCTTCCACATCCGGCAACTCGAAAGAAACAGATTCCTTTTTTTCTTCATCAGTTTTATCTCCGGTATCGAACAACCCCGTTTGTCCTGAACTAATTTGTTTGGCCAGTTTATGACTTTCGGAAATGACTTTCTCCAATGATTCCAGCATGGCCGACCTTTTGCCAAACTGGTCCATCGCTCCGGCTTTAATTAAGCTTTCCAGGGTTTTTTTATTCACTTTTTGCAAATCAACTCGCCGGGCAAAATCTGACAACGATCGGAACGGTTCCTCCAAGTCTCTGGCCTTAAGAATACTATCAATGGCTGCCGCCCCGACATTTTTAATGGCGGAAAGGCCAAAACGGATCGACCGGCCCTCAATATTAAACTCCGTTCCGGATTTGTTAATATCCGGGGGCAAAACGGGGATTTTCATCCGCCGGCATTCCTCAATGCACATTTGGATCTTTTCGTCTTTGGTGTCGCCGGTGTTACCCCGGCTCTCGGCCGTCAGCATGGCAGTCATATATTCGACAGGGTAGTGATATTTCATGTAGGCTGTTTCGTAGGCAATCATGCCATAATCAGCACTGTGGGCCTTGTTAAAACCATAGGCGGCAAACTTTTCGATCAACGCAAAAATCTTGTCTGCCAGGTCGCCGCTGTAACCGTTTTTAACCATCCCGGCCTTAAGTTTTTCACCCTCAACTTTCATTAGCTCCGGCTTCTTTTTTCCAATGGCTTTGCGGAAACCATCCGCTTCCGCCATGGTGTAGCCACCCATCGCATGGGCAATTTCCATAGCCTGCTCTTGATAAATAATAAAGCCGTAAGTTTCTTCCAGAATTGGTTTAAGATCTTCATGAAGATAGCGCACTAATTCCGGGTGTCTCTTGGCTTTAACAAAATCCGGAATAATTTCCAGCGGGCCCGGTCGATAGAGGGCAACCATAGCGCCAAGATCAGAAATAACCGAAGGTTGTAAATCCTTAGCCAGCTTTCGCATTCCGCCGGATTCCAATTGAAACACGCCGGTGGTGTCTCCCCGGGCAATCATGGCGTAAACTTCTTTATCGTCCAGGGGAATTTTTTCTAGATTAATTTTTTTGCCGGTATTTTCCTCCACAAATTTCAAAGCCTGACCTAAAATCGTTAAATTGCGTAAGCCTAAAAAATCCATTTTCAACAACCCCACTGCGTGTTTGCTGGCATTAAGATCCAGGGCATACATATCATATTGAGTGATCACTTTGCCCCCCTTAGGATCAAGTTGCAAGGGCACATATTCCGTTAAAGATTTATCGGAAATAATTACCCCGGCGGCATGAACCGAAGCGTGCCGGGCAACGCCCTCTACTTTTTTGGCCATATCGATTATCTTTTTGGTATCTTCTTCGTTATCGTAAGCCGCCTTTAGTTCTGCATTTGTTTCCAGTGCCCGATCAATATACATAGGGAACCCCTGGCTGCCCGGCGGAATCATTTTTGACAGCCGGTCGCCGACGGCATACGGGTAGCCAAGCGCCCGGGCCACATCCCGCACGGCCGCTTTGGCTTCCATAGTCCCGAAAGTAATAATCTGGGCCACTTTATCCGCGCCGTATTTCTGTCGAACATAATCCAGCACTTTCTCCCGCCCGTCATCGGCCAAATCCATGTCGATATCCGGCGGGCTGGGCCGTTGTTTATGCAAGAATCTTTCAAACGGCAATTTGTACAACAAAGGATCGATCGTCGAAATGCCCAGAATATAAGAAATAATGGAGCCAGCTCCGGAACCGCGGGCGTTACGCATGACACCGTTATTCATGGCCCAATTGGCAAAGTCGGAAACAATTAAAAAATATGACGAATAGCCCATGCTTTCAATGATGTCCATTTCGTGCGCAATTCTAGCCGTCACATCCGCCGTTACCTCCGGATAGCGGTTATACACTCTTTCCTCTACCAGTTTTTCCAAGTAGGAATCCATGGTCTCGCCCCCCGGCAGCGGAAAATGCGGAAAAATATATTTATCCATCGGGATATCCAAATCGACCATATCGGCAATCTTCAAAGTATTCTCCAAAGCGTCCGGATATTGAGCAAAACTTTTACTCATTTCCTCGGGAGACTTGAAATAGAAATCCGGAACATCAATCATCGACATGGGCCGATCCTTATCCAGCCAGGTTTTTTGCGTTTGGATACATAGAAGTGTTTCTTGACCGTCAGCGTCCTCTTTTTTGGTGTAGTGAGAATCATTGGTAGCCACCAGGGGAATACTTAATTTGCGCGACAGCTTAGCAAGCTTTTCATAAGTCTCGTTAATTTTTTCCAGACCCGGATGGTGTTGAATTTCCAGATAAAAGTTGCCTTCCCCGAAAATCTTTTGGTAACGCAGGGCTATTTCTTCCGCCTTTTTCCAGTCATCCTTCTCCAGCGCTTTCCCGATCATGCCCAGATTACAGGCGGAAGTAGCAATGATTCCTTCGTGATATTTTTCTAAAACCTCCCAATCGATTCTCGGTTTGTAATAAAATCCCTCAAGATGTCCGGCGGTGACGATTTTCATCAAATTTTTATAACCGTTCAGATTTTTGGCTAAAAGAATTAAGTGGTACTGGTCGCGTCCGGAACCGGATCGGTCTAGACGGCTTTTTTCGGCCTGATAGGCTTCCACTCCAAGAATGGGTTTTATCCCTGCTTCCTTGGCGGCCAGGTAAAATTTAATCGCTCCGTACATGGTTCCGTGATCGGTAATCGCCAAGGCGGGCATTTCCCATTCTTTAGCCCGGGCCAGGAGATCCTTAAACTTGCTTAAACCATCCAGAAGCGAGTATTCCGAGTGGGTATGAAGAGAAACATAATTAGCCATGATTTATCTTCCTGCGATACTTTAACAAACTGCTTAAAATCCCACAAGAGGAACAACAAAATTTATCGGCTAATGTTTTTTAATTTCTTGCTATGCTGCAATTCAATGTCCAGCGGATCATATATCTTGGATCCAAGCTCTTGTGGGGAATCAATAATCGTTTCCGGATGAGAAAATACCTTCGCTCCATAACTGAGAGTAACTTTCGGTATTGGAGCCATTAATTCACTCTGGCTCCTGGCATTTCGATTATAACGGTCCATCACCGAGTCGGTTACTAAACTGTTTAGGAAACCCGCAATTTCCTCCAGGCGTTTTAGTCCGACCTTCTGAGGGTCCCGATTGCCATAGTCACTTATAGTGAGAAGTAATACAAATTCATCCCCCATTGGTCGGGCAATCAGATCAAAGGGAGTTCGAATTAAGGTATTTGTCAAAGAAACAATTTCCTGCAGGATCACATCAGCCTTGCTATGAGACAGTTTATCGTCATACCACTTAAATCGATCCACATCGAGCATAGCCATAGCATAATAATATGGCGATGGGCGATGTTCAACATCGGGCGGATATCGCTGAAAGATTCGGCAAAGAGCCTCGTCCAACCCTCTTTTACTTAAGGCTCCAGTCAGATAATCAGTTCGCGATTCTTTTTCTGCCTCGATTCTGTTATCTGAGCTGCGAAGAGCTGCGTCGAAACAAGCAGCTAAGACAACATAATTGTCCCGTAAAAAGCCGTCAGGCTTAATCAGTCCGTGATTTCGGAAAACACTGCAGTTTTCACGAAACTCCTCGTTAATGATTGTCCGAAATTTAGGATTAGCCCTAAAGGTCTTAGTCAGGTCAGCAATTCTTTCGCTTTGTTCCGGCAAGAAATATTTTCCAAGGCTGTTAAAAGTACCCAATAGTTCTCTGCTCATGAAAGCTTTCTTCGCAGCAGGTCGGAGATGACATTGATGTCTGCCTTGATTTTAGTCCGGGCCTGGCCGATTAGGAAACCAAGAACCTGAGTCTTTCCGGTTTTGTAATCGGCCACTGCTTTGGAGTTTTGGGAAATTATTTCATTGATAATTTTTTCCAGCTCGGCAGTGTCGACAGCGGCCACCACTTTGACTTGGGCAATCTTTTGCACCAACTGTGCCGGAACCATTTGGGCCATGTCCACTTTCTTATTAATAATCCAATTGGCCACCTCCTTAGTTGAGATCTCTCCTATATCCCGCATTTCTCCCATGACCCTTACCGCTTCTTCAAAGAAATCCGCAGTAGCTTTCTCTTCGGTCAGTTGTATCGCATCATAGTTATTTAGTCCATATTCTTTCTTAAACCTTTCAAATTTGGCATCCGGCAACTCCGGAATTTTTTCTTCGATCTTTTTTATATCTTCTATCTTAAATTTTACTTCCGGAATATCCGGTTCCGGGAAATAGCGATAGTCATGGGCCTCTTCTTTCTCCCGCTGGGGGACTGTGGCGTTTTTTGCTTCGTTCCAGCCCCTTGTCTGTTGCGGCACTTTCTCTCCTTTTTCCATCAATTCTGTTTGTCTTTTAATCTCGTATTCCAATGCTTTTCTGGCAAACCGGAAAGAATTAATATTCTTCAGTTCTACTCTGTAATTTGGCAATTTACCATCCGGCGACATGGAAATTGACGGTTCCAATCTCATGCTTCCCTTTTCCATATCGGCGTTGGAAATGCCCAGGTAGCGGATAATTTTTTGCAGCTTTTTCAGGTATTCATCCACTTCCTCAATCGACCGGAAGTCCGGCTCGGTTACAATCTCGACCAGAGGTACTCCGCTGCGATTAAAATCCACCAGCGTCATTCCGTCAGTGTGTTGCAGCTTCCCCGTATCTTCTTCCAAATGCACTCTTCTTATGCGAATGTTTCCGGCTTTCCCCCATTCCCCAAACGGTTTCTCGTATTGGGTAATTTGGTAGCCCTTTGGAAGATCCGGGTAGAAATAATTTTTCCTGTCAAAATGCGATTCCAAATTAATTTTGCAACCCAATGCCTGGGCCAACATAATCGTCCACTCGACAGCCTTCTTATTCGGAACAGGCAAAGCCCCCGGCAGACCTAAACACACGGGACAGGTATGAGTGTTAGGTTCCACGCCAAAATGTTCCGCACTGCACCCGCAAAACATTTTGCTTTGTGTTGCCAGTTCTACATGAACCTCTAAACCAATAATCGGCTGATACTTCACAGTTTTGGTTTCTCCTTATGCCAGTTAGTTACTCTCTCAAACTCTTCAGCAATATTTAAAATTAACTCTTCGCTCCACATTGATCCAATCAGTTGCATACCAACCGGTAGGCCATTAACAAAACCGCAAGGTACACTGATTCCCGGCAGCCCGGCCAGACTGCTCGGCTCAACTAAAATGTCAGCCAATTCCCCAAACATACTTTGCCCTTTGCTGGCCCCGACTTTCAAAGCCACACTCGGAGAAGTCGGCGCCAATATCAAATCAACCTTTTCAAAAGTCTTCTCAAAATCATCAACGATTAGAGTTCTCACTTGTTGGGCCTTTTTGTAATAGGCATCATAATAGCCTGCGGACAAAGTGTAGGTTCCCAGCATTATCCGTCGTTTATTTTCCTCATTAAAAAAGCTTCTGTCTCGTCCGAAACGGACCCCGTCAAATCGTTCGAGATTAGAGGAAACCTCCGCCCGTTGGACAATAGTGTAATCAGAAATCGCATATCGCGGGTCAAACATAGAAATATCAACTAATTTCGCTCCCAACTTCTCCAGCTCTCTAGCTGCAGCCCTTACAGTTTCATTAATGCCTTTTTGTGCTTCTGCCCGGAAATATTCTTTTGGCAAACCTATCTTTAATCCTTTAATCCCCTTACTACCCCCACTGTCCCCGTCTTTTGTGGTAGCGTCCATGGGGTCGACTCCTCTAATCCAGTTGTATACAATCCTCGCATCGCCGACAGTTTTTGTAATTGGGCCAGGGGAATCTGTAGACGAACACATAGCGATTAAGCCATAGCGGCTGACACGACCATAAGTCGGCTTAAGTCCTACCACTCCGCACCAAGCTGCTGGTTGGCGAATTGATCCGGCTGTTTCCGAACCGAGAGCATAAATCGTTTCGTCAGCAGCCACAGCCGCAGCTGATCCGCCGGATGATCCTCCCGGCAAATGGGTCAAATTCCAGGGATTTTTTGTTGATCCAAAATCAGAAGTTTCGGTCGAGGAACCATGAGCGAACGCGTCCATGTTTGTCTTTCCCAAAATAACTCCACTGTTTTCTCTCACTTTTCTAACCACGGTCGCATCATAAGGCGGTATATAGCCACAAAGAATCTTCGAGGAAGCAGTCGTTTCCAATCCGACCGTATTGAAATTATCTTTTATAGCCACCGGAATCCCCACGGGCAGTTCCATAGCTTCCGTCTCAACCCGACTGTTCCGAGCTAAGAAAGCACGAACCCGATCATCGACTTGATTAATGCGTGCCACACACTCTTTCACCAGATCAACACTGGTAAATTTTTTTTCCTTCAGCCCATTTAGAGCTTGTGAAAGATTTAATTGATTTAATCCCATATCGCTTTAACTACAAAAAAGCCGTTCTTAGTTAACTTGGCGTTTTTCAGCGCGTCCTCTTGAGTTAGGCCGGCTCTAACTTCGTCTTCGCGCAGTTTATTTTCTTGGTGGCCCGTCTGATAAGTTGGAGAAACCCTGGCCGTATCAATCTGGTTAAGATTTTCAACGTAATCCAAGGTCTCGGAAAGTTTTACTTGAAAGTCTTCGGCCTCTTTTTCTAAAAGCGGCAAATCGGCCAGTTTAGCCACATGTTTCACCTCGTCGATTGTTAATATTTTATTTTTATTCATATCACTCATATCCCTTAGTTCCCATATTTCTTAACAACAAAATCATGCGCCTGCCATTCCAACTTATCGTCCAATTGCTCTAATTCTATCTTTTTCTTATACTTGACCTCAAGTGCCGTCTTGATAAGCCAATCGGCGATATGCGGGTTCTTGGGTAAAAACGGCCCATGAGAATAGGTGGCCAGGCAATTCTTGTATATTGCTCCTTCCGTTTTATCCTCACCGTTATTACCGTAGCCCCTTATTACCTTCGCAAATGGTTTCACCCCCGGACCCAAATATGTCCTCCCTCCATGGTTCTCGAAACCAACTATAGTATCTTGACCTGTTTGTATCTTGTATCTTGTATCTTGTATCTTAGCAATAAGATTTCCGATCAACCTTTTTTCGCCTCGGGGAAATTTTGTTTCCATATCAAAAATTCCCAGAAAGGGTCTGCCCAGAAGCTGCGGAGCCCCGCAAACGAACAACCCCGGTACTCCCCGTTCGATCATATTTTGGAGAACACTTTTTTTACTCATTAGGTCCTTCATCACGATTTCCTGTTGCCGATCCTGCGCTCCTCCGCCGAAAACTAGATCCGCGCCTTCGGGTTCGTTTTGGATATTTACGCTTATATTTCGCCACTGCGCTCGTTTTTGCAAACAAATAATATTCCCCCGGTCCCCATAGGTGGACATAAGTTCCGGATACAACCAGCAGATGTTTAAATTCATAGAATTTTTCTCCCGGTTAAAATCTTTCTTACCTCTAACATAGCCGAATATGTGGCTAATACCCAGACTGCGTCTTTAAGTCCTTCTTTTAGGTCTGTGTGAATCCGTAATAAATCTGAGTTAATCCCCGCATACTTCAGCCGCAAGGCCAAATCATAGACCCTGTCGCCGCCTACATTAATTGGGAAACTCCATTTTTGTAGCATCTCGAAGTCTACATCCCAAATCCAGCTTATATCCTGGCCGTCGGGAATCCGATCGTTTAAAACCAGGTATAGCGGCCCCTTCCGTGAGGATCCGATGACCGTCCGCAGGGATTCGTTAAAGCCAGCCGGATTTTTTGATAGGAGAATTTTTACTCCTCTAATTTCTTCACTCCTTCCAAACGCCGGTTCAAATTTAGAAAAATCCGGATTTTTGATTCCCAGCTCTTCGGCTGCGAGCTTTGCTGCCAGAACATTATAGAAATTATATGTGCCTTCCAGTCCTTCGACCCTCTCAGTTTCCTTGATATTTAAATCGTTGATATTTAAATCGTTTTTCGGATGTCTCAAGCCGCACTTAGGACACTGCCATTCACCCAAATGTGACAGGTAGGTTCCCGCAAATTCCAGCCGGCTGCCGCATTTGGGACAATAAATCGAATCGGTAGCATGCTGCATTTCCGGCAAGTAGTATTTTTTATCACCCAGCCCGAAGTACCTCACTTCGCCGGAGTAGTTTTTCCCGATCCAGGCCAACTGCGGGTCATCCGCGTTGACTATTAAGGTATTTTCATAAAGGGCCAGGGCCGCCTGCCACCTTTTGGCAACCGTATCTACTTCGCCGTAACGGTCCAGCTGATCGCGGAAAAGATTAAGAAGAATAATTATCTGCGGACTAACCTGTTCCAAAACCAACGGCAAATTATTTTCATCAACCTCTAAAAGATAATATTTTCCCGACCTTTGCTGGAGAATACTGCCGGCGATGCCATTAAGGAGATTGGCACCGCTGCTATTAATAACTGTCCTTTTTTCCCCCAAGACGCTTCGTAAAAACTTAGTGGTCGTAGTCTTGCCGTTTGTCCCGGCAATTAGAATAATCTTGGCCTCTTTGGGCAGGAGCTTCGGCAATAGCTGCGGGTCAATTTTTAACGCCACTTCCCCGGCCCAGGTTACCCCGGCTCCCAAACCGAAAGTTTTACTAAGAAGAGAGACGGTCTTTCCGGAAAATATCGCCAAAGAGGTTTGCATGCCCATACATTCTACATCCTCAGCTCTACATTTGTCGCAACAGCTTAATCCTTTCCGCAATCGGCGGATGAGTGTCAAACAGTCCGGCCAAAAATGAAGTCACGCTCTTTCCTTTAAAAGGATTGACGATAAACAAATGAGCCGTAGCATTATTGGCAAATTTTGCCGGCGTCCGGTCAGCGGAGATTTTTTCCAAAGCGGAAGCCAGCCCTTCAGGATCGGAAGTTATCTTTGCTCCGGAAGCATCCGCCGCAAATTCCCGGCGGCGCGATATTGCCAGTTGAATGATTGTCGCTACTATCGGCGATAAAATCGCCAGAACCAAACCGATAATCACAAAAATCATCTCTGAGCCATTACCGCGGTTATCCCGATTATCCTGAAACCACAGGCTTCTCATAAACCAGTCTGCCAACATAGAAACAAAACCAACAAGAATTGCCGTTACCGCCATCAGTCTGGTATCAAAGTTTTTGACATGAGAAAGTTCATGGCCAATCACCCCTTCCATTTCCGACCGGTTTAATTTCTCCCGCAAGCCGTAAGTAATGGCAATCGCCGCGTGCTTGGGATCCCGACCGGTAGCAAAAGCGTTCGGAGAAGCGTCGGCAATCGCGTAAACCTTGGGCATGGGCAGATTTGCTTTTTGAGCCACGTCTGAAACAACTTCATAAAGCTTCGGGTCCTGCTCCCGGCTAACCGGTTTGGCTCCGGAAATAGCCAGCACCATTCTGTCGGAAAAATAATAACTAAAAAAGGCAAAGACTCCGGAGATAACCAGGGCAGGCCCCACAAAACTTGCTCCGTAACCGGCCAGTTTGCCAAAAGCAAAAGCCACCGCCGCGGCAAAAGCGACCAGGATTCCCATCATCAGCCAGGTTTTTTCAATGCTATTCATGTTCTTTTGTGTAGCCAGGATATTATCTCCCGATAGTCCAGAGTATTAACAATGTTTTTAGCCTCAGCCCAACCGCGGCGGGCCACCGCTATGCCATAAGGCATCATTAATAGTCCGTCCTTGTTATGAGCATCCGTTCCCAGGCTTAACTTTACTCCCCGCTTAACCGCTTCTCTTACTAAAGTATCCGGAAGATCCAGGCGGTTTGGGTAGGCATTAATTTCCAGGGCTTTATCGTGTTCCAGACAAAAACTGAATATTTGATCCCAATCCAACTCATAACCCTCGCGCGCTCCCAATAATCGGCCGGTCGGATGAGCCAAGATTCGGGCAACCGGATTAGATAAGCCTTTCAGAACTCGCCCGGTCATTTCTGCCTTGTTCATGTTAAAAGAGGAGTGTATCGACACCAGGCAACCATCAAGTCCATCTAAGGCTTCCTGAGGCACGGGAAGCTCGCCCGAAGGAAGAATATCTACTTCGAGTAATTTTATTACTCTACACCCTTTTGTTGAGTAATTAATGTGATCAATAAGTTCATTTCGCTTATGCAGGCGCTCTTCCATCTCTTTCGGGGAATTTTTGGCTTGACTCGGGTTATGGTCGCTAATCCCGATATACCCATAACCCAGCTTTTCCCCTATTTCTCTCATAACCTTTACCGAATCTTCCCCGCTGTCATGACTGGTTTCCTCTAAATCGCTGGAATGCATTTGCAAATCTCCCTTAATATCCTTCAGTTCAACCAGCTTTGGCAGTTTGTGCTTCAAAGCCGCCTCAATCTCGTCAGTATCCTCCCGCAGCTCCGGCGGAATCCAGTCCATACCGAGAAATTTATAAAACTCTTCTTCGGTTTTGAACCGGTGAATCTTCCCGGATTTAAGCTCTTTAGTGCCGTATTCTGAAAGCGAGAGTCCCTTTTTGAGCGCAAAATCCCGCAGTTTTATATTGTGATACTTCGATCCGGTAAAATATTGCAGCATGGCTCCATATTCTTCCGGTTTTGCCACCCGCAAATCTGCCTGGCGGCCGGCAGAAAGCAGAATCGAGGCTCCGGTCGGCCCTTTTTCCACTAGCCCTGAGGCCCCAGGATAGGCCACAAAAGCTTTTATTACCTCTTCCGGATACTCGGTGGCCACCGCCAGATCCACATCCCCAATCGTGGCCACCCGACGCCGTAAACTGCCTAATTTATCTATCCTGCCAACCTGCGGCTCTGCTTTCTTACTTATGTAGCTGATTATTTCTTCTGCCAGCTCATCCGCCTCCGGCAAAACCATCCTTTTCTCTTTAATAGCACCATGGCGATACCGTTCGATGTTGGTCAAAATATCCAGCTCGCTTTTTTCCCCAAAACCCTCGATTTTGGCAATTTTATGTTCTTTGGCTGCTTTTTCCAGCTCGTCAACGGGACTCTTCTCTTTTAACTTTAAACTTTCAACTAATATTTCTGCTCTTTTGGGTCCCAGGCCCGGAACATCCAATAACGGAAAAACTGCCGGGTTAACTTTCTTTAGAACCTGCTCAAAATGTTTAGATTTACCCGTCTTAAACAGCTCGTCCAAATGTTCCCGGATAGAAGCGCCCAAGCCTGGCACGCTATCCAGTTTCCCGTCTTCCCAAAGATCTTTTAACTCCGAAGTAGCGTGTTCGACAGCCGTAGCTGCGTTGTCGTAAGCGATAATTTTGAATCTGTTTTCGCCGAGGATAGTGTAGGCAGCCGCAATTTTGCGAAGCAAGCGGGCTATTTCAATATTCCCCATAGTTTGATAATATTGTAACACGGTTTGGGGTTGTAGCGCAGTTTGGTTAGCGCGTCTCCCTGTCACGGAGAAGGTCGCGGGTCCGAGTCCCGTCAACCCCGCAAACTGCCCCAAACTTCTGCCCGGAAGGAAGTGAAGAAATGTTTGATAATCTTCGAAAATTTATCGATGACCTGGATTTGAACGAATCTATTGTCAGCATGCTTCTGGGAGCTCTAATTGTTATCCTGATAGGCATTCTTGCCTACGGCTATTTCCGCAACCATCAGCCTAACTCCACCATGGAAAATCCCCAGAATCAGGAGGAACAAGCCGGAGAGCTGGCCACGCCGTCAGCCACGGTCGCTTTGCCAACAACTCATGTCGTGGAGAACGGAGAAAGTCTCTGGTCTATCGCCGAAAGGTATTATTCCAGCGGCTACAACTGGCAGGATATTGCCAAAGCCAACAACCTGACTAATCCCAGTGAGATCGAACCGGGCCAGAAGCTAACCATCCCCAAGGTCGAGGTGCGGGAGCCGCAGACAACCAACACTGCTTTAGAACAAACCGTGACCCCGGCGAACTCGATCACGGGCAATTCCTACACGGTGGTTCATGGTGACAATTTGTGGGATATCGCGGTTCGGGCTTATGGCGACGGGTTCAAGTGGACTCAAATCGCTCAGGCCAATCATCTGGCCAACCCGGAAATAATTCATGCCGGGAATGTCTTTACCATCCCGCGGTAGTGGTATAATTTTCTCAAATTGCGGGATTAGTACACCGGTAGTATGCTACCTTCCCAAGGTAGAGAAGGGGGTTCAATTCCCCTATCCCGCTCTTATGTTAACCCTTATTCTTGGCGGCGGGTCATTTAAGAACAAGGCTTGGGTAGAAGAAATGGCCCAAACTTTGGGCGCTACGCCGCAATTCTACGACTATTGGAGCGAGCAAAAGGATTCGGGTTTGGATTTCGATCTCGAAACAAATAAAGCCCTAAAAACCCTTGGGGGCCAACCCTACAACCTCCTTATTAAGTCTGTCGGGTCTCTTCTGGGCATGCGAGTTCTGGAAAAAGCCGGCGGTAAGGTGAACAAAATTATTATTTGCGGCTTTCCCCTGCACGACTTTCCCTCGGAAGAACTGGAAAGATATAAAGTTCTCAATAGTTTCCCCGTAGAAAAAATCAGATGTTTCCAAAACAATGCTGATCCTCATGGGTCATACCAGGAGGCCAAGACTTTCCTGGCTAAAATTAATCCTGACATCCAAATTGTCGAAAAAATTGGCGACAACCACAATTATCCGTATCCAGAAGATTTCCAGGCATTTCTTTCAGAAGGATAGAGTTAATGAATCCGCAACATCGGCTACTTTTAGACGAAATTAAAAAACACCAGGGTAAGCCGGCGAAGCACAAAAATACAAACAATTATGCCGGAACAACCAGCTTTGAGTATCATGTTTCCAACCCGGTTAAATGGAAAATAGCCAAAGATTGGGCGGCAAAAAATACGACGATATCGCCTGATAACTTTCTTCTGATTCTGGACTCCCTAAACACTGGGAAATCGCATGAGGAAAAAAGTTTAGTCGGCTGCCTACTCGCAACTTTTCCTAAACTTCGGTCTCAAATTAAGCCGATATCTTTAGACAAATGGCTAAACAATGTTCACGGTTGGGCTGAAGTGGATAATCTTTGCCAAAATAATTTTCAACACCAGAATTTTTTTGCGGATTGGCCTGCTTGGGAAAAAACGATTCGTAATTTTTCCAAAGACAAAAATGTCCACAAACGCCGGGCAAGTTTGGTTTTGCTTACCGGACCGGTTAGTCATTCATCCGACCCCTGCTTTTCAGTATTGGCTTTAGAAAATATTGACCGTCTTAAAGGAGAAAAAGATATTCTTATTACCAAAGCTGTCTCCTGGCTCCTGCGTAGTCTTATTAAAAATCACCATGAGGATGTCGAAAAATATTTGGAGAAAAACAAAGATGTTCTGCCCAGAATCGCCATTCGCGAAACAGAAAATAAACTTAAATCCGGCCGGAAATCCGGCAAATAATAATCGATGCTTTATAAAGCCATTTCTCTCAAACAACCCTGGGCGAATTTGGTAGCGAGCAGCAAGAAAAAAATTGAAACGAGAAAATGGGGAACAAAATATCGCGGCGATTTGGTCATCTGCTCTTCAAAGTTCCCAAGTACTCCAGAACCTGCAGGATATGCCTTGTGTATCGCGGAGTTGTATCATGTCGAGCCGATGAAAAAGATTCACGAAAAAGATGCCTGTATTAAAGTTTATCCCCGCGCCCACGCCTGGTTTTTGCGCAATATCCGGCCGATTAATCCGCCAATCCCCGTCAAGGGCCAGTTGGGAATTTTTGATGTTGAATTAGATCTTTAAGCCTCTCTAAACTGGTGTCATCCAAAATCGAAACCGGGGTAATTTTCTTCTTTAGCTTTTTGAAAGCCGGATTATTTGCCAAGTCAGCCTTGGTCATGAGAATTATCTCCTGTTTATTTAGCAGTTCGGGATTATATTGTTTCAGTTCCTGGCGGATTGTATTGTAGTCAGCCAGTGGATTAGTCGAATCGGCGGCAATGCAATGCAGGATTACCGGGACTTTTTCAATGTGTTTTAAAAACCTATCCCCCAGCCCCTTGCCTCTACTCGCTCCCTCAATTAGTCCCGGAATATCTGCAATAATTTTTCCGTTCACGGCTCCGAGGTTTGGTTCTAAAGTAGTGAAGGGGTAATCGCCAACCGGCGCGTTGGCGTTGGTTAACGCGTTGAGAAGCGAACTTTTGCCGGCATTGGGCAAACCTACCAGCCCGAAATCGGCGATCAGTTTCAAAGTTAGTTTTAACCGCCGTTTTTGTCCCGGCAAACCCGGCTGAGCTTTAGTTGGGGTCGTCATACGGGCGTTGGCCCGGTCAGCATTCCCCAAACCCCCCGCGCCTCCTTTACAAATTAACACTCTGGTATTGGGATTATCCAGACTAAACAATTCTTCTGTCTCTAAATCAAACAGGTCCGTACCTATTGGTGCCAGGAGAGTTAGATCCAAGGCATTATGGCCGGATTTGCGGTTTGACCCGCCCGGTTCTCCGTCCGAAGCGGCGAATTTTTTCTTGCTGGCATAACGGTTTAGAGCGGTCAGGTCGGTTGTACTCTCAAAATATAAATCTCCCCCATCGCCGCCATTGCCGCCGTCAGGCCCCCGGCCTTTTTTAAAAAACGATGCTTTGCCGGCTCCGCCATGCCCGCCGGAAACTTCGATTTCCGCTTCATCTATAAGCATAGCTGTATTTTAAACGCCAGGCGTCTGTTTGCATAGTTATATATAATGTATGCATATGATGTGGGGTTATGGTTACGGTCCTTATATGGGTTATGGCTTTCTACCAATCATTGGCTGGGTTTTTTCCTGGATATTTTTTATCGTGGTTATTGTTCTGGCCATTCGCTTCTTTCGCGGCGGACGCTGGCACGATCATGACCGATCGGCGGAAATTCTTCGCGAACGCTATGCCAAAGGCGAAATTTCCAAGAAAGAGTTCGAGGAAATGAAAAAGGATCTCCAGTAATGCTAAAATACCACTATGCCGAAGTGGCTCAGTGGTAGAGCGGCTCTTTCGTAAAGAGTAGGTCGTGAGTCCGATTCTCACCTTCGGCTCATGGTGGTAGAATAACTATGATGCGATCGCCATACAGCCGGCTGCAACAGCGCTATACTAAACAAACTCAGCAGCGCCTGATCCTTTCTCTGATTGGTTCGATAATTTTGGTCGTTATTTTGGTAATTTATGGTCTGCCGGCTCTTTTTAATTTAACCGGCACTATCAGTAGTTTTCGCCGGGGTAATTCTGCAACCGTTTCCTCTGATAACACCGTCGCTCCAACTACCCCAGAACTTTCCCAGGACCTGACGGCGACATCTTCGGCCCACACCAAGGTTCACGGCGTTGCCGATCCGAACATCACCGTGGAAATTTTCCAAAACGGACGTTCTTTGGGAACCGTAGTCGCTTCAAATGATGGCACTTTTACCCAGGACGCCGATTTGGAAAAAGGTCCAAACAGCTTTACCGCTCAGGCGGTTAACGACGCTAATCAGAAAAGCGATGTTTCCGAGGCCTATGTTGTCAGCTTCCTTTCCGGCCAGCCAAAGTTGGATTTATCCTCGCCCAAAGACGGCGACTCATTTAATAACCAGACTATTTCTGTCAGCGGGGCCACCGATCCGGGCGATACGGTTTCTATTAATGACCGGCTGGCGATTGTCGACAAAGACGGTAACTTTTCTTATTCCCTCAACCTAAACAGCGGAGACAACAAATTGAAGATCACGGCCACTGACCCGGCCGGCAACACTACCTCTAAAGAATTAACCGTCAAGTACCAGCAGTAGGAATAACCACTCCATGACCCAGGGGTACAAAAGAGTATTGTTGAACCAGGAGTGAACAAAAACTGCCAGAAAACTCGCTTTAAAAGCCAAACTTTTCTTCCCCGCAATCCACATCCCCCGCAAGACCCCAAGATAAGCGATCAGGCCGACGATTCCGGTTGTCGCCAGGACCAAAAGTATGGACGAATCTGCCCCGGCTCCGGCATGGCTTTGGGTACTGGCGTTAGTCACGTAGCGGTAGGCGTCAAAACCCCTGCCTAAAATCGGGGTCTTTTCCCAAATCATTACTGCCTGTTTCCAGTTATTAATTCGGGCGATGGCGCTGTTCTCCCGGCCGAGCTTGGTCCCTTCGCCCAGACTTTTCGGCAACAGGGGAATGGCAATCAGGAGAACTATAGTAGCAACAAGAATTATTTTTAATGACTTTTTGTACCAGGCGATGATCCCGAAACCAACCAGATAGGCCAAATACGACGCCCGGGAGTAAGTCAATAAAAGAGCGGTATAAATTATTGAAAATTGAAGAATTGAAAATTTGTTTAAAATTTTAAATTTAAAATTAAAAATTGAGAATAATCCTAAGGTCAGAATTATTCCCGTAAACCCCGGGTCTAGAAAGGTAGATATCAACCTAAAGTAATGTTCGTCCCAATTCTGGGCCGCTAAAAAAGTGGTATCCGGCATGAGAAGATATTGGGCAATACCGGCCAGAGCCACGATTAGAACTCCCGCAATTAAACCTTTTTTTATTAGCTCTTTTTCCTTCGTCTCCCTAAAAGCAAAATAGATCCCGGCATAGGCCAACCAACGAACTGCATACATCCCGGCAACCGCTAACTGGAAAGGTGTATAGCGGGAGATATTAACCAAAAGCGAAAGAGCCATGGCTGCAGCCCAGATCGCCACCGGCCAGAACAGCGCCGATTTTTTCCCGGTCCGCAGTTCCCGGATAATCCCGATTCCCCCGACTATACCAACTGCCAGATCATTCAGATGCAGCGTAACCCCGTTTCCCAAATCGAATCTTCCCAACTGCCCAAGCGGAAAAAGAATTAAGAGCAAAATTAACAGGTATTTCATTGCGTCTTATAGATAATTGCCCCGGTTAATTGATTCTCATAAATTTTAGTTCCCCGGTTCCCCTTATGGCTCTCGTTTCTCCCATATATTAAAGTGTAATCAGTCTTCTCCCCTTTATACCATGTTTCATCTACGAACGGAAAATCAACATAATATAGATTATGAAATCCTTTAACTAAAACCAGGTCGGAGCTCTTGATGTTTTCGGCAAACCACCCGTCGCAATCCACAAATACCGCCGTGGAAAAATCCAAGTTCTTGCAGAGATACTCCGTTCTGGTTTCTTTGCCGGTCAGATAGGGGATTATTTTTACATTTGCTGCCGATCGATAAGCAATGCTAAAAACCACAAAGACTCCGGCCAGGGCAACCAACCATCTTTTTTTACTAATCATCTGAGTTGCCAGAACGGCATAGACTGGTAAGTATGGCAGCAAATACCTGCCGCCGCCCCCCTGCGGCGTTACCAGCCAAAAAAGAAAAGTTGCCAGAGTATATGCCCAAAGGAAAAAGTTTGTCCGGTTTAAAAACGCCAGAAAGAATAAAGGATTTAACTTATTTTCGGTGAATAATCCAGACAAACTTGAATGCTCATTAGTATTTAAAATGCCCGCCCCCAGGGGATAAAAAGGATAACCGGTTTTTTGCCAAGCCCAGATAAACCACGGCCCGCCGAGAAAAACGGCCGGCAACAAAAAAGAAAAATTAAAACCGCTTAAAACAAACAGGATCGCCAGACTCCCAATGGCTAAAGTTTTGGTTCCGATGGCTAAACCTGCTGCGGTCCCGGCCATAACAAATTTTTTCTCCAACAACCAGTAAACCACGAGGGCTTCAAAAAACGTCCGGATTAGATCGACATAGGCACTCCCCGACAACCAGCCCAAAAGGGGAGTGGCATAAAAAATTACCGCCGCCAGTAAACTAAATTTTTGATCCAGGTATTTGCGGGCAATTTTATAAGTGACAAAGGCGGCTCCAATACCGGCCAGCCAACTGATTAGATGTGCTCCCAAATCCCCCGCCTCCCCCATCACCCGCATTGCTCCCAAAAACAAAAATTCTCCCAACCGGGGCATGGCCGAATAATAAAGCAGTCCGCCGGGAATAAAGTCAATTCTTCCCCACATTAAATAGAGTTTGGGAATTGTCAGGTGATACCACAAGGCGTCGAACCCCAGCTCCGGTCCTAACGCCCCAACCAAATTAACGAGCGCCGCAAAAATAAGAATCGCAGACAACATGAAGCCTCCGTTAATCCGCTTTAAATTCGTGAGAATCTTGGTCCTCATATTGTTTCACCCGGACAACCAGCGATTGAAAACTCATCATAAAAGCATGAACAAAACCCGCTGCTCCGTCCAAAAATCCCAGTCGCCAAAGATAATTTTGAAAAAACTTTGCTGCCGGGTTGGTCACTACCCGCCAATAGCTAAAAGTTTTTCCTTCCCGAACCAGTTCTCTCGCGTCAATGTCAGTGTAGTAATTAATTTTAGAAATAAAGTCGGCAATTGTCGTATGCGGATCATGGAGTAAGTAGTTCTTTAGCGTCGCCGCGTTTTTAATATCCCAATATTCATGGACGCTTCGTTTCCATTGTCCGGCGTCTTTTTTTCCCAGCCGAAGAAGTTTAATATTTCCGGTTTCTCCATGCCTGAGCCACTTTCCCAGGAAGAAATCTTTTCTTCGAATATAGTATCCGTAGTATTTATTATCAAGCCGCGAGATCTCCTCTTCCAGCTCCGCAGTCACTTCCTCGTCCGAATCCACAAACAGCACCCAGTCCGCTTCCGCTTTTTCCAAAAGAATGTTTCTTTCCGCGGCAAAATCCGTAATCGGACCGTTTTTTTTGAGAGTAACTTTAGAGAATTTCATAAACGGAATCTTTATCAAATCCGGCGACCTTTTTTAAACCAATTTTCCAGGAGTTGGGCGCCACCACTAATTTTATCCCCTTCCCCTTCAAAAAACTAATCGTTTCGGCGGAAGGAAAATCTTTTTGTAGCCATTTAACGCTTTCTTCCCATTCCTTCGGAGAAAAGCCGGAATAGCCGTTATACATCGGGTGCCAATGAATTGTAGAATAATATTCCCGCAGAGTTTCCGTTTCTACGCCCGGCTGGTCCCACCAGCCGTAAATGGGAAACTGAACAATTGGGGCTCCGGGGAAATTATCTTTTAGCCAACTCTGCTCCGGCGGAAAGTTCTTAACGGAAGGGACCTGGACATATTTTAAGGGCCAACTTATTTCCAGGAGAATGCCTATGGTCCCCAAAACGCACACAGCCCATTTTGTTTTCTCTTTTAGCCTGCCAACCCATAGGCCAATAACCATCGCAAATGCAAAGGCCATCAAAATTATCCACCGGGAGGGAGTTCTGATTCCTGCAAAACCGGGAACCAGGTAATAAAAAACCAGATAAGGCAAGGGAATTGCCGGAATCGGGCCAACATGAATTGTATTTCGAAAAACATGAAGACCCGGTCCCAGCGCTAAAATGAAAGAGCTCGCCGCTAAAATGACAAACGTTTTTGTGTATTTTTGTTTCCACATTTTTCTCACCCCGATCATGGCTGCCACTGTCAATAGCATAAACACGCCGCCCAGGTATCCGGGTGTCAGATTGTCTTTAATGCCTATGTATTGACTTAGCCGGCTCACAGTCCCGATATTTAGCAGGTCCGGAACCTGGAAAGAAAAATTAATCGCGTCAGTAATCGGCCGCTGGTAGTGAAATTGCCTTGATACTAAATAGTAAGGCAGCAAAAATGGCGCCGTTATTAAAATTGCCAATAACAAAAACCCGGCTAATCTTAATTTATCCTTAAACCCGCTAATTCCCCAAATTCCCCAGATTACCCCTATCGCCAGCAAAAAATAGAAAAACATGACGGTCGTCAGTGCCGCGGCCAAAAACATCAAAATAAACAAGCGGTATCTTTTCTGAAGCATGAATAAGGTCGCCAGAACAACCGGCCAAAAATTAAACAACTGCAAATGCGGCATATAATTTAGATGGATTATGGAGAAGGAAAAGAGAACTCCAATCAGAAAGGCCACCGGCTTATTTTTTGTTAGATAGTCCAACAATAAATACAGAGAAAAACCCGTCAAAGCAAAACCAAGAAGAAAATTAATGTTGTAAGCTAAAAGCGGTTCGCCGAAAATTTTGACAAACGGCAGGGCAATCAAGGCTTCGGGGAAGAGCAAATCAGAAAAAGCAAGAGTATTAATATAGGGATAAAAAATATTAGTGTTGTAACTAAAACTACGAACGTTCCAGTTCAGAATCCAAGTAATCAAAAGTCCGTCAATACGGTCAATAATGTTAATATTCATGTGCAAAATGAGCGGCCAGGTAACCCAAATTGTCAGCAACGAAAAGAGTCCAAGAACCAGTAAGTTCTTTCGCATTTGATTAGTTATCGTACTTCCCTGGCTACTCTGATAGCCATAAACCCGAGGGCCAGCGGCCAAAAAATAGGGGCCACCCATTTACGGATAAACAGAAAATTACTCTTTAGATTTTGCCGTATTTTAAACTGATCACGAGTAAACCGGTGTTCCGAAATGTTATGCTCTACTATTATATTAGGATCTACAGCTACTTTAAGACCTGCCGCTTTCGCCCGTAAACAAAAGTCCGCGTCTTCGAAATAAAGAAAAAAGCGCTCGTCAAAAAATCCGATCTTTTCAAAAACCCCTTTTTTCACCACCATGCATGCCCCCGATACATATTCGATATTTTTTTTCAAACCCCTCACTTCCCCCATATCCCCAACTTCTGTGTGGGTAGTTCTTCCCAAAACCCAATTCACTTTTCCTCCCATGTCATAAACCCATTTCCCTTTGCGCCTAAACCTCAACACTGGGCTGACAATATCCGAATCCGCGTCAATCCGCTCCAAATCCGCGGAAATCTTAACGTCAGGATTCACTAGGAGTACTCTCTCTGCTCCCCGCTTCAGCGCCACCTTTATCCCCTTGTTTACCCCTCCCGCAAATCCAATGTTGTCCTCAGTATTATCTACAACCACCACCCCCAAATCCCCCACAGCCCTCAACTCCCCCGCCAGTTTCCTGACTTTCTCATGGCTCTTGAAATCAACGATGACGGCGATGGTTTTCATGCAAAACTTCTTTAAATACCTTTAAGATTCCGGCGGAATATTTTTTGACATCATAATTTTTTCTGGCGAAATTCAGGGATTTCTTACCTAAAATTCTCCTTTGCTGTTTGTTCTTAATCAGTCTTTCCAAAACCTCTTCAAATTGCTTGCGGTTCTCTACCAAAATCCCCCCTTCGCCAACTACCTCTCCCACACTACCCTTGTTCAAAGCCACGACCGGCAAGCCGCAAGCCATGGCCTCTGTTAAAACAAACCCAAACTGTTCTAGCCAGGTTTTGGACCCGACGGGATAATGAATGTAAATATCCGCTGAATTATAAATTTTGGGCATGTCTTCAAACTTCACTTTCTCTAGATGTGTTATCCCGGGAACATTAAGAAGACTCTCTAACGGCCCGCTGCCAACGACAGTAAATTCCAAAGCGGGAAACTCCTTGTGAAGCTTTTTGAAAGCGGCCACCATTTCTCTGATCCCCTTTTCTGGCACCAACCTACCTACCGTTAGCAGTCTTATTGGCTTCTTGCCTAATTCATGATTCATAATTCTTGATTCAACCTGCGGTCTAAAAATGCTCAAATCCACTCCCGGATTTAGTCTGACAATTTTTTTCGGATCCGCCCCCTCTTCAATTAACACATCTCTGGCCCGGTCAGTAACTGCAATAAACCGGTCCGTATTTTTAATCACATATTGTTTCAATCTTCGTCGCCCCCAGATTCCTTCATTATTAAAAGGAATATTCTCAAAAACTAATGAAATAACCTTTTTGACATAACCTAGATTCTTCGCCTTTATACACTGGTAGGAATAAAAGTAATAAGTCTCCGCACAAAATGCTATATCAAGATTTTTAAGCTTATTCTCTAGACCAAAAAGAACATGCGCATCTACAAAAATTCTATTTAGAACAGCCATTTTCCCCCTATCTATGCGACCAAAGTTTAAATCAACAGGACACGGTAACTTAACAAAATCCATAAAAGATAAACTAGACAAGTCTGAAACTGGCATTAGTCCAGTAACCAGCTCTAACCTATTTCCCTTTTGCAGGTAGCGCATTCCTCCTAATTCAAAAGGGGAAGCAAAATCCCCTCGCACAATTGCAACTTTCATAGATTTTGAAGCTCCCAGACTTTTATTTTTTCAACCAAATTATAAATCGCAAACAAAAAGCACACAATTATTCCAAAGTAACCATCTAAAAAACCTTCTTGCAAAAAGAAAAGTTTAAAAAAGGTCTTTAGAGGTGAAAGTAAAACGTCTGTAATAGATACCTTATAGGGATAGAATTTAGCATCTAGATCAGTATATTTGTTCGTCTTTTCTATGAATTCACCTATCGAAGTATAATTATAGTGATTATATGCACTACTCAAAAATCCAACTTCGCCACGAACAAAAATCTGCTGGTGATATTTAAATGGGTCATAATGCCATTTCCCAGCACGTACAAGTCTTAGCTCATGAGAATCAGCCTTAACAAAACCATGAGAAATTTGATGGCCAAACATGAAAATCTTATTCTTCAAATTAAAACCAGCATAATTACTTGTGTCTGCAAACAGCAGTTTTTTAATCTCACTTTGTAATCTCCGGGAAAGTACTTCATCCGAATCTAATTTTAGAATCCAATCTCCACTCGCTTTTTGCATACCAAATTTTCTATTTTTATCAAAGTTGCCATCTCTAGGAACTCTTTCGTAAACAATGGCATGAAACTTTTTCGCAATTCGAATTGTGTTATCCGTGGAACCCATATCCACGACAATTATTTCATCGGCCCACCTAATACTTGAAAGGCAATCTTCGAGTTTCGAACCACAGTTCAGTGTTGGAATTACAACTGATAGACGCAATTTTCTCATTAAACAATTTACATATTGACAAACATAAATAACAATTTTACGATTAGTTAATTGAAAAGATTATACCTTTTTATCTTTTCGTTTATCTTCCTTACCTCAATACTATTAACGCTCCCGCCGAGTGCATTAGCTATCACCCTTCAATGGAAATCAGTTTATAGTTCTACAGACGAAAGTACAGAAATTAAGTTTTCGGATCAGAACACAAATAAGGTATTTAGTTCAATAAGGAAACATAACCCAAGCAGTTACGATATATTAAAATCCGTTAACGGTGGATTAAATTGGTCAAGTGTTAAAAATAACCTCCCTTCGGGGCAAGATATCAATTGGATTGCCATTAAACATTCTGATGATGATGTCATCGCAATTAGTTTATGGGGATCAGGAATACATTTAACCGAGAATGGTGGCAATTCGTGGACAAAAATATACGACGCGTCTTCTCCCAGAGCAACTGGCATAGATCCAATATCTTCAAATCGCATTTTCGTAGGAATTAGTGATAACGCGCCAGGTTTGTATAGAACATTAAATAAAGGCGCCTCCTGGACTAATTCAAACCTCGGCAATGCAAACAGTGTCGATATTATTACTGATCCAAACAACCAGAATCGCATATTTGCCAGCGTTGGGAATACATTATATCGTTCACTCGATGGAGGAGATAATTGGTTAGCATTGCCACTAAACGGTGGGTTTACTGGTGGCCTAATTGATAAACTTGTATCAGACAGAATTTATATTTCAACGGATAATGGTTTTTATAAATCTAACGACGGAGGAAACTCTTGGTCAAAAAAGACTGTAACTACTGGTTCACAATTTATTTTCAGAGTTGCTCAAGATCAAAATGGATATTTATATGCATCTGTTAGAGAGGCTCCCTATAGTGTTTGGAGAAGCAAAGATTTTGGGGAAACTTGGGAAAATGTTGGCGATCCGGCTTGGGGGTCGAGAAACACTTGGGGGCTGGACGCCGCCGGGCAAAGAGTGATTGTCAGTGTTGAAGGCTTGGGCATCTATTACGCCGACACCGTTCCCAGCGAGTCGGATCCTGTCGTTTTTATCCCAGGTTTTGGAGGATCGTGGTCCTACAAAGGAATCGTGGAGAACCAGCCGACGACATATGCTGATTGGCAGTTAATGCCGGTGTTCACGGATTCGTATTATCAGCCGCTCCTTTCCACTTTGAAAAATGCCGGGCTAACCAACTCGGGCGCAAACCAAAATCTGTTCACATTTTCCTATGATTTTCGCAAAACCATTACGGATAACGCGGCCAGCTTGAATACTTTTCTCGCCAATGAAGTTCAGCCAAAAAATCCGGGCAAGAAAGTCAATGTTATCGCTCACAGTATGGGAAGCCTAGTCGTGCGAGATTGCTATGAAAAAGACACCGGCTGTTCAGACAAAATCGGGAAAATTGTGACGGCAGGCGGGCCGCACCTGGGCACCATCAAAGCCTACCAACTTTGGGAAGGCGGCCAGGCAGATGTTGATCTGGGAACAAAAATAGCCATGGAGCTGGTGCTGCATACTACCGGCCTGCCTTATCTTTCTGATAAAGACATTATTCAAAACAAAATGCCCGGCGTCCGGGATCTTCTGCCGGTTTTTGATTACATTTCCGGAAAACCCTATTCTTCACTAAGCTCCGTGGCCAGAAATCCCAATTTGGAAGCCCTCTTTCCGCTCTCGACCAATTTTAAAAACAGCCTGACACCGCTTTCTGGCAATAACCAACAAACCCCGTCAGGCTTTACAACTGCGTCTAGAAATGCCCTGGATATTGCTTTAAATCTCTGGCCCGACGGCAAGCCTGCAAGCTATACAAATGCAGTCGGCGATGGAACAATCCTTAAAACCAGTTCCGAAATTGCCGGCTTGGCCGCCAATAAATATTACGACTTGAGTCATAATGATTATTTTCAAAACACCGCTCCTCTAACAGATATTCTTCATGCTTTTGATCTGACCGGAAGTATTGCCACAACCGTAACTGAACCCACATCATATCTTTCTTTTATTATCCATTCCCCCGCCACAATTGAAATTAAGAATAAAGACGGGAGTCCGGTGGGGAAAAACCTTGACGGAAAAGCAGTTTTTATCGCGGATCCAGTAGCACAAAGCTACCAGGTGATTATTAGTGGTACCGGCAATGGCAATTTTCAGCTGGATGCTTTCTATATCAATAACACCCAAACAATTAAACGAACATTCAGCGGAAGCATAACTTCGGGTGCAACAAAAACCACAGTGTTTAATTTTTCTTCTGACCCCGGGCAAAGTTTTTCTGAAACCAATGGAGCGGTTACCTTAACTTCGTTCCGCCAAAAAGTCGCTGCTACCAACTTGCGAAACCTAAAGATTATTGAAGCCACTGTAGTGGCCGCAGTCAACGATATTCAAAACAACCGCAACCGGAAGGCAGCCTTTACCCGGCTGGAAAAAGCTAATCTGGACACTATCGGGTTATTAGCGACGGACAACAATGGTGTTAATCGCCAAAATCTGCGGGAACTTTCGGAGCAATTGATTTTTGTTACTAACGCTCTTAACCAACAATACCGCTTAAACCCCCCAGGCCCCACAACCAACTCAGAAATTTCTCGAAGCCAAAGTTCAGTTAACCGGAAACTGGCCAAAAGCAAATTGACCAACCGCGAGGCCAGTAATCTTTTGCTTTCGCAAAGCCTTCTGGCCGACTCTAACGCCTTAAAAAATTCCGGAAAAAACTATCTGGCTATCCTCTTCGCCCGCGGAGCCAATCTTCTGTCAAACTAATAGCGGATTGTTCTTTTAGGAAAATATCCTTTTCTAACATTTGGAATCTTCGAGGATTCCCGATCTTTAATTCTTTTGGGATAAACAAGTTTGACTTCGTGTCTGCCCTTGGGATTGAATTTATAGCCTTCGACTGGTTCCTGGCTTCCGTCATCCCTGAGATGATAAATCGTCCCCGCGACTCCATCCTTCCTAAGTTCCAGCAGTTGTTGGCCCCAGAAAGGCAAAAGCTGGGAAATTGTTTCATTGGAAGTAACATATAGTCTGATAGTGGAGCGATCACTATAAAAAGTGATATCCCCAGAAAAAAGAGTATTGACTAGCTTTCCGTCAAGGCCAACAATGGTTGCTTCAGGACACATGACAGAATCTTAACACGCCTTTTTGCCTCTGTGAAGGCCCAAAGTGAAACCTGATATAATAACAAGATAAAGGACTCGTAGTTCACCAGCAGAACGCTCGATTCACATTCGAGAGGCAGGAGGGGCGGCACCTCCCGGGTCCACCAAATAAATCTATTGTTTATTTCTTCAAAACCCGATAAACTTATTTCTGTGTTCGAAAGTTTAAAAAGCCTGTTTGGGGTTCTCTGGGAATTCGTCGAAGCGGTCGTGTTCGCTTTGATGATTTTCTTTGTCTGCTATTTATTATTGTTCCAGCCTAATCAGGTCAAAGGCCACTCCATGGAACCCACTTTCCATGACGGCGAATATATTTTGACAGACAAAATTTCCTACCGTCTTGGTTTTCCGCAGCGCGGCGATGTCATTGTCTTCAAGTCGCCGAAAAACGCCGATGTCGATTTCATTAAACGGATTATTGGCCTGCCGGGGGAAAACCTGAAAATTTCCGGCGGAAAAGTTTATATTAACGGCACCCTTCTGGACGAAAGCGCCTATCTGGACCCGTCAGTTTATACCGGGCCGGAAAGCTATTTGGCTGAAAATAAGGAAATCGTTATTCCTTCCGGCTATTATTTTGTCATGGGCGACAACCGGATGCAGTCTTCTGACTCCCGGGATTTCGGACCTGTTCTGCCCAGCGAATTTATCGGAAAAGTTTTCTGGAGATACTGGCCGATTAATCGTTTTGGAAGAATTGCCGGGGTTAATTACTCCGCGCTGCCGACTTCTACCGAGTAGCTTTCTCCGTCAACCGGGAAAGCTTTTTCCAGAGCGTCATCTACTTTGCGCATGACATCGGAGCTCTTGTCCAAACCCGCCTTAACTACGATCATAAACCGCAACTCCCGCATTGACTGAGTTACTTTGACTTTGCCACCCAGGCGGGCACTTAAACGGTTTTCAATCAGAGTAATTTCGTCGCTATGCACCCTCTCGGTTTCTGAAGCGGGTTTTACTCCGGCTTTGGCTTTATATTGGCGGGAAAGTTCTTCCGCCCGGCGGACCGACCCGCCTTCCCGCAGAATTTGGCGCAGAGCCTCCACCATCTGGTTGGGATCTTCAATTCCTGCCAGTGCCCGGATATGGCCTTCAGTGACAATTCCGGAAAGCAGAGCATCTTTTAGGGCGTCGGGAAGCGTCAGTAGCCTTAGGGAATTACTGACATAAGCCTGGGATTTGCCGATTCGCTGCGCAATTTCGGCCGTTCCCAGTCCAAATTCATCCATCATCCTCTTGAAACCCTGAGCCCGTTCCAACGGGTTAAGATCTACCCGCTGAACATTTTCCACCAGGGCCATTTCCAACATGCCCCGATGGGAAGTTTTCTTAATAATACAGGGAACCTGGGTTAAACCGATAATTTTCGAGGCCCGCCAGCGTCGCTCTCCGGCAATAATCTGGTATCCGGCCGGGGTTTCGGCCACTACAATCGGCTCTAAAATGCCGTGTTCTCTAATGGAGTCAATCAGGTCAACCAACGATTCCGGAGTAATCAAGCCGCGGGGTTGCAGGGGATTAGGTTGCAGGACATTTATGTCCAAATGGGTAATTTGCTCGTCAGCCATAATTTATTAAATGACAGAAATGTATCGGTCGCCTCTTTTTTGCGAAAATTGCACGGTGCCGTCTTTAACGGCATAAAGGGTGTAGTCGCCGCCCATCCGCACGCCCAGGCCAGGATTAAACTGAGTGCCCCTTTGACGAACGATAATGTTTCCGGACAGAACCTTTTCCCCGGCAAAAATCTTGACTCCCAGGCTTTTGGCGATGGAGTCGCGGTTTCCTTTAGTAACGGCGCTTCCTTTAACGTGTGACATAGGTGAATACGCAAATATTTCTTTTTACAGCAGCCTGAGGCCGACTGTATTCGAACGGACCTTTAGAGAGAATATAGCCGATAGCCGCAAGTTTGTCAACCACATTTTTCACAAGGGTTTTATCTTCTCCAAAGGCAGGCAGCACCATCACGACGGTTCCGTTTGGTTTCAGCACTTTTTTCCAATCCTGTAGTGCATCCAAGTATAACTTTTCAAGCTTCTCCATAACGCCTGGTGTTTGATACTTAGTATTCCCCGTATTCGGCCCTAGATCAGGTTCAGTAACAATAGCGTTAACACTTCCCACCGGAACTTTTTTGCTAATCTCCCGCGCGTCAGCCTGCAGCAATTTAAAATTTAAAATTTTAAATTTAAAATTCCTCTGAAGCCACTCAACATTTTCCCGGGTACGCTGTACTTGAGCAGAACTAATATCGCTTGCTATGACTTCATGTCCCAAAACCAGCGCCTCAGAGGCGATTGTTCCCACCCCGCAAAAAGGATCTAAAATAGTCGCTGGATACTGGAGACTGGATACTGGTATGGCCAGATTAACCATTTGTCTCGCCACTTTTGGCGGCAGCATGCCAATATGCGCTTCCACCTCCGGCCGGCCGTAATCCCGCTTATTCCAGTCTTCAAAATCCTGGACCCAAACTGTTCTGGCTGTGTAATCGTTGGTCACTAAAAATTCTACTAACCTTTGTTTTTTAACCACCACGCTGGATAATTCCGTTCCTTCTTTTGGCAGGACAAACCTGGTTTTTATTCCCATATCCCCCAAATCTCTCTTAATCTCTCTCATATCCGGAAGCTTGACACCGTAAGCACTCACCCCAAAGTCAATCGAAGCTTTGCCCATACTTTTCAGGTAGCCGGTTATCGAACTTTCTATTATTTCCCCAGCTTTTACCGTTCCGCCTAATTTCTCGTACGGAATAGGCTGCTCGGTCTCAATCACCAACACTGGGGGTTGGAAGAGGAGTTCTTTACTTTGAAGAAGGCTTTGCAGCTCGGCCCTTGCGAGCTGCGGGCTGTTTCCCAGAATCAGTAGATACTTTTTCATCCCCAATAGACAGAACTTTAAGAGCGGTAATTAGCGGTCTAAAACCCATAACTTTTCGGTAGCGCACTTTCGACTTGAATTTGGCGACGCGGATCTTCTCGCCTTTACCATTGCTGACAACTTCAGCAGTCACGCTCGCCTTTTCCACCAGGGGAGTGCCAATAGATATTTTGCTGTTAACAGCCTGGAGGAGCACCTCTTTAATTTCGACTTTCTCTCCCGTCTTGCCTAAATTTCCGTTAATTTCAAACACGGAACCTTCGGACACGAGGTGTTGTTTTCCGCCAAATTTAACCACGGCAAAATTCATAGTAGTCAGATTGTACTAAAAAGACCGCTCTTGCGCAATATTTTCCACAATTCCCAGGGCAATGAAGGTTGCCAGAACCGAAGAACCGCCATAGGAGACAAGCGGCAAAGTGATTCCGGTAACCGGCATAATGCCCATATTCATGCCAATATTAATAAAAATTTGGCCCAAAAGCATCATTGCCAAACCGGAGGAAAGGACCCGACCGAGCTTATCAGGCGCCGCCTGGCTGATCTTAAAAATCCTCCAGATCAGAACAAAATAAACCAAAAGCAGCACTCCGGCCCCGATAAAGCCCAGTTCTTCAGCCAGGGAAGCAAAAACAAAATCCGTGTGGTGCTCCGGCAAAAAAAGCAGTTGCGATTGAGTTCCCCGACCCAATCCCAAACCAAATAGTTGGCCCGAGCCCACAGCGATAGTCGCCTGAATGGCATTATAACTGGCTCCGAGCGGATCTGAAGCTGGGTTCACAAAGCTTATGATTCGGTTTTTTTGGTAATCTGCCAAAAAATGCCAGAACAAAGGTAAAAATATTATTCCTCCAACTCCGGCGGCTACCAGATAGAAGATATTTATTCCCGAAAGAAAGATCATCGTCCCAAACCCAGCCAGATAAACCAGGGCACTGCCCAAATCCGGCTGCTTGAAAATTAGAAGCATGGGCACTACCCCCAGAAGCGCCGCCGTCAGGTATTTTTTAAAATTTGTCCTTCCTTCAGTAAGAAAAACTGCCAGACTGGACAATAAAAACGGCTTTAAGACCTCCGAAAATTGCAGCCGGAAACCAAGGATGGAAATCCATCTCATCGCCCCTCGGCTTTCCAGCCCTAAAATTAAAGTTACAAGGAGTAATCCAAGAGAAACCGCGTAAATTTGTTTCCAGATACTGCCAAATACCCGGTAATCGATTTTGGAAAAGATATAAAACAGAACAAAACCAATCAGATAGTAAAATACCTGCGAAGCCGCAAGCGATGAGGCAACGCTGCCAATAATTGCCACCCCAAAGCCGCAAAGAACGAGAATACAAACAACAATACTGAAGTCAAACCCTTTCGATGCGAAGTTCATTCCCTTTAACAAGTTTTGTAGCTAAAGTTTCCCGGGAAATGTAGTCAGTATACTCCTTCGGCCAATCGGGAAGATAGACGACAACTTTTTCGTCCAGGCTGGTTCCGGCCGCTTTTCTGGCCTCCTGAATTTCCCGCACCAAGTCCCGCGCTGTCCCTGCCGCTTCCAGCTCCGGGGTCAGTTTTGTATCCAATTCTACATTTAGTTCTCCTTTACCCAATGTTTGTACTACGTTTTTAACGTTAGTTTCTTCTTTCAATAATTCTACTAATTCTTCATTCAATTCAAATTTCAAATTTCGAATTTCAAATTTGGCGAGTGGTTGTCGAAGTCTGATATTCGCCGCTTTCCGTTGCGCGTGGGTTAATTCGGCTATTTTTCGTACTGTCGCCATCTCTTCCAGGAGTTTTTTATCAACTTTCCCCGCTTTTGGCCAGTTTTCTAGATGAACACTTTTATTACTCGTCAGGTTGTGATATATCTCTTCCGTGACAAAAGGCATAAATGGAGCCAGAAGTTTACTCAAAGTCACTAACACTTCGTAAGTAGTGCCATAAAATTCGTCATCTCTGCGGTCCCGGCTCCGACGCAGATACCAGGTAGAAAGGTCATTAACGAAGTCTTCGGTGGCCTTAGCCGGCGTCATCGCGTCATATTTATCCAACCCCATGGTATTTAGCTCGATAGTTTCGTTCAGTCGGGCTAAAATCCACCGGTCCAAAACATTTTTACTCACCGTTTTCTTCGGCTGCCAATTATCCAACCGGGCATAGGTGATAAAAAAAGCGTAGACATTCCATAGCATCAGGTAAAATTTTCTTTTTACTTCTGTGGCCACATTAGCGTCAAAATAAATATTGTTAGCCGGATTTCCCGATTCACAAAACCACCGAATAATATCCGCACCAAATTTGTCAGCTCCCTCAACAAATTCTATGGCGTTACCTAAACTCTTATGGAATGGCCTGCCTTGAGTATCCAGCATTGTCCCGAAGCCTAAAACTGTTTTCATTGGGTTTGTTTTTTCCAGGACGGTACTCATGGTAATTAGCGAATAAAACCAATTCTTAAACTGGCCGGGGAAAGATTCAGTAATGAAATCTGCCGGAAACCATTCTTCCCAGTACTTCCGGTTATGCAGATAATCTAAGGTCGAGAACGAAACGATTCCCGCGTCTAGCCAGGGGTTTCCGACATCCGGTATTCGGGATACCGTTTCCCCGCACTTGGAACATTTGATTTTTACTTCATCAACCCAGGGTTTATGAGGCGAATGGTCTTCAAACTTTTCCCAACCTTCGACCGCTCTTTGGTGCAATTCCTCCTTACTGCCGACCACCTCAAAGTGGCCACACTTTTTACATTCGTATATCGGCAAAGCTAAGCCCCAATAGCGGTTTGGTTTGGAAATCAACCAATCATGCATATTTTTAAGCCAATCCAGCTCCCGGTCCAAACCGAATGCCGGCAACCAGGTGATTTTTTGAGCCACCGCCATCAGCTGTTCGCGTAGAGTTCTCTTTTTCTTATCCGTCGGGTCGGCCTCGTCCATGGCGATGTACCATTCGTCAGCGACTTTCCAAACCAGCTCCGTTTTACAGCGCCAGCAGGCCGGATAGCGGTGAGTGTAATCCTCAATTTGCCAGGCAAAACCCCGCTCGGTCATCAAATCCAAAACTATTTCCGGGTGTTTCTTGGCGTTCCGGCCAGCCAGATATTCCAGCGTCGGCAGATAGTCCGCGTTATCCGCAATCACCGGGATCATAGGCAATCCCAGTTTTTTGCCCAGTCTGAAATCTTCTTCTCCGGCCGAGACCGCCGTATGCACCATTCCCGTTCCCTCTGTCGTCGTGATAGGCATTAGCAGCGGATCAGTGGCAACAACCGTGTGGAACTTTGGATTTTCGGCCGCTTTCTTAACCACTTCGAGATTATCGAAAGCTCCGCGGTACTTCAGTCCCGTCAGGTCTTTACCTTTTGCCTCCCTTGTCACCCTCGCCTCCCCCATCAGTCTGTCTTTGGACTGTTTGACAAGCCAATACTTATCCCCTTTCTCGTCTTCCGCCAGGACATAATCAAAATTTTCGTCGACGGCAACGGCAATGTTGGCCGGAATAGTCCAGGGAGTCGTTGTCCAAACCAGAAGATACTCTTTATCCCGATCCACGATTGGAAAACGCATGTAAATTGATTTGTGAGTCAGTTCTTTGTAGTCTTCAGTCAGCATCTCGTGTTGGGAAATCGCCGTTTCGCAGCGCGGACACCAGGGCACTGATTCGTGGCCTTTATAAATCCAGCCGCGTTCAAAACAGACTTTCAAAAAATTCCAGATCGTATAGTTGTTTTCTTCAGACATAGTAAAGTACGAGTTTTCCCAGTCCATAAAATAGCCGAGGCGTTTGCTTTGCTCTGTTTGGATCGAAGAGTACTTAAGGACTCTTTCTTTGCAGCGATTAACGAATTCCGCCACACCGTAGAGCTCGATATCCTTCTTGGTCTTAAAACCCAGCTCCTTTTCCACTTCCACTTCTACCCACAAGCCCTGGCAGTCAAAACCATTCTGGAACCGTTGCTTTTCGCCTTTCATGTTATGGTAGCGCTGGAAGAGATCTTTGTAGGTCCGACCCCAGGCATGATGCACTCCCATCGGATTGTTAGCGGTTATTGGGCCATCAAGAAAGGAGAATTTCTTTTTTGATTTGTCATTTTTATGCAGATATTTTTCCACCAAACCGGATTCGTACCACGCCCGCAATAAGTCGCGTTCCATGGCCGGAAAATCCATCTGTGCCGGAACCGGTTGAAATTGCTGTTTCTTCATTTTTAGTACAAAAAAACCGTCCATCTACATTATATATTAGGACGGTTCGATATTAAGCCGCATGCGCTGAGCCTGTCGAAGCGTGGTACCACCTAACTTACTTCTCATTTTGTGAGGGTCTAATCACGCGCTTTCGGCGTGCTTTCTTCCCCGGCTCCGCAGTGATATCTGCATCTTTGCCTCTTTTATTTTAGCACTTTGTATTTTATTCTGCAGCCTTCGTTCCTGAAAAGCCCCAGGGCATTCTTTATCCTTCGGCCCGACACAACTCACATCCTGCTGTCGAATATCTTTTGTACAAATCGGAATTCGTCTAGTACAGACAAACCTTCCCTGACACTTAAGTTCACCTTGTTGTACCAAAACAACTACTGTGCTCGTAAGAGGTCGGCGGTAGAAACACTTAGGTCGGTATTTCTCAACCATTAATATTCAGCATGTTTTCCTTACCTATCGTTCATTGAGCTTAACGACAATAGGCCGTATCAGTTGAATTCCTAAACTGGCCAGCTTTTGGCCAATACCGGCCAAAAAACCCATCAAAACGATATGAGCGAACAGATTGGCGCTGTCGTTAATAAGCGACGCCGGAATAATTTCCGTTGACGGGCTACTTATCCCCCGAGTCAATTGCGCCGGCAAACTCCCGGTCAGGCTTTGACCTAAATTAAGAAAAATTCCCTGCGTTTGAAACAGCTGCACCGGCTTGGCGGCCCCAGTAAAAACCTGGAAGACGCTTAGAGCAGCAACTATTATAAATATTATTCCAATGGCTAAAAGAAAATAACCAATAACTTTTTCCGTCATTATTTAATATACCATTTCTTACTTCCCTTTTCTCATAAAAGCGGGGACATCAAAGTCGTCGCCAAACTCATCAAAAGAGGGCGTCGGGGCCGGAGTTTCCGGTTTTTGTTCTTCCGGCTCATCGGGCTGTGGCTTGGTAACTGTGGCTTTATTGTTATCAGCCTGCGCTGCAACCACTCCGGGTGCGAAATTGCGGTCATAACGCAGTTCCCGCAGCCTCTGACGGTTTTCGTCAAAGCCGGTAGCAATGACGGTTATCTTTATTTGATCAACCAGGGATTCATCGATAGTGGCTCCGAAAATAATGCGCGCGTCGGGGTCAGCAGCCGAAGCAATAATTTTAGCCGCATCATCAACTTCCGTCATGGTCATATCCGGACCGCCGATGACATTAAACAAGACTCCACGGGCTCCATCGATAGTTAGTTCCAGAAGCGGGGAAGCAATTGCCTGCCGAGCGGCCATGCCCGCCCGGTTTTCACCGGAGCCCACACCAATTCCCATTAAGGCTGAACCGGCATTGGACATAATGCTTTTAACATCGGCAAAATCCCGGTTTATTAGTCCCGGCATGACAATTAGATCGGAAATGCCCTGTACAGAAGCAGAAAGGACAGAGTCCGCCATGCGAAATGCTTCTAAAAGAGTAACTTTTTTATCCACTGTTTCCAGAATTCTCTGATTGGGAATGACAATCAGGGCGTCAACTTTGTCTTTCAGACCAGCAATTCCGTCTTCCGCTACCACCGTCCGGGCCGTTCCTTCAAAGCTAAACGGCTTGGTGACAACTCCCACGGTTAAGACTCCCGCCTTTTTGGCAATATCGGCAATCACGCTTGACGCTCCGGTTCCCGTTCCTCCGCCCATTCCAGCGGCAATAAAAATCATATCCGCGTCAATGATCTTTTCCTCAATCTTTTTTGCCGATTCCTCAGCTGCCTGCCGACCTTTCTCCGGATCCCCACCGGAACCCAAGCCGCGGGTCAAATTTTCTCCAATTTGAATCTTTGTCGGAGCCGGATTGGTTAAAAGAACCTGAGCGTCGGTGTTAATGACCACAAAATCCACGCCCTTGATCGTTCCGGAATTAATCATTGAAGTGACAGCGTTTCCTCCTCCGCCGCCGACGCCGATAACTTTAATTTTTGCGAAGCGTGTTAAATCTGGTTTAATTAGCATTAATGTTGGTTAAGGCAGAAACCCCTTAACGAAATTCCCCAATTTCGGCAGGAAATTCTTCAGGGGCAGGCTTTGCGCTATCCTACCAAACCCGCCGATATTTGGCAAGGACAGAGAGGGCAGTTTGTGAACACTATTAGTTCCCGTATCTTTTGCGCCGTAAAGAATCAGTCCGACAGCTGTAGAATACTGCGGGGAAACCAGTTCGTCAATCAGCCCCGTTAAAGCCGTTTCCCCATTACCGCCACCGTCAGCTGGCTTGCCAAACGGGGCACCTGTCCGACAGGGCATAGCCAGCCGCTGTCGGCAGCATTCCACAATCCCCACCGTTTCCGCACCACCCCCGGTAATTACCACTCCGGAGGGTGTCATTCCTGCAAAGCCGCTTTTTTGAATTTCCATTCCCACAAAGGTAAAAATCTCCAGCAAACGGGGCTTAATAATCCCATCAATCAGGGTTTTGCGCGAGATCTTCCTCACATCTTCAGGAAGACTCAGCGATTCCAAGTCCAGTTCGTCAGAAGATTTTGGGGTTTCCACTCCAAGTTTGGGTTTGTCCTTACGCGACAGGAATAACTTAATTTTCTCGGCGCTTTCCAGACTGACGCGAAGGCCCACGGCGATATCATTGGTCACATTACGCGCTCCCACAGGCAAAACACTGGAATAAGACAGCGCGCCGTCAACCCAAACAGCTACATCTGTCGTCCCGGCCCCAATGTCTACCAGCACGACTCCCAGTTCTTTTTCCGTGTCAGAAAGAACCGCTTCGGAAGAAGCCAGACCGGAAAAAACCAGGCCTTCGATTTCCACGCCCACTTCATTAATACATTTCCCCAAATTACGGATAGCCGTTGTGGCTCCAGTAACAATTTGCGTGTCCACTTCCAACCGAACCCCAGTCATGCCCATTGGGTCTTTAACGCCACCTTGACCGTCAACCACAAAATCCCGCGGGATCACATGAAGAATTTCCCGTGATGAAGGCATGGAAATTGCCTTGGCCGCCTCCACAACCCGCTCCACGTCCAAATTATTTATCTCACCTTCAGGCTGAGCCACGGCCACAACTCCCTTGCTATTCTGACTGGCAATATGACCTCCTCCTACCGAGACATGAGCCGATCCGATCGAAACTCCGGCCATCCGCTCCGCGGCATCCACACTCTCGGAAATCGCGCTCACCGTTTCTTCAATATCCACAATCTGGCCCTTGCGCAGGCCCTTTGAATTAACCGTGGAAACACCAATAACGGAAAGTTTATCTTCCTTTATGTTCGAGGCGATAATCGTCGTGATTTTTGAGGAACCGACATCAATTGCAGTAATAATTTTGTCTTTTGCCATGATTTAATATCGCAAGACTACCTTGTCAAACCTCAGGTCTATTTCTTTTACCTGTTTATCTTCCATTGTAAGCCGTGGTAAAACCAGTTGTAAAGACCGGACCTGAAGAGCCAGGTCCTTATCCAGAGAAAACAGAGCTAAAACTCCGCTGACCGTTGCCTCCATCGTGCCGTCAACAATAACAGGTGTGCCTGAAACAGTCAAATTGTTTTTCGTTAAAAGCGAAAGTAAATCGTAAGCGGTGGGCTCCTGGGAAATCGGACTCACGGCCGCCGGCGGATAAAAATAATTCCGAATCCTTTGCCTTTGCCAGAATGCAACCAACCCCACCAAAACAAGAACCACCACGGCAATTGAAATAATTCTTTTTACCAGAAGGCTATAGTTGCTCATCTAAAAAGCCCTCAAGCTCCTTCTTCAGTTCTTCAGCATTATTAAAAGTAATTCCTTGCATCCCCACACTTTCCGCCCCGCGGACATTCGATCCAAGATTATCAATAAAAACACACTCCTCAGGTGCGACTCCAAGTTTTTTGGCTGTCAGCAAGTATATCTCCGGATCCGGTTTTGCTAATCCAACATCAGCAGATATGACTATCGTATCAAACAAGGACATATACGCTTGCGATTTTGCCGCCTGGCCCCAAAAGGAAAAATTATTGCTCAGGCAACCGATTTTGTATTTTGGTTTCAGGCTTTTGATTAATTCAATAATCTGCGGGTCGGCTTTAGGATACTCAGCCAGGATAACTGCGTCTAGTTCTTTTCCTTTCCCCGGGCCGAAAGTCCGGTCAAGCTCCTCAATTAATTCTTCTTTCGTTGCCAAGCCCTTAGTAGCCTTGTCCTCGCAAGTGATTTTATGCCCGGCTACAAAAGGAGTGTATAAATCCGGAACAATTACTCCTCCGAAGTCGAAAATAACAGCTTTAATCATGTAAGTTTTTCAATTTCCTCAACAATTTTTTCTGCCGCGTCGGGATGGACGAGAGTCTTCCCTTTTTTGGCATTTTCCGAATAAACAGAATAGTTTTTCTCAATTTTGTTGATAGTCTCTAAAAGGGTTTCTCCGGATAATTTTTCCTGGCGAATAATTTCCGCCATTCCCAAATTAGCCAAAGTCTCGGCATTTTTCTGTTGTTCTCCCCCGCTCGACCAGGGGATTGGGATTAGAATTGCAGGTTTACCTAAAAATGCTATTTCCTCAATCGTATTTGCCCCCGCCCGGGAAACTACAATTCTGGCGTCTGCCAAAGTTTGGGCCGATTCTTCTCCATTTAAAAACTTTTTAACGACATAATTTTTTAATTCTTTGGCTTTTTCAAAATCTTTGTACATTGAATCCCCTGTTTGGTGAATAACCTTGTACTTTTCAACCAACTCTTCAATTATTTCCGCGACAGCGGTGTTAATCACGTGCGCCCCTTGATTCCCGCCCGTAATATAAATCGTTCTTGACGCTTTATCCTTTACGCTTGACGCTTTCAAAACTTCTTCTCTAATCGGGTTGCCGGTATCCAAAACTTTAGCCCCGAATATTCTTATGATTCTGTTAGCCAGACCCACAGATTTAGTTTGCTCATGGGTAGCAATCGGGACATCCCAAAGCCACGCGGAAATGACCACGGGCACGGCCACATAACCGCCGAAGGAAAGAACTACGGCCGGCTGGTACCGCAAAACCCAATAGAGAGATTGGATAAAACCGACGGGGATTTTCAAAAGCGATCTAATGGATTGACCGACATTAACGAAGAATTTTCTTTGCAGTCTCCCTGTGGTAATGCTTAAGTACCTTAAGTTTCTTAAGTTACTTAAGTTTCCTATCTCCTGATATTCCAGCGCCAACGCCTTGTCGTCTTCCATCGCATATTTCCGGCCGAGGTAAAAGATTTGCCAATCCTTTGGCATTTTCGCCATTACCGCTTTTGCCGGAGCAAAATGCCCGCCGGTTATAAATATTTTCTTCATGATAGATTTTGTCGCCAGATATTACCTAGAATTCCAATCCCTATTAACTCTACCACCAAAGCCGACCCGCCGTAGGAAATGAAAGGCAGCGGCACGCCGGTCAGGGGAATTAAGGCCACAATTGATCCGAGATTAACCAGAGTTTGGACGGCCAACCAGGCAATGATCCCCAGACCCAAAAGCCGGCCGAAATTGTCCTCCACCTGAAGAGTCAGCCGCGTCGCCTGAAGAAAAAAAACGGCAAAAATCAAAATCAGGGCGACTGCTCCGATCAACCCCAATTCTTCGCCGATTATGGCAAAGATAGAGTCAGTAGTGGCCTCAGGAAGATAAGAATATTTTTGCCGGGAATTGCCTAAACCCAAGCCAAATATTCCACCGCTGCCCAGGGCAATCAAAGCCTGACGAATATGATAGGAAGCACCCAGCGGGTCGGTATCCGGATTAAGGAAAGTTAGTAATCTTTTTACCCGGTAGGGCGATTTAATCGCCAGGCCAAGACCGCCGAGCATAATCAAAGGCAGCATAAATATCAAACCCAAAAGTTCATTATCAGATAAAAAATATAAAATCATCGCGGTCAAAAACAGGACGATAGCTGTGCCCATATCGGGCTGGAGCATGATTAAGCCAACTAAAAAGCCGACCAGGAGAATAAAAGCCGGCAGCCTGCCTTTCTCTTTAGTCGTCAGCCAGGCAGAAAGGTAAATTATTAAAGACAATTTCGCCAGTTCTGACGGCTGCAAAACGGTAAAACCCAAATTAATCCAGCGTGAGGCTCCATTAGACCGGAGGCCTATGCCGGGAAGGAAAACGGCAACCATTAAAACCAAAGTGACCGCCAATGCCGGCAAAGCCAGTTTCTTAAGCTGCCGGTAGTCGAAAAAATAGGCAAAAACAGCGGCCATTATTCCAACCACGGCCCACTTAAGTTGCTCCTTCAAAAAAAAATATTTATCGTTGAATGTTTGGGCGCCAGTGGCGGATGAGGCATCATAAACCACCAGAAGTCCGAAAAGCAGTAGAAAAACCACAACCAGAAGGATCTTTTGAAAACCTATTACTTGATGACCCCGAGCCATAAGCCAAAGATTGCAAAGAGGATGGCAATCAGCCAAAACCGGGTAACAACCTTAGGCTCTTCCCACCCCCGATACATAAACCATAAATGAAGAGGGGCGACGGCAAACAGCTTTTTGCCGGAGAAATGCTTGGAAAGCATCTGAAGAAGCGAGCTGCCGACTTCCAAAACAAAAACGCCGCCGATGACGGCTAAGGCCAAGGCCTTACCGGTTAATAAACCCACGACTGCCAGTGTCGCGCCGAAAGCCAGCGCCCCTGTATCTCCCAGCTCCACCCGGGCCGGAAAGATATTAAAGTAGAGAAAGGCAATTAAAGCTCCGGCCCAGACGGCAATAAAAAGCGCTAAGGCCGGATGCAGCAACTCGTAAGACAAGACCAAAAAAGCCATTAGACAAATAAGGAGCACGCCGGTAGACAACCCGTCAAGTCCGTCGGTAATGTTATAGGCGTTGGCAAAAGCCACGACAATAAATGCCGCCAGCGGTACAAACAAAACACCAATATTAAGCATCCCGAACCAGTGGATATTGAGAAAATCATAGCCCAAAACGGCCCAGAAATAGGTGCCGATGATAAGCCCAAGAATTACCTGAATAATCAGCTTGTGCCGCCAGCGCAGACCAAAGAAACCCGTCCGCTCTTTATTAAAATTCTTGCGGAAATCATCGTAGAAACCCAGAAGGGCAAAAGACAGCATCGAAAATAGCAGAATTGCCAGTTCGGAAATGTTGGCCCGAACCGCCAGCATGCCATAGGACCACAACGAAAGGACAGTGGTCATAACGACAATCAGAACTCCTGCTCCGATTGGACGCTGTTTTTTATATCCCAGAAGTTTCGCGGTAATAGAAGTGGCTTTATTCAGGGTATCAACTCTTTTGTTCTCGTCCGTTCGTTTAAAATGGATTTTATAAAGAAAATCGATGAAAGGAACCAAAAGGACGGCGGTGATAAAAAAAGACAATAAAAGCAAGCCTAAAAGTGGTCCCATAGCTATTGTTCAACCGTAGCCGTAACTGCGGGCCGTTTGGTATATGCTACAACATCACCGGGGATAATTTCAATCGCAGCGCCCAGAGAAACCAGATTTTCCGCTAAATTTTCATAGCCCCGGGCCACCTGGTCATGAGTATCAATAATTACAGTTTTTCCGGATGCTACCAGCCCAGCTAAAATCATCGTCGCGCCCATGCGCACATCATTGGCTTCAACTTGTTTCCCGGCAAGTGGGGTGGGGCCGGTAATTTTTAGAGCGTGGAGATTTTCCGGCTTATCATCACCCAGATTAAAATTGTAAAAGTCCTCCGGGTTTAAAACCTGCGGGTTAAAAAGCTCCATTTTTGCTCCCATGGAAACTAAAAACGGCACATAACCAAACCGGTTTTCGAAAATGGTTTCTGTGATTTCAGAGGTTCCCACAGCTTGAGTCATCAAAGTTGCCCAGACCGCTTGCCAATCCGTCATGAAGGCCGGATAAGGAGCGGCAGTAATATCCGCGGCACGCAGGGGTTTTTCCCAGCGGAAATTGATCCCCTCTTCCCGTGTTTCCCAGAGGCCGCCGATTTCTCTTACTTTCTCCAAAAAAGCCCCGAGAACTTTGTTATCCGCCCTTTCCACAAAAACTTCTCCTTTTGTCGCCAAGGCGGCGCAGGCAAAAGTAACTACAGTATTACGGTCGGTCATAACTTCGTGGGTAGCTCCGCGAAGATGCGCGACGCCGTCAATAACGATGGTCCGGGGCTCCGTCCGTTTGATTTTTGCCCCAGCCTGGTTTAAAAAAGTAATTAAATCATCCACTTCCGGTTCCGCCGCCGCATTTTCCAAGACTGTCCTGCCGGATGCTCTAACCGCCGCCAAAAGCAGTGTCTCCGTCCCGGTATGAGTGTTCTTGGGAAAACGAAAGTTTCCTCCCCTGAGTCCTTTCGCGGCGGTAATAATAAAAACTCCGTCTTTGAGCTTGACTGTAGCCCCTAACGCTTCCAAACCAGCAAGATGACGGTCAATCGGCCGGGCACCGATTTTGTCACCGCCGGGAATCGGCAAGACAGCCTTTTTAAACTTGGCCAGAAGCGGCCCAACGAAAATTGTTCCCGCCCGGGATTTGAGGCCACAGCTTTTAGGAGCATTAAACGAATCCAGACTCTTTGGATCAATTTCCATTGTCCGGTTACCCCGATCAGTTACTCTGCCGCCCAAACACCTGATTATTTCCGTGGTGTTTTCAATATCTCCGATATAGCTTAAGTTTTTAATTTCACTGGGGGAGTCACAAAGAAGAGCTGCAATCATCTCTTTAAAACCGGCATTTTTGGCTCCGTGAACCCTGACTTTTCCGTGAAGGTGTTTCCCGCCGGTTATGACATACTTCGTCATCGCAGCGAACATAGTATAATGGAACTAATGGCCAAAGTACAATCTGATGTCGATCTTCTGCCATACAACACTTTTAAAGTTTGCGTCAAAGCAAAATATTTTATGGAGATCAGCTCTCCACAGGATTTGAAGGATTTGCCTAAAGAAAAAACCTTAATCCTTGGCGGGGGATCAAATATCCTGCTAACAAAAGATTTCGACGGCCTGGTCGTAAAAAATAATTTACTGGGCAAAACAGTCAACGGAGACACAATCGAAGTAGCCACCGGAGAAAAATGGCTGGAGTTTGTCCAATGGGCTGTCGACAACGGCTGGTCAGGACTGGAACACCTGGCTTATATTCCCGGAACGGTTGGCGGAGGTTTGGTTGGCAATATGGGAGCTTACGGACAGCAGATTGCCGACATTTTCGTCTGTGCCAAGGCCGGTAAGGAAATTTTCACCAAAGAACAGTGCCGTTTTGGTTATCGGGAAAGCGCTTTTAAAGATATTTTGAAAGATTATTTTCTTGAATCTGTCACTTTGAAACTTTCCCGCGACCCGAACGCCAAAAAAATTGCCGAAGAAACTACCACTTTACGCAAAACTAAATTGCCCGACTGGATAACCTTGGGATCGGCCGGAAGTTTTTTCAAAAACCCCTTTATTGACCCGGAAAAGTTGAAAAATTTGCAAAAACTCCTGCCTGATGTCCCCAACTTTCCCGTCCAAGGCGATCATCAGATTAAAGTTCCGGCGGCTTATTTACTGGAAAGCTTGGGTTGGAAAGGCAAAAGAATCGGCAATGTTGGAACCTATGAGAAGCATGCCCTGATCGTAGTCAATTACGGGGGCGCCACTGGGAAGGAAATCTTCGAATTCGCCCAAAAAATGCAGCAGGATGTTAAAGAGCACTATGGAATTGTCCTGGAACCGGAAGTTAACGTTGTTTAAGCTGCCAGCAACTTTTGGGAACTAACGACACTACTCCCAGTTGCAGACGAGCCGGAACAGTGCACAGCCTATTTGCTTCAGATGACTGCATCCAACAACCACAAGTGACCCCCTCGGGAATAATCGGTTCCCACCTGGCTCTGACATCAGCAGGTAACTCATCAGTCAAAAGGAAATTTTTCGCGTTTTCCGGCAAAAGGTCTTCAATTTTGTTCATCGTAATAATAAGTTACTAACTTCATACACATCTCCGGCTCCCATGATTAAAACCACATCGTTTTTTGAAAGGTTGCGGGCAAGGAAGTTGGCGACATTAACTAGTTCGCCGCCCACATAAGTAGCTTTTGGGCCGCCGATGGCCAGGGCCAAATCTTTGCCGGAAGGCTTGGTAACGCCGCTTTCCCGGCGAGTATAGACATCAGTAACCACCACTTTATCGGCTTTCGCCAGTTCTTTTTTGAAATCTTCAAAAAGTTTTTCCAGTCGGGCATGCATATGGGGCTGGAAAACTACCCAAATTTTCTTTTTCGGATATATTTCCCGGGCCGCCGCAATATTTACCGCCACCGCCGTCGGATGGTGAGCATAATCATCATAAATCTTAGCCCCTTCGACTTCGCCTCTATATTCAAACCTTCTCTCCAGGCCCCCAAAACTCTCGAGTCCCTCGCGAATTTTCTGGTCTTTTACCCCGAGTGTCTTAGCTACTATCCAGGCAGCTGCGGCATCGCTTCTCAAGTGTTCCCCCGGCAGTTTCAACTTCGCCTGGCTCTTGGTCAGCTTTTTGTACTTAATAATTTTTAACTTAAGATTCTTAAGCATCTTAAGTTTCTTAAGTAATTTATTACAACCTTCATCTTCAGCATTGACTACAAGAATTTGAGCTTTACTGGCAAACTTCACAAATGAAGCCATAATCTGGTTAAAATCTTTAAAGTACTCCGGATGATCCATTTCTATGGAAGTAATTACTGCTAGGTCCGGTTTGTAGATCAAAAATTTATCCCGGAATTCGTCGGCTTCAAAAACGAAATATTTGCTTTTTCCGATCCGATCGTTTTTCTTTTCCCAGTCCAAAAGATTTGCCCCGATTTCGCAAGTCGGATCTAATCCAGCTGTTTCCAGGACCCGGCAGATTAGGGCGGTTGTCGTTCCTTTTCCGTGAGTTCCGGCCACGGCAATTGTATATTTTCCTTTCTGCAGATATTTGGCCATGAATTCTTCCCAGGTTAAAGCAATCCCTTTTTCGTTGGCTTTAGTGTATTCCGGGTGAGTAAGACTTTGATAAAAAACCGCCGGAGTATGAACCAAAAGGCCAGTATTTTTTAAGTGAGAAACATCATGGCCGATGGCTACCGGTATTCCTTCTTTGCGTAAGCGATAGGTAATGGAGCTTTCTTCCAGGTCGCAACCTGTTACTTTGTACCCGTACTCTTTGGCGATGCGCGCAACTGCACTGGCCCCGGAACCCCCAATGCCCATGAAGTGGACTTTAGTGGTTTTGCTTGTCATTCAGATCCACGACGGCCTGCTTAAATTGCCGCCCTCTGTCTTTGTAGTTCTTAAACATGTCAAAGCTGGCACAGGCAGGAGAAAGAAGAACTACATCACCAGATATGGCTGTATTATACGCCGTTTTTACTATCTCGTCCATACTCTTTAATCCTTCAATAATCCTAATATCTCCGGCCTTTCCTACCGCCTCTTTTATCTTTTTTGCCTCTGTCCCGATTAAGATCAGAGCCTTAATGTTTTTAGCACCCCGAATAATTTTCCCGAGTTCCGAGAAGTCAGAATTTTTTGAACTGCCTCCCAAAACCACAATTTCCGGTTCCTTAAAGGCCTTAATAGCCGCAATGGCTGTTTCCGGTGTTGTAGAGAAAGAATCGTTGTAATAGGTGACACCGTTGATTTTTGCAACCTCTTCCAACCGGTGTTCCAGGCCCCTAAAATTTTTAATTACCCGCCGCATTGTCTCCTCATCGATTCCAATAATTTTTGCTACCGTGGCTGCCGCTACCACATTCTCCCGATTGTGGCTACCGCGCAAACCAATTTCCTCATCGGCCATGTTTTGGAGAGCGTCTTTACTTATCCAAACAACTTTTCCCGTCGCCGCTCTGCCAATTTCCGCGGAATTGGGATAGTCCTTATTAATCACGGCATAGTCTGTTGGCTTCTGATGAGAAACAATACTTTTCTTGGCGTCAAGATATTCCTGCACCGTCGGATGCCAATCCTGATGCTCTTGAGTGACCATCAAAACCACGGCGATGTGAGGGGATTTATCCAAATCAATTAACTGAAAACTAGAAAGTTCCAGAATGACCCAGGAATTTTTTGTCAGTTTTAAATCAAACACCCCGGTTCCGATATTGCCGCCAAGATAAACATCATATCCGGCCGCTTTCATAATTTCATAAATTAAGCTGGCCGTTGTTCCTTTTCCTTTCGTCCCCGTAACCCCGATAATTTTTCCCGGACACACGTCAAAAAAAAGTTTTGTTTTGGAAGTTATCGGCGTTTTGGTTTTGAGAAGTTCCGGCCGATATCTGTAGACACCGGGGCTACGGACAATTAAATCGTATTTATCCAGGTTTTCAAACTTGTCGCCGTTTTTTTCGTCCAGAATGGTAACCTTATCTCCCCGACTTTTTAAATAGGGAATTACATCCTGGGTGTCGATGCCTAAACCAAGAACGGCCACTTTCATAGTTTTATTTGTTCCCATTTATATTTTAAGCTTTCCGGCCAGAAATTGCCCGCCACTTCCCGGGCTTTTTCCACGCTATCGGTAACTAAAAATTTTCTTTCCGCTTTACCGAAATTTGGTTCAATCGAATTTTTAATGGTCAGAGATAATTCTTCAGCGGGATCAATCACAGTTACCTTTTCCCCAACCACTTTTTCGATGGTTTTTCTCATAATCGGAAAGTGGGTGCAGCCAAGTACGAGCGTTTCTACATTCTCCATAGGCATTAAATAATGTTTTGCGGCGGTTAGAGCTACCTCGCTGTCAGCAAAACCTTCTTCTACTAAGGGCACAAACAGCGGACAGGCCTTGCCGGGAATTGGATAGATACCACTATTAATGGTTGCTTTGGTACCAATAACGGCCGCCTTTTGCCCATCAAGTTTTCGTAAAACCGGACTAATAACATCAAACACCGGTACCGGAGAAATCTTCTTAATGTCTTCCAGGGCGTTGGCGGATATAGAGTTGCAGGCAATTACCAGGCACTTTACTTTTTGTTTCAGAAGAAATCTGGCGAGTTCCAAAGCAAATTTTTTGATAGTCTCTTTTGATCGAGTACCATATGGCACTCTGGCCGTATCCCCGAGGTACAAAATACTTTCGTTTGGTAAAACCCGAGTAATTTCTTTCACCACCGTCAGCCCCCCCACCCCGGAATCAAAAACGCCAATAGGAAAATCGTTTACTTTTATCTAATTTCTCCTCCTTCCATGTATAAAACTTCGGTCTTATCAACTTTTGCTAAACACCTTTTTAAACGCTTTGGTAAGGAAGTATGTGTTTTCAAACTGGTAACCATAGGCACTGCTTTATTAATAGCTACAAAAACAAAATCGCTCAGTTCCTCTTTAGGCAATTTTATTTTTCTAATATCATTTTCTTTCAGGACCCCTCCGAAAAAATCAAACATAATTGCTTCATCTTTTGGACCATATGGTAAAGTATAGTCAACCCCTATTAATTTGAGCTTCCTAATCGTAAGATTCAACTCCTCTTTAACCTCTCTTGTGGCTGCCTGTTTTGGAGATTCATCTTTTTCCACAACGCCGCCGGGAACGCCCCAACGGTCCTTGTAGGTTGGTTTTACCAGAAGAATCTCACCCTTTTTATTAATAAAAAACACCTCAGAGGCCATTCTTTTTCGCGGCAAGCTTTTATAATAGTCAACTCCTGTTAGCATTTAGTAATTCTAACGCGATTTTTTGATCACTCCAGGGCACTTCCTTACCGCCGAGGTTCATGGATTTCTGGTGGCCGACGCCGGTAAGAAGAACCACATCGCCTGGCTTGGCCAGCAGTAACGCTTTATGAATCGCTTCTTTTCTGTCGGCAATTTTGTAGTATTCCTTGCTGCTATTTGCGATTCCCTTTTCAATTTCATCTATGATCTTCTCCGGCTTTTCGTTGTAGGTATCCTCATGTGTCAGGAAAATGATATCGTCGTACTTGGCCGCAATCGTTCCCATGAGCGGCCGCTTACCCTTGTCACGATTGCCAGTGCAACCAAAGACATGAATTAATCTTTTACCCATTTTTTTGGCCACCGGCAAAACTTTTTCAAAAGCCTGCGGAGTATGAGCAAAATCGACGATCACGGTAAACGGTTTTTTAGCCACTACTTCCAATCTCCCAGGCAGCGGTTCAAAGTTGGCGACCGCTTCCCGAATATCTTTATCCTCTATTCCTAAGGCCTTAGCCACAGAAATCGCCGCCAGACAGTTCTCCCGGTTAAAATCTCCGGCCAGTTGGGTTTTAAAGCGGTAGCCTTTAAATTTGGTCCAATCCGCCACCTGTTTACAGCTTTTTAGAAATTTTAGTTTGGTATTGCGGTAGTTTTCAAAGGTTTTGTGATAGTCGAGATGTTCGTTGTCGGCGATATTAGTCAAAACCCCGACGGCAAACGGAATCCCCCAAATCCGGTTTTGGTCAATCGCGTGCGAGGATACTTCCAGGACGACATGAGTACATTTATTGCGCAAGCTTTGGACCAGAAATTTCTGCAACTTCCAGGTAGTAGGAGTCGTCGTGTGAGCAGAGGATAAAGTGGAAAGGACCGCTGTTTTGTGGCCCGCTTCTGTCAGAATGTGATAAACCAAATTAGTGGTGGTAGTCTTTCCGTCAGTCCCGGTTATTCCGATCACAGTTAATTTTTTTCCAGGAAAACCGTAATAAAAACAAGCCAAAACCGCTTCCAGCCAATGGCCAAAGTTTTTAAGCTTGCGCAGCATACTTGTATTTTAGCAGATCACGGCGCGACGCTGTAGTAATAAAGCAAATCACGGGCAATTGCCGCAAAAACCGGGCCGGCTGTATCGCTTCCCCAAATCCGTACTTCCGGCTGGTCTAGTTTCACTATTACCAGAAACCGCGGATTATCGGCCGGATAGTAGCCCATGAGCGATGCGTTATAACCGGTATCAATGTATTTCCCCCCGGCGGCAATCTGAGCCGTACCGCTTTTAGCTGCAATTTTGAAATCAGCTAGAGCTTTTTCCCGGTCTATAGGAAAATGTTCCGGACTTTCCCGGGCAACATGGACCAGCATTTCCGTCACTGTTTTTGCCGTCGCTGGACTAATAATTTGCTCGCTTTGCGGCCAGCTAAGGTCGATAGTTTTATTGCCATCAATAATTTTTGAAACCAAATGAGGCGTACTCATGCGGCCGTTATTCGCCAGCACCGACCAGGCTTTCATCATCTGCATGGCGTTAACCCCGATTCCCTGACCGAAAGTTAAAGTGGCTTTATCAATCTCGTAATAATTAGCCTTGGGTCTTAAAAATCCCCCTTCTTCCTCCTGCAGATCAATGCCGGTTTTTTGTCCGAAACCATACTTTTGAATGTACGAGTATAATTTGTCAAAACCCAGTTTTTCACCGACAAAAGTCATACCGGTATTATCAGAATTAACTAAAACATCAGTCATGGTTTCGTTAGGGTGATATTTGTCATCAAAAGTATGAATATAGTCAGTGCCAATTTTTCTTGGGCCGTCGCATTTGTCACAAGTCGTGTTCGGTGTTAATTTATTTTCATTAATTGCCGCCGCCATCACTAACGGCTTAAAGATTGATCCCGGTTCGAAAAGATCGGCCACTGCCGGGTTTTTGTAAAGCTTGGCGGGGTAATAAGAAAAATTTGCCGGGTCATACTGAGGAAACGAAGCATCGGCCAAAATCGCGCCTGTCTTTGGGTCCATCACAATCGCCAGGCCTCCCGAAGCTTTCCAATCTTTAATCCCTTTCAATAGATCCGTTTCCACGAACCGCTGGACCGAGCGATCGATAGTGGTTACCAGGTCCCGGCCGTCCTGTTTATCCCGACGTGTTTCTGTTCCGACAGCAATCGGACGGCCGAAAGCGTCCTTTTCGATGCGCACTTCCCCAGCTTTGCCCGCCAGCTCCCGTTCGTAATAACCCTCCAAACCAAAATAGCCCTTCGGATTGCCTACAGCATCAAAACCTACAAAGCCCAAAAGATGAGCCGCCATTGAAGCTTCCGGATAGTCCCGGCTGGGTTCGGATTCAAAACCCAACCCGGCGATATTCAGCTTATTAATCTGGTCTTTCGTGTTCTGACCCACAAAATGGGATAAATTGACCCAGATCGCGTTTTTAATGTTAAATTTTGCCAATAAATCTGAGGCGATGCTTTTCTGGGTATCTTTCAAAAAATTTTCCCGGTCCTGTGGGGTAATTTCTCCGCTACCGGTGGGAATCAGAGGAACATCAGTGGCCAAGATTGCTGCCAGTTTATCGGCGACCAGCTCTTTGTTATCAGTAAACTTCGATAAGTTCACATAAAAAAGATAGTCGTCCTTGTTGGCTACCAAAGGAAAACCATCAGCACTTAGAATTTCTCCCCGCCCTGCCGGAATCTCCAGGGAATAAAAATGCTCGTCGTCAGCCGCCGCCGCCAAACTTTCCGCCGAGATTATCTGAATATAAGCTAATTTCAGAATAACCAGGGTAAAAGCAACGAGGAAGATTGTCCCCAGAAGCCGCAATTTAGCCGCAAACCTCATGGCATAACCTCGGTCCCGGCGTTTTTACCCATAGCCATTTCCGGCCGGGCGGAAAGATAGGCATATTTGTCAGTTTTGGTAAAGCCCAGAGTCTTGACCCGCTGTTCGACCGAAAGCATCGACTGCTGAGAACGGGTTTCCTCGGCGAGTTTTTGATTTTCCGTTTCCAGCTTGGAAATCTGCTGGTCCAGTCTTCGTAAGCTATCTGAGGTTTCTACCAGCCGGTTAGCCGCAAATACCCGCCCGGCCGAAAGCAGACCGACGATCACAAAAAGCACCAGGACAACCAGTCCGGATACTTTTTCCTGCCTTAAATTTTGTTCCTGTTGTAATTTTTGCACTATTTTCCATCGCTGCCCCCGATGTTCATATTTATTGCTTATATTTTTTCTGCTACTCTCAACTTCCCGCTTCTCGCCCTCGGATTCCTGTCAATTTCCTCTTTTGTCGGTGTTGTTGGTGTCTTAGTCATATCCCTCATTACCCCTATATCCCCCATTTCCCTGATAAAATTCTTTACAATCCTGTCTTCCAGTGAATGAAAACTGATTATTGCCAGTTTTCCTCCCGGTTTCAGCAGTTTTACCGCCTGCGGCAAAGCTGCTTCTAAACTGGCCAGCTCGTCGTTTACCGCGATTCTTAGCGCCTGAAACACTCTTGTCGCCGGGTGTGTCCGATCCCTGTCGCTCCTGCCTCTTACAGAAAGTATCGCTTTGGCCAGCTGATCTGTTGTCTCGAATCTTTTATTTTTTCTCTCCTCAACAATTATTTTTGCAATCTGCCTGGCAAACCTTTCTTCTCCAAACTTCCAGAATAGGTTCGCCAGTTCCTTCTCTCCTCCGGCATTTATTAAATCCGCCGCTGTTACCGTTTGGGTTGCCGGATCCATTCGCATATCCAACTTAGCGTCCTTATTGAAAGAAAATCCCCGGTAATCAGTTTCGAGCTGATGACTGGAAACTCCCAAGTCCATAAGTATTCCGCTTACCTGCGAAAACCCGGCCTCTATGGCGATTTCTTTTAAATGTGCAAAGTTACTCTGTCGTAATACTAATTCTCCCCGATTCTCCCAATCTCCCAAATTTCTCTTAGCGTTTTCTATTGCTTCACTATCCTGATCTATCCCCAAAACTTTTCCCCCTGCCTTAAGTATTCCTGTCGTATGCCCTGATCCTCCCAGTGTGCAATCGATGTATTTTTCTCCTGGCTTTATCTCAAGCGCTTCTAAAACCTCGTTTAAAAGTACCGGAATATGATACTCGTCCATCTCTAAAACGGTCCCGCCGGTAAAGTGCTCTTAACTTTCTCCCATTCCTTCTTTTCCCAAATTTCAAAATGATCTCCGGCCCCAACCACCACAACTTCCGGTTTCAACTCAGCATATTTACGCAATTCCACGGGTACAGTAATTCTTCCTTGGGCGTCATATTCAATAACTTCTGCTTCAGAAAAGAACTGGCGACGAACCAGTCTTCCGTCAGCAGTAAACACCGGCTTATCAAAACCCGCCTGGACCATCTTTTCCCATCCGTCGGGTGAAAAGCCGAATACACATTTGTCAAAGCCTGTAGAAAGAACCAGTTCTTCGCTTCCGAGAGCTTTGCGAATTTTAGAAGGTAAAGCCATTTGGCCATTTGACAAGAGTTTAACTTCATGTGTGCCTAAAAAATACTTTATATTCACGATATTTCACTCTATTTATCTATTCATAACTAGTCTGAACCTTTTTTCACGCCTTGTCAAGCACTATTTTCACTAAAATCTGGTAAGAAGACAGCAAAAGAAAACAATCCTATAAAAATGAAGCTTATTAGTGGAGTCCGTTACAGAGAGATGGTTCCGGTCCAGATGGAGCCGTCGGAGAAGTCGAGCTCAATTTCCACCGAAGTCACGCCGTCGTTACGCACACAAGACTTGGTGGAGCAGGTTCCCAGATCAATGACCTGAGTATAGGTTCCGTTAGTCACCTCTTGTGGTTTCATGACCAGGGCGCCCTGGGTGCCTTTATTGCTGGTTTCGTATTGCACAACATAAGTGAGAGTTTTTACAGTGGGGTCGATGCCCTTGGCAGTTAGAGTAAAGTTATCCAGCCCATTAGCGCTGCGGCCTTTTTTGGCCGTTACCACCAGCTTCTGAACCCATTCCGGCTGAGTCGAAAGGTCCACTTTCTTAATCCCGGTTTCCGTCACTTCCGGTTTGGGCACAATTGCGGGCTTAGCTTGCGATTTTTGCCAGACGAGAAAACCGCCAACTACTACCAGAAGAAGAACTATTAAAACGGGCAGTTTATTTTTCATCCGAGCCTGCTTTTTATCTCTTCAACCAGTGTATCAGCATTTATTCTCTCTTGTAAAGTGGTATCCCGGTCCCGGATGGTGACGGTATTGTCTTCAAGTGTCTGGTAGTCAACCGTTACGCACCATGGGGTTCCGATTTCGTCCTGGGCCAGATATCTTTTCCCGATATTTCCCCGCTCATCCCAGACTGCCGGAAAGTGCAGTTTCAGTTCATGGTAAATTTTTTCTGCTTTACCCACTAATTCCGGCTTGTTTTTGACCAACGGGAAGACGGCCACTTTGTATGGCGCTAGCTTTGGAGAAAGCTTTAAGACTACCCGCTCTTTTTCCTGATCCTCGGTGTAGGCATCAGCCAAAACCATAAACATCAACCGGTTAATTCCCACTGCCGGCTCAATGACATGCGGCACAATCGCTTCTCCCGTCTCAGGATCACGGTAGGTTAAGTCAGCTCCGGAAAACTTGGCGTGCTGGGAAAGATCATAATTTGTCCTGTAAGCCACTCCCCATAGCTCTTTCCAGCCAAAGGGATAGTTATAATCCAAGTCGTAGGTATCTTTGCTGTAATGACTGCGCTCTTTGTCCGAATGCCTTCGCCAGCGCAAATTTGGCTCTTTTACGCCTAAAGTGTTAGTCACAAAATGCCACATGTTCTCTTTCCAGTCTGCCATTAATTTTTCCCAGTCGTTTTTATCCGGATTAAAGAAATACTCGATTTCCGCCTGTTCAAACTCCAAAGTTCGGAAGATAAACTGCCCCGTAGTTATTTCGTTACGGAAGCTTTTTCCGATCTGGCCAATTCCAAAAGGCAATTTAACCCTTGTCGAGTCGACAACATTACGGAAATTGGAGAAAATTCCCTGAGCGGTTTCCCCGCGTAAATAGGCCGCAGATTTATCATCTTCCACTACTCCGATGCTGGTTTCAAATAGCAAATTAAACTTCTTGGGTTCGGTTAATTCGTTTCCTTCGGGGCTTTTAATCCTGTTCTTAGCAATATATTCTGCCATTTCTTCAAAGGTCATATTGTCCGCTTCCGAACCAATCAAATGATCGGCACGATAGCGTTTGTGAGTTACTTTATCTTCTACGAGAGGATCGTTGAAGCTAGTCACATGCCCTGAAGCTTCCCAGGTTTTAGGATGAAGAATTATTTGAGAATCTAACCCCACCATGTCGTCTCTTTTACTGATGAATTCGCTCCACCAGAGATTACGAATATTGCGAAGCAATTCAGCTCCGGCCGGACCATAATCATAGGAGCTAACTAATCCCCCGTAAATTTCTGAAGTTTGATAGACAAACCCCCGCCTTTTACAAAGCGCCACAATTTTTTGCATCAAATCCTCAGCCATAAGTAGAGTTTAGCAGGAGAACTATAATTCCTCAATGATCTTCTTACTTTTGATGCGCCGTTCGGCAACGGATTCGACAAAAGAAGTCAGGCCTTCTTTGGGATAGTGACCGAATGGGAGAAAACCAAGCTGCCAAAGCAGCTTAGCCGTGAATTCCTTTATTTTATTTTCTTCCAGGTTCTTACCCTTCAGTAATTCCTCTAAAAGCCAGTAAACTTGTTCGTGCGGTTCATTTTCCGGCAGAAGTTTATCTATTACTTCCGCGGCGTAGAAAGCAAAACCAAGAGATTTAAAATTATTCTGCATTACAAATGGAGTTACTGTTTTGGCTTCGGTAATAATCTCAAAGTTTTTGCCCCGGTGAAGCATGAGTGCCACTTCGTTTAGCGGTTCCAGGTGCGGCGCCCGGCGGCTTTTTATTCTCCTAATACCTTTAGCTACCACTGATAACTTGCCCCGTTCCTTGGTAAACAAGGTGATTACCTTATCGCTTTCCCCAAAATTTATGCGTTTGAGAACAATCCCGGTTATTTTCGAAGTCTTCACGAGGAGATTATACCCTACAACTTGACGTTGATTTCCTTATCTTCCGTCAGCGCGAACTCCTGCGATTTATTGTTGACGATTACCTTGTAGTCAATGCCATCTGTCCCCGGTTGTTTTTGAATCAGGAGATTATAGTTGCCGTTCTTTTTGAAATTGCCGGCAACTTTATACTTAATCTGAATTTTAGCTAAGCCTTCCGGCACGACCGTAAAGAAGCCGTCAACAACCGTGTGGTCCAGATCATCAAAAGTCTGGCTTTTGCTCTCAAAACCCTTAACATCCGTAATTGTCGCCCCTTTTGGCAGGTAAACTCGCAGGTAGTCCCGGTATATTCCTGCCAGGCAGAGCCCGGAGACCCGTTCCAAAGAACAGTTATCCGCTGCGTGGGGATAACGGTATTCAAGATTAAGGGTTTCATCGGCGCCGCTGTCAGTTATCGAAACTTCCTTGGTCACTTTAGGAACAATGTAGAGGTTAGACTTGGCCCCGGCCAGATTGGCGTCATTGACATGAAGGTAGTCACCGTTATAAGTTTTAATCCGGCCGCCGAAATTCAGAGCCTCAATCCCCCGTTGGGCATCTTCATTATGAACATAGAATAGAATGTGTTTTTGCAGAGCTTCGCTCATCGCCGCCTGGAAAAGTGGAGCATAAACCTGTTTACTTCCAGTCATGGCTTTTTTCATTAAAGATTGCAGAAGAACCCCGATAATATCTTTGCGGCTGCCCCGTTCGTAGGCTTTTGGCTCATCAGCATATTTTTCCAGTTCATAAATTACCATCGGACAGTCACACTGCGGAACTTTTGTGGTCGTAAAAGTGGTGCCGTAAGTGTCCACCGGCCCCAAAACATTCATTAGACTCACTAGAACATGGGTGTCCATGGCAATGATGCCATCAATGTTTTGCTTGGCATTTGAAGTGGCATACAGATCTTCAAAGGTTTTCATGGAAGAGTAATAATCCGGCGAGAAGTTGGCGTCGCGCATCCGCCAGCCATAAACATTAAGATATCGGGAAATGGGATCCGGAGGAGCAACATGTTTGGTCATCGTGTCATCAAGTTTGTAAATATCGTCGGAAGTCTGAAGAGAAATTTTGCCCTTGTCTACCTGAAAAATCGCATAGGCGGTAATAAAACCGCCGGTTGGACGCAGTTCCGCATCATTTTGGAACAAAACCATGTACTTTTTTGGCTGCTGGGAACCGAGCATTTCCGGCAACTGCTTGACCATCGGCCGCGCTTCGGTCAAAAGATTGTCAGCCATATCAATTGCTTCTTTCGCCCCCACAATCTGGCTTCTAATCGGTTTTCCCTGAAAGCTTTCCGGGTAACGGTTCGGGTCGACCTGATCCAGAGCCTTGCGCATCGCACTGACTTTAACCGCAATCTGGTCAATCTGAGGTTTAACCTTATCCAGGGTTTCCACCATCATCGCAATCCGTTCTTCAGTAGTTCCCCCGGTGAAGCTTCCCTGGCCTTTAAGACCCAACAAATCAGCGTATGGCTCAATGGCCGTCGCTGTTATCTGAGCGGCCTCCAAACCCTGCTTACCGGCATCCATGAAGGCAAAAGCATCGTTAGTGTAACCGCCCAGAAGGGGAATAAATCTAGTCCAGCCAATCAGGTTCAGATCCGATTGAACGACCGTTAACTGCTTTTGTGTCGCGACAACAGCGTCTCTGGTTTTGGCGATATCCTGAGATTTAGCCGCGTCTTTAATTCCCAGCGCCAACCGATAAGTTGTCTTGGCATCGGCGTAAAGGCGAAACAGCGGTAATCCTAACGCCAGAACTAAAACCACGACGGCAATTATTAATACTAAAAGCCCTTTTTTATGCGGCAGTTTCTTTTCCGTCATAACCGGTTCGGCTTTCGCCACAAAGGTTTCATCCGGTTTAATTTCTTTGATTTCTTCTTCCATGAGTTTTCAGGATATCACCATTTGTTAAACATTGCCAAGGGGGTTTTTAAAACGATCACAAAGTCTCTCCAGATAGATTTGTTACGGGCATACGCAGCGTCAAGAGCTACCCGTCGATCCCAAGAAATGGCATTACGACCGCTTGTTTGCCAAGGACCAGTGAGCCCCGGTTTTACCGAAAGCGCTACATCCAATTCCTTTTTTAAGCCTGGAAAGAATTTTAGTTGCTGAGCAATTTCATCACCAAAAATATCATCATTTCGATATGCTCTCGGACCAACCATACTCATGTCGCCCGCAAGAATATTCCAAAGATTAGGTAATTCGTCGAGGCTATATTTTCTAATAAATCTTCCCACTCTGGTAATCCTGGGATCCTGGTTCGCCGGGAGTTTCCAACCCTCTTTTTTCTTAAAATTCTTCATGAACTCTCTATCTTTGGCCAGCATCTTGTCAACATTGTCAAACATAGATCGGAATTTCCAGATAAAAAATATTTTTCCGTCCTTGCCCACTCGCCTCTGTTTATAAATACATGGACCTGGCGAGTCTAATTTAATTGCCAAGGCAATTAGAAGAAGTAAAGGAGAAAACAGGGTAATTACAAACAGTGCCGACAGAATATCCGTGGTTCTTTTAAGAATGTCGTACATATTCGCGATATTTTCTTTCGGCAGTTTCCTTAAATTCTTTTTTAAACCTTTCTTTCGAAAACCTCTGTGCGTTAGTATTGCAATCTTCTCTGATTACTCTTACTTCTCTAATTTCTCGGATTTTCGCGGCCAAGCTCTCCGGTTTCGGCTCGTCAAAAAACCAGCCGGTTTTCCCTTCAACTACCGTTTCCGTCACCCCTCCTTTTTTATATGCAATTACCGGTTTACCATGGGCCTGGGCCTCCACCGCGACAATGTTAAAATCCTCTTCTCCGGGAATTACGACCGCCCGGCAGTTTTCATAATACCGGTTCAGCTCTTCGTCTGTCAAATAGCCCAAAAACTCTATATTCTTTTTTGCCCTCCCCTTCAATCTGTTTTCTTCTTTCCCTGTCCCGATTATTTTTAGCGGCAACCCCAGCTGGTTAAACGCGCTAACGGCAATATCCAGCCTTTTTTGCGGCGCCAACCGCGAAACAATTAAATAATATTCCCCGGCGTTTGAGGCTTGAGATTTGCTTGGGATTTGGGATTTGGGATTTGGGATTTCTACTGGTGGATAGATTACTTCGCTCTCCCGATTGTAGATTCGTTTTATCCTTTCCTGTACTGCCCGAGAAATAGTCAAGTACTGGTCCGGCCTGGCAGCCACAATCCTGTCGTACCAGCGCAAATACTTCACTAACGGATTACTGACGGCCCGAAACCAACCCGGCTTGGCAGAAAAATAATCGTCATGACTATCCCAAAGATAACCGACCGGGTTCAGGCAGTAGCAAAGATGGAAAGTTTCGGGCTTAGTAATGATCGCCTTTGCAAATTCATGAGTGACGGAAATTACCAAATCATATTTATCAAAATTGAAGCTTTCAAAGGCTAAACCCATTAAATATGGGTACATTTCGTGTGCATTTTTAGGAAGCGGTAATTTTTGAAGAAAAGATGTCCTCACATCAAAGCTATCAGCCCATGGCGTCAATCTCTTATCATAGACAGAGGTATAGAGCGGAGCCTCTGGCCAAATCTCATGCAGGGCCAAAAGTAATCTCTCTGCCCCGCCAAACTTATTTATCCGATCGTAAACTAGAGCTACTTTCATAAATTTTACGAGTTTCCTTTACGCAGCGTTCCCAACTATATGATTTGGCTCTTTTATATCCACGATCTGTTAGTTCTTTCAATTTTTCCTTATCCTTTAGTGTCTCCTTTATTACTCTGGCAATATCTTTAGGATCATTTTGATTAAAGTAGACCGCTGCGTCGCCATACACTTCATGAAACACAGGAATATCCGAAACGATTGCCGGGCAGCCAACACTCATGGCTTCCAATGGAGGGATGCCAAAGCCTTCCATTTTCGAAGAGGTGACAAAAGCTGAGGCGTGGCGATACCAGTCAGCTAGCCGGCTATTGGGCACTTCACCAATAACTTCGACATATTTTGATTTTGGTAGCCGGGGATAGAAAAATTTATCATTCCCTACCAGAACAAGTTTCATTTTTAAAATTTCCGCAGCTTTGATCAAGGTCTCAACATTCTTATGCGGATGGGCATTGCCCACATACAGGAGATAGGGTTTGACCGTTAATGGTTTGCCGGGCTTTGAAGTGCCTTCCAAAGCTCCTGATTCATAAATCACGGAAATCTTATCGGGATCAGCCTTGTAATGTTTTACTATCTCACTTTTAGCGTCATTGGACAGGGTAAAAATCCTTTCCGCCCGGAAGACACTAACCCAATTAACCAGATGGTAACCGGTTTTTTTAATGACATACAACCAACCGGGCAGCGTCGACCATTTGCCGGTTTTATAGTGATCAAATATCAAGTCGTGAATAGTAATGACAAATTTGCCGGGATAAAGAATCGGGAAGGAAAAATAGGGGAAATGTAACAGATCCAATTTTTCCCGGGAGAATATCCAGGGAAGAAGCAGCTGCTCTCTTAGCGTATGCCAGTGGACATCCGCCAGAACTTTTTTCCATTTCGGGCTGGGCATTTCAACCGCCTCGAATTCTTTTTTGGAAAAAAACCAGACATATTCGTTTTCTTTATCGATTTCAGGAAGATATTTAAAAATTGAACGAATGTAGCGACCAACACCAGTTTCGTTCCACAGCCGGGCGTCAATGCCGATCCTCATTAGTCCCTCCCCCGCCGTAAATAATTGACCAAACCGATTCCGCCAAGCACCGCGCTGCGAAACAGTTCTGGGTACTTTTTGCGATAATGTTTATCGTAAAAAATGCGCATCGCGTCATAACGGGCTTGGTTCCACCTTGCCTGATTGTCAGGATCAACTTTGGCTACGGATTTTGAAGTAGATTTTAAACCCGAACTGGCTCCCCAATAGTGCATAATTTTAACATCCGGAACAAAATAAACTTTGTAGCCCAGCTCCTTTACCCGGTAGCACATCTCGATATCTTCGCCATAGGAAAAATAATCCTCGTCAAACCAACCAATCTTGTCTAATAATTTCTTTCGAATTAGTAAAAATGTCCCGGACACGGCATCAACCTCATGAACTTTGTCTAAAGGTAAATAGGTAGCCGTATAGCCGGAAAACATTTTGCTTTTGGGAAACAGTTTTGCCAGGCCTGTAAAATAGGCTAATGAGTTCCAAGGTGTGGGAAACCCCCGGTGAGAAGCATAGTATTGACCACCGTTGGGTAATAGCGTCAGGCAGGTGGAAATGCCGGCATCAAGAGTATAGTCCATAAACTGAACCATTCGCTCCAGAGTTCCGGGGTATACTTGCGTGTCGGAATTAAGAAACAGAACATACTCCCCTTTTGCCTTTTCCCTAGCGCAATTATTACCTCGTGTGAATCCGCAATTTTCTTTGTTTTTTATTAACTCCACTTCCGGAAACTCTTTCTGAACCATTATTACTGAGTTGTCCGTACTGGCGTTATCGATCACTATCACCTGATAGTCCGGACGCGAGGGTATGGAAGCCAAGCACTGCCGCAACAACGCTTCAGTATTGTAGTTGAGAATAATAATTGACAATTTAACTTTTGCCGGCAGTTTCTTCATAGATTTTTTCCAGACTGGTAGAAATTTTTCCCCAGTCATAATTATCAGCCACTAACTTTTTAGCGTTGGTGGACAGACTTTTTGCCAGAGGTTTATTCAGCACTGCTTCTACCGCCAGTTTTGCCAGTTCATTTTTGTTATTACTAATCAGGGCATGCTTCCGGTCAATCGCCCCAATCCCTTCAATGCCGATTTCCGTGGAGACCACCGGCAAATCTGAGGCCATCGCTTCCAGAATTTTGTATCTGGTCCCCCCGCCGCCAAAAAGCGGTGCCAGAAGAACTGCTGAGCCCTGATAAGCTGTCCTTATGTCTTCGACATCGTCGGATACGACAATGCTGTCACCAGCCAGATTTTTAATGGCTTCCGTGGGACTTCGTCCCACAATCCACAAGGTTGCCTCGGGAAGCTTCTTTTTTATTTCGGGCCAGATTTCTCTTACCAGAATTTCCACCGCCTCCCGGTTCTGTAACCAGTTAAAATTTCCTACAAACAGGAATTTTGTGCCCGTTGATTTACCGTTAAGGATTTTTTTAGTGAAGAAATCCATGTCCACGCCGTTAGGAACAATACCAACATCCAGTCCCGGCGCCAGTTCTTTCATTTTTTCCTTGTCCGCTTCCGACATGGCCACTACTTTTTTAGCCTTTTGCCAAAAATATTTTTCCCAATATTTATGTTTAGCGACATCGACATACAACAACGGTTTTACCGGCCAAAGCCGGGAAGTTTGCGTGAAATGTTGGTAGACAAGATATTCAATCGTCTGCTCGGCAAGAAGAACCGGAACCGTAGTGGAGGCAATGTTGGGCATAATGTAATAAGTTTCCACATGGATTAGATCATACTTTTCCTTTGCCAGTTCGGCGGAAATCGCCTCAGTCACCCGGCCGCTACGATACATGTTCACCAAATAGGGATAAGGGGATACCGCGGTTACCAAAAGCTTTTCCGGCGAAGCCCAGGCTTTTTTCCGGCCAAAGATTTCCACTTTACGGCAATATTTTCGCAATTGGGTTAAATCCGGTTCCGGTTGATCTGTCCGCAAAAAAGAAAACGAAGTGATTTCATGTTTTCGGGAAAGATTCTTAATTAGATTGAAAGTTCTCGTCTGGCCACCAGAATTTGGTGGATACGGCACGTATGGCGTAAACATCAAAATTTTCATAACTTACTTGGGAAGCTCGCTGTCGGGGACCAGCTGGATAATTACATACTTGTCCGTTTGAGCCAGAAGCTTGTAAGGGTAGAACTTTTTATTGGTGACGGGTTTGATTTCCCAAACCGGCCACGCGTCAGCCATGATCTTTTTAGTCTGGTCGTCCAAATTAACGCTGACATAATACTGTGCTCCTTCATTTATCAATTTATCAAGGCTCCCGTCCATGATCGGCCAACCTTTGCGGTCAGTTTGGTAAAGAAAGGCGGTATCGCCGTCATAGGGCGCAATTACTTTGGCCCGCCAATCCGTCAGCTCCCGAACTCTCTGCCCGGCTTCGACAATTTCCGGATGATTGATGTTGTAATAGTCTTTGATAAAGTACCAGCCGAAAGCCAGCATGAACAAAACAGTAATGACTGCCAGAATTTTGCTCCGGAAATTTTGTGATAGCAGAAAGTCCAGTCCCATGGCAGCCAAAATTACCAGCGAGGGGATAATTAAAATCTGGTAGTAATCATGCCGGACATTGCCAGTCGCAAAAATAGTTAAATATAAAAGACTGCCGGCAAACAAAACCAGAGGGAAATATTTGTACTTGCCGGCGGTATTTCTTACCAACCCAAGACCAAGTAAGATCAACCCCCAGTATCCCAAAATTTCCCGTCCGATCCGGTCAGCAAAGATCCAATACCAGAAAGCTCCTTTAAATCTGATCCCGTCACCGTTAAGCAGCCAGTCGTTGGCCGGTATGCCAGCCGGATACTGCTGCATCCACCAGCGCCAGAGAAGTAATGGCACCAATGAAATGATCCCGAAAAGACCTAAAATCGCCCATTGTCGCCAGTTTAAGCCGAATCCCACTAACCAAAAGTAGGCCAAGGGAATCAACAGAAAAGCTGCATAAGGTTTAATTAGCAAGGCGACAATCGCCAAAATCAGAGCCAGAACAAGATATCTTTTCCTTTGGGAGAAAACATAGGAACTGGCAAACCACAAGGCCCCAAGCGAGGCGGCTACCATCGAAGGATCAGGCAAAACGGTCCTGCCGAAATAGATATTGTACGGTAAAACGGCAAATAGACCGGCGGCCAGGTAGGCGATCCGCCGGGACAAAAACCGCCGACAGAGCAGAAAAATAAATACTGCTCCAATTGCCGTCGCCAAAGCTGAGGTAAGCCGCCCAGCCGCCTCTACGGTCCAGTCGGCTAGTATCCGGTCAACAAAAAGTGACGCGGCATTATATATGGGGAACTCCACAAATCTTATACCCAGCGGATTGGGTTTTCCCGAAGCCATGGAAGAAAGGTCGTCGTATGTCGGATACAGCCAATTAATGGTTTTGTTGCGCAAGAAATCCCGGGTCACGGCCGAAGTATCCGCCTGGCGCCAGGAATGCCAGTCGGCAATCGGCGAATTAATTTTGTAAGTCCGGATCGACAACGCAACAACTGCGATAACCGCCACCCAGAGAAAATCGGACAACAGAAACTTTTTCACCCGGGCGAGGAAATTTTTGAAAGAAAATTCAATTCGTAGCGGTTCCATATTCGTCTTAATTTTTTCCCGGGTTAAATAAAGTGACCCAAGAGTCATCCCGGACACCCCCCAGAAGACATAAGCAACCTTACTGGATTCGAAAATATCGATCATAGTAGCGTTTACCAAAAGCCCGCCGATCAGGCCGATGAAGCCGGCAACCAGCGAATATAAGAGCGGATCCCGTATCCCTCCAAGGCTGCGAAATGCGATCCAGGCCATCACTAATAAAGTTCCAAAAAAGGCCGCGAAACCTAAGAATCCGGTTTCTCCCAAAGCCCGCAGATAGTCATTGTCCGTCGATTCTCCTTCAGTATAGTCATATTTGTTTGCCTGGCTAAGGGTTGCATAGCCTTTTCCCAAAAGCGGATCCATCTCAAAACCGGCAATCGCCCGGGGCCAGGTCGTATCAAACCTGATACCGGTAGACAAGTCGAACATTAAAGCGTTTTGTGAATAAGTCCTTTGTGTCGGCACTAAAACCGTAGCTCCACTGGCAGTCTTTTTCGGCATTAAAAGGGGGATTTCGTTTCCGGTGACATCACTGGGCTTCATTGGTGTTGGCGGCTGGTCAGAAGGAGTCGTTACCGCCGCGATATTATTTTCCAAAAACGTGGCGTTTTGGGTCGGGGCATTGCCGGCAGGCCTTAACAAAATTTCCCGCACAGCAGAGAACCTGTCAGCAAACTTAAAAAGAGTCAGAAATCTTGAAGACAGGTCTCCGAACGAGAGCATTAATAAGATACTTAAAAATGCCGCCGCTGCCCAACGGCTTACCCCCCAACCCAACCCTTTTTTAAAGGTCCAAAGAAAGATAACCACCGACAGCCCCAGCATATATCCAGCAAAGGAAATCCGCGAAGCCGTAAGAATTAACAGCCAAAAACCTCCGGCCAGAAGCAAGACAATCCCCAATTTTGCCAGCTTATTCTTTAAACCAAAAAGGAAACTCCAGCAAAGCGTCAGGGCAATCACCAGATACCCGGCCAGGTCGTAGTGCCCGCCGAAAGTCGAAAGAACCCGGGCGTGAGCCGTGAGATATAACCACCAGCCTTTGGCAAATTCCCGATTCATTGTGGAGAAAGCCGGCCAATACAGATATTTTTGTCCGTAGCCATAGATAATCACGCCCAACAGGGTCAGAAAAAATAGTCCCAGGTATATTTTCAGCGCCTTCATAGATCTTATTGAAGCAAAGAAAACGAAAAATAAGGAAAAGTACTCGGCCCGGCGCAGCCAGTGCAGGAAGGTTTTTCCGGCAAAAAGATATTGCAAGGGGACCGTCTGGATAATAAATATTGCCGTGATTACCGAGAGCAATCCGATGACTAAATATCCGATCAGCCCAAGTGAAACGGCGTTAAAAACAAGTTTGATTTTCCGGCGCAATATCCAGAGCAGAAAAATCACAATGGTCGCCGCCACAAAGAAATCTTCAAGCCTGACTCGAACATTGTAACCGTACAAAATGTCAAACAGCGGCCACTTCGGGTAAAGAGGAATAAAAACCAGCAAGAATCCGGCTAAAACCGCCAGAATATTATTGTCCAGCCAATGCAGCCATTTGGCTATCATTTTATTTATTGAAATAAGCGGGCCCGGCCCAGTTTGTAGTGTAAGTCTTTATTTTTTCGCTCTCCTATTTTAACAGCCGGCACCCCTCCGACAACAGTCAGTTCCGGCACATCTTTGGTCACCACAGCTCCGGCAGCAATTATCGCTCCGTTACCCACTTTAACTCCAGGCAAAATAATGACGCGCGGGCCGATAAAAACATAATCGCCGATTTCGACAGGCGCTTCGATTGGGTCAAAGCCCTCGGAAGTAGTATCATGCTCAGAGTTGTAAATCATTACCTGGGAAGCGATATCGGTATGATTGCCAACAGTTAGTTTGTCCCGACCGTCAAGAAAAGCATGATCGCCAACAATTGAATCTTGCCCAATAGTGATATTTTTTGGTTGGAAGAATCTGGCCCAGGTATGAATGGTGCTCCCTTCGCCGATTTTTATGCCGGCCAGAGCATAGAAGAAATGCCGAACAAACCTGCAAGGAACCTGACCGACACAATTTAAAACCATCAGCTCAAAATCCAGACAATAATTGTAGAAGCGGGTCACAATCTTCGGCCAAGCCTGGCTAAAACTTAAGTTTTTTCCGTATTTGTCTTTAAACATTTTTAAGCACTTCCAGCGTTTGTTTTGCTGTGTCTTCCCAATTATACCGTTTTACCAGTTTTAAACCAGCTTTGATCTGGTTTTTGCGCTCAGAATCGCCCATTTCCAGAACTTTCTCCAAGGCCGAGCGGATACTTTCAACCTCATATGGATTCTCGATATAAATGGTACACTCTCCGCACACTTCCGGAAGCGAAGACACTCGGGAAACCACCACCGGAACCCCTGTCGCCATTGCTTCCACCGCCGGAATACCAAAGCCTTCATACAAGCTAGGTAGGACATAAGCAGCCGCCCCTTTCATCAAACCAGCCACTTCGGTATCAGGAATATATCCTGTGAATTCCACTCTATCACCGAGCTTGCTGGCTATTTCGAAGACATCCTGATACATCCACCCGCCTCGGCCTTCGTTTTTCATGCCGCCGATCACCAGTTTAATATCCTTATCTTCCAGCTGACCAAAAGCTTCAATTAAGCGGACCAGGTTTTTGCGCGGCTGAAGAGTTCCCAGATAGAAAAAATACTTATCCTTCCTGGCCGGTTTTACTTTTTCATTAAAGCGAGCCTGATCATACCCTAGATGGGTAACCACAATTTTCTCCGGCGGCAGGTGGTAAAGCTGGACAAGGTCGCCTTTGGTCGCTTCGGAAATGGCGATAACTTTTTTAGCCTGCATCGCCGAAAGCCGCGTCCAGTACTTAAGTTGGTACAAATCTTTTTTCTTGAAGTACTGGGGGAATTTTTCAAAAGCCAGGTCCATCACGGAAATCACTGACGGACACGATAGATATAGCGGGGCATAGTGTGTCGGAGTAAAGAGAACATCCGGAGGATTAGCTAGTAACCTCTTTTGTAAACCCGTCAGCGTCCAGAGGTTTTTGGGCCCAAAAACCTCATAAGGCAAATCCGGCATCTCCGGCAAGGGCGGATTTTCTAAATACACTTGGAATTTGGTGCTTGGAGTTTGGAATTTTACGAACTGCTTAAGCAGTTCGTAAGCATACTGCCCCACCCCGACCCGGTGGGAGACATTGGCTTCGTTGCCGTTTATGCCAATAGTCATATTTCTTTAATTCTACAACTTAAAACTTTCCAATCGGACCGGTATTTTTCAGAATTATCCAGTGGGTTCGAGACAAGAATTCCAGTCCAACAATTGTCAACCATAAGTATACCGGCAGAACCGTGGCTCTCAGCCAACTTTCGCTAACTATTTCTCCCACAAAAAGCGCCGGACCAAAAAGTGCCATCGTCAGATAATAGGACGACATGTGATTGGGCAAAAAATAAAACGGCGCAGCCGCAACTATAAACCAGACCCCGGATAAGAGGAGAATTCTCGCGTGCGGCTGTCTGAGCGAAAAATAACGCATTAAGCCGATTGTCATCAGGAAAATCAGGACCAAAAATAGCCAGAGAATGACATTGCCAGCTTCGAACCGAACACCCTCAGGCAAATTTAGCCCGCGGAAAAGATACCATCTGGCTGTCACCAACACCCGGCCACTTAAGGAATAACTATAATCTGAAACCCGCGGCAACCCAATAATCTTCAGTTTGGCCACAAAATAGAACCCGGCCAGAACAAAACTGCCAACAAGTCTTTTCGACCAGGAACCGAAATGCCAGCTCAGGACCAGGAAAATAAAGGGTAGGGTCAATGCCAGCTCATTTGAAAAGATCGCTAAAATCGTTACCAGAAATGTCGCCACAGTTGCGGCAATTCCGGGTTTCAAATAGAGATATGCAGCCAGAAAATAAAACAGGGCACCTAAACTGAAATACGAGGTCGCAATCCAAAAAAAGTTCCCAAAAAGTGAAACGTTTAGAGCATAGACAAACGTTCCCGTCATGGCTTTTTCGCGACTTTTTAGAATCTTTTTAAGGAGCAAATAAACGACGACCACCGTCAAACTATACGCGGCAAATTCAGCAAGATGATAACCAATCGGATTTAGACCAAATAAGTTGCGAGAGAGACCATAAAAAAGCTGGATGCTTACCGGCCGGTAATGATAAACATCCGGAACGGTGGCCAACCAGTTGCCGGAGCCGGCCATGTCCATGGCAATCCGGTCATCCTGAAAAAAACGGGCGTTAAAAGAGTCCCGGTAAACAAAGGCCGACAAAAGGATAATGCCACTAAGCAAATAGACTTCCCACTGGTTAAGAAAGTGTTTCATAGGCTTTTGCCGTTTGCCGGGCGGTCTCTTCCCAAGAGAACTTACTGGCCTGGCCGCGGCCCTTCTTAATAAGGGCATCTTTTTTAGATTTGTTCATTTCCAATACCGTCTCAATCTTTTCCGCAAGATCGTTTGCATCGAGAGGGTCAATATAAATAGCCGCGTCGCCGCCCACTTCGGGCATGCTGGAAACATTGCTGGTAATTACCGGACAATCGCAATTGAAGGCTTCTAATATCGGAATTCCGAACCCTTCATAAAGGCTCGGGTACACAAACACCGCGGCGTTAGTGTACAAGTCAGCCAGCTGATCGTTGGGGACATATCCTAAAAGTTTGACGCCGTTTACTGTTTCTTCTTTCTCGCCCCAACCATATTTTCCGGCAATTACGAGATCGACATCCTTAGTTTTTAAGAGTTGATAAGCCTGGATTAGCCGGCCCAGGTTCTTACGTGGTTCTCTGGTTCCGACGGCTAAAATATAAGGCCGCTCGCTTTTTTTGACTTGCCCCTTCTTCATCGTTGTAGCTTCGTAAATTACTTTAATTTTCTCCTGCGGAATATTGAGAGTTTTCACAATATCTTTTTTGGTCGACTGGGAGATAGCAATAACCGCATCCACTTCCTTTTTCACCCATTCGAGTCTTCTTTTTTGCGCGGCGACTATTTTTGGATGTGATGATTGCGGATATTTATAAACGACCAGGTCATGAATTGTCGTAATTTTCTTGGCCGTCGTCGGTGGTTGAGTCCAATCAGAAGAATGAAAAACGTCGACCTTTCCGATTAAACTTTCCACCGGCAGCGTGTGCAGTTGGTTCCATAATATTTCTAGCAGTGTCGGCGGGATCGGAAAAACTTTTGTTTGCGGAAAAACTTTAAATTCTTTCTGCTTGCGAAGACTTGCTCCAAACAAAACTAAATCATTATTTGTCTTTAACAGGCTCGTTACGAGGTTTCGGGTATAAATCCCCACCCCCGTTCCGGGAAACGCCATTTGGCTGATATCTATTCCGACTTTCATAAAGAGTATTTCCAGATTAACAGATTATTAAAACTTTTTTGCTCTACCAGTTTATACCCGTTAGCCTCAATTATTTGCCTTTCCAGATCCTTTGGATCGAAAATTTCTTGGACATAACGAACCAAATAGACCGTCTGGGCGCCGTTTAGATTAAAATTAGATTGGTCCATAATTTGCAAATCCGGTTTGTAGTAAAGAAGCGGGGCGGATTGAGCCAGGTTGGGCATAACGACCCTACTATTAATAGTATCCGCATACTGCGCTGCCGATCGCCAGTCCTCCCGCCAGAATTTGGGATTAAAGTTGAAATAGACCAAACTTAAAAGACTGACAATAACGACTAATCCGGCAGCGATCTTTCCCGCTCTGGAAAGCAACAGAACAAAAGCGGGCAAAACAAATAGGAATCGGAAATATGTAAAGACAGGAACCTTAAAAGAAATTACAGCGGCTAAAAACAGCGGAGTCAAAAACCACAGCCAAAGTCTTTTTTCCTGATTTCTGGCAAGTGTCAAGAAATAACCTATTCCCACACCGCCGGTGATTAGACCATAGAGATATTTATTCTCGACACTCACCCGGCCAAAAATAAATTTTACCGGCAGTAAGGCCAAGGTTTTTAAATTTGTCCGACCCAAAGTATCGCCCCAGGAAGTCCCTGCCGCGCTTAGCCCGTTGCCCAATTGGTTAAGTAGAAGGGGGACAGCCGGCAGCATGAACAAAATGATGACGGAAAAATATTTCAGAAAAGTTTTTTTATAGCGGGTAATGAAAAAATATACCGGCAGCATCAAGGCCGGAAGATAATCCGTGTACAAAGATAAAACCACAGCGGCAGCAAATGCCAGCCACTTTTTCTCCAGTAAAAAGTAGATAGCCGACGCCACCAGCATCATCGCCAAAGAATACATCCGGGCTTCTTGGGAATAATAAACCGCGAGGGGATTAACGGCTAAAAATAATGCCGCCAAAATCCCCGCCCGACGGGAAAAGAGTTTCTCGCCGATTTTGAATACCAGAAACACCGTCACTATTCCAAACAAAACCGATGGAATTCGGCTGGCAATTTCGCTGTAACCAAATATTCCGTCCCACCATTTCAGGAACAAATAGTACAGCGGTGGATGGAAATCGCCGGGAGCAAATTTTGAAACCAACTCGCCAAACGTATTGCTTTTAATCGCCTGAAGGGTTATCGCCTCATCCAGCCAAAGCGACTGGTTCAGGTTGATCAGCCGGACAGCAAATCCCAGTAGTAAAATAACGTAAATCACTTGTATTTTTTTTCTCCAAAAAATGACAGCAGGACGCTGGTTTCAACAGCGCCGTTAAAAACAAGTTTAAAAATAAAAAACTGCCAGTCGGGTAATTTAAGAACCGCCCAAAAGGGACAATAGCGGAAAAGGTTGTAAATCCGGCGGATTATGTTCTTTGTCAAAAATTCATTTTTTCCGAACCACCGGGCCTGTTTCCAAATCTCTGGCAAAGTATCCGGGCTTCGGTGATAATAAACAGCGCCTTTGGCAGCTACCGGATACGCGTTCAGTTTTTCCGCAATAGTCCAGTCATCCGTATAGCCGACATTGGTATCAAAACCGCCCATGGAAAGAAATTTTTCCCTAAGAATCGCGCGAAAAACTTTGTTCCTTTCTTCATCGGCCTTTTCGCCTTCCAGTTTCTCCAGTAAAGTTTTCCCGAATTTATATAAACCAGTGGCTTTTGCAGCATATCCCCGCGGATCCATTTTATCGACGCTTCGACCAAAGTTCAGATTCCAATACCTGGCCAAGGGTTTATCTTTATTAAGAAGATATTCATCTTCACTGTATGTCCCGATAGCCTTCCCGCTCACTATCGGAGCGATCAGCTTTTCCACGAAATCCGGCGCAAACTCCATATCCGCGTCTACAAAAACCAGAATATCTCCTTTTGCTTTGCTGGCCCCAAAATTTCTGGCCGCTCCCGGTCCCTTGTGGCTTTGTTTGTAGGTTGCGTATTTTACTGAGCCATCCGTAGAGCCATCATCGACAACAATTATTTCCAAAGGGATGGTTTGCTTGGCAAGGCTGGCCAGGCAATTTCCGATAACCTCTTCCTCATTAAATATTGGTATAATAACCGATACTGTCATCTATCTAGATTGTAGCATTCTATGAATTGTTTAGTCACCGGAGGAGCAGGATTCATTGGCAGTCATCTTGTTGACCGATTATTATCCGACGGTCATGAAGTTACAGTTATTGATAACTTCTCAACGGGCAGACCGGAAAACCTCGCCGGAAAAAAAGTTGAAATAATTAAGAGAAGCATTTGCGATAATCTGGATCAAATTTTCGAAAATGAGAAATTTGAGGTAGTTTTTCACCTGGCTGCTATTCCGCGGGTTCAGCTCTCCATAAATGACCCCGTCAATACCCACGAAACTAATATCAACGGCACTTTTAATCTTTTGCTCACCTGTCGGAAGTTTAATGTAAAGCGGTTTGTCTTTTCCTCCAGCTCATCAGTTTATGGTGACCAGGACCGTTTACCGCTTGTCGAAACAATGACCCCGAACCCAAGTTCACCTTATGCCTTGCATAAGCTTGTTGGCGAGCATTATTGCCGCTTGTTCCGGGAGCTTTATGGCCTGGAAACTATCAGTTTGCGTTATTTTAATGTCTATGGTCCCCGTCAGAATCCAGATGGCGGTTACGCTAATCTTATTCCCAAATTCTTCCGGATGCTCAAAGACGGCAACAGTCCCGTAATTAATGGCACCGGGAAACAAACCAGAGACTTTACCTATGTTGGTGATGTTGTCGAAGCCAACCTTCTGGCCGCAAACACAACAAACCCCGATTGTTTTGGCCAAACTTTTAATGTTGGTGCCGGAAAGAATTACTCTGTTAACGAAGTGGCCGAAATAATTATTAAACTGACAGGCTCAAAATCCAAGGTTAGCTATGGGCCAAAAGTGGTCGAGCCTCAGAACACTCTGGCAGATATCTCTAAATCAACAAAACTGCTTGGCTGGTCGCCAAAAACCAATTTTACCGAGGGGATGAAAATAGTCTTTCGTACTCTGAAATAATTTTCGGCCAGGAAAATCTTTCTGCTTCTCTCATAGCAACCGTTTTACCTGCAGCAAACTCCAGGGCCTTTGCATACTGATCGCTGTCCGTCGGGTCAACAAAAATTCCGGCATCACCTAAAATCCAGCGTGGCCGGGGCGCATCGGTCGCCACGCAAACTTTTCCCGCGGCCAAACTTTCCAGAAAAACCATCGGCGAATTCTCCTGAGGGCTCGATGGCAGAGTGATAATATCTGCGGCGGCATAGTAGCCCGGTATATCCTTATAATCTACAACCAAACTCAAAAACCGCTTCTTTCCCAACAGCTTCTCACCTGTTTCTTTAATTTCATCCAATAATTCTCCCTGGCCCAAATGCAACAAACTTCCTCTCTCCATTTTCGCGACGGCTTTTATGGCTAAATCAACTCTTTTGTAAGGTACAGCGGCAGCCGGACAAAGAATAATTGGTCGTTCCAGATCTAGCTTTACGGGTTTTGCTTTCCTAAAAGTTTCGCAATCGATACCATAGGGAATTGTTTCCACTCTTGTCCACGGACTGACTTTCTTAGCCCACTGGGCAGTCGGCTCTGTCGTGGCCACAAACACATCCGGCTTCAGCCACAAATTCCACCTTTCATCCCAATATGGCCCCGAGTGGCCGGTAATAAGAATTTTGCTTCTTAGAAAAAACTTACAAAGAATGACCTGCCAAAAACCGTTCAAGGGAATTATCCAATCGTATTTTTCTTTTTGCAATTGCGGCAATATCTGCTTGGTAAACTGAAGTACAGAAATAGCTGCCGGATCCAGGAACAGTCTCTTGCGTAGCATTAAAAAGAAATTATTTGGCTGCTGGTGTTCCGGCTGAGTAATTTTTACGGTCGTATCTCTGCCTGAAAAAAATCTGACTTCATATTTCCCGTCCAGGCGGCGGGCCAGTTCTTCTGTAAAGCTTTCCGCTCCCCGATTATTAATTCCGCTGTAAAGATTTAAAAATGCTATTTTCATAGTTTACCTTGAGCCCCGTCGAAGGGTTTTTCTGCCACGACAAACAGGTGCGGTCCCCAATATTTAAATATTCGGAAAACCTTCTGCCATGGTTTAGCATTTGGGAGTTCCATCTCCCAAAAAGAGTCGGCTTCAACTATTTTAAGTTTTTTATCCCGTAAAAAGCGAGCCACATCTCCCAGATATGGTTCTAACGTCGTGTCAAAATCACTTTCAAAGGTGTCCACGGTGTCAGTTTGCGGCTGAACCCGGTTCCAGCTTCGGTTAAATAATAGTTTCAATATTCGCGATCCCTTAAAATTTGGCGAGGCGCGATTCGGTGCGCCGTAGTTCGGCGCAAGAATTATTAATAATCCACCGGGCCGGAGAACCCTGACCATTTCCGCCAACAACTCTTTTGGTTTTTCCGTGTGCTCCAAAACAAAAAAACTGACTACCCGGTCGAAACAGTTGTCTTTATATGGCAGTTTTATTCCGTCAAACTTATCAAAACCAAACTTTTCGGCCAAATCACTGACATCGCAGCCCTTACGCTTGGTTGTTTTCCCGCCTAATTTTTTGAGCTTACTGCCGTCGCCGCAACCGACATCAAGGATTGCTTTAGCGTCTTTACAATACTCGACCGCCCTGAGAAAACCGGGGTGATCAAACTTTTCTCTCCGGGCGATTCTCTCGTAATACTTTTTGTCCGACCAGATTTTCATATTCGGAAACTCCTCTTAATATTTTTGGCAGGAGTAACTATACTCGCAGCGACTTCATACAGTACCGATCTTCTTGGGAAATCTAATTCTGCAAATACCTCGGGCAATTCTTGCGATTGAAAAACCAATCCTTTTTCCAACTTTTGAGAACGAATCCCGGCCACTTTCAGATTACTTGAGGATCGTTTCAAATGAGTAGCGTGCAGATACCAACTGTCAGAAAACTGCAATTTCTCGTCCCAACCATTTAGAGATTTCCCTTGATATTCATACATCTCTAAGGGATAAACTCCCCCAACAGTCAGGCCGGGAATGTTTCGGAAACCCCGCATATTAAAATTTCCCCTTCTCCCCTGAAATTGATATTTGCCCGCGTTTTCCGGAAGATAGTGATAGATGTCACCAACCGCATTGCGGCTCCGACAATAAACGGCAATCTTTTCCTTAGGCATTGTTTCCAGGTCATGAAGAAACTTTTTAATATTGGTACTAGACCAAACTTCGTCGCCGTCCAAAAGCATAAAAAAGTCGGTTTTTGTCCGGTCGATCATTTCCTGACGAAACGAGACCAACTTTTCCGGCGAAACCGGACCTTTTTCTTCGAAAAAAATTTTTTTATCGTGGATACTATTTATAATGTCCTTTGTCTTATCTGTGGAACCGGTATCATACAAAAGTATCTTATCAACTAAAGGAAGCACCGATTGAAGAGCAAATCCCACGAATTGGTCTTCGTTTCGAACCAGGCTATGAACGGTGACGGACATATTGCCAAACAACTAAATAATAGGAAAAGTTAAAAATCTGCCCCAAAATGTAAGCTGTTACCGCTCCCCAAATTCCAAATCGGGGTATTAGCCCGAAATAAAGTGCGATACTCACAATCAGCTGCATCGCCGAACCGGTCAGATGCCAAACCGATTTTCCTTTCTGGTACAAGACCACTGCAGTGAAAGGCCCGGAAAGAAAGAAAAAAACCATGCCGACCAGCATCCAATTAAAGGCCGGAATTGCTTCCAGATATTTATTGCCAAAAACCAGCGGAATAACGATTCCGGAAACAATAATCGTTGCCAACATTCCCAAACTGGCCAGAAAAGATATCAGAATATAATCCCTAAAAGCCTTCGTCTGTTGGGAAATTGTCGAAAGTTTTGGTGAAAAAACTCCCTCCAGAGCCGCGGCCACCTGGGCGAAAACCGAAAGGAGTTTTTGGGCCGAACTGTAAATACCCGTCACGGCAGCTCCGCCCAAAAGATAAAGTATGGGGATATCAATCTTTGCGGTTAGCGAGGCGATACCATAAGACAACGCCAACCAGCGGCAATAATTAACAACTTCTCTAAGGATTCGGCGGGCACTCGTAAAGTCTAGCAGCTGCCAGCGAAAGTTTATCCACAGTATAGCTATCCCCATAATAAAAGCGGCAGCGTTTGCCAGACTAAAAACTGTCAGGGCTGACACTGTCTTCAATAACCCTAAAACAACCAGATAATAGGTCAACGCCAATCGGATGGTATTGCCAAAAATGTTGACAAAGACATAGCTCATATATTTCTGTCTGGCCAAAAAACTCTGGGTAACCAAACTGACAAAAAGGAGCGAGACACCGACGGCCGCGCCGTAAATTTGCAGATGATCTCCCAAAACTATTGAAGCAACAAAAAAGACCGCTGTAATAATTACTCCGACGGCAATTCTCTGAAGCGTTGCCAGGGAAAAAATAGCCGGAAACCGCTCCTGCGCCCCGAACTTTACTAAAGCGCTGCCCAGCCCCAGATCTCCCAGTTCTGAAGCCAGGAGCCCCAGGCCAAGCAGATAGGAAAAATAACCAAAGCCCGAAAGCCCCAAAATCCGGGCGACCAGAATATAGAAAACAAACCCCAGGAGGGAGTTAAAAACCGTCCCCGCGCTTAAACCGGCACTTTGAAAAAAATTCTGTCTATTGGTTAACCGCCACATAATCAGCCTCTATTTTAGCGCCGCCAGGGTTAATTATTCTAATATTAACTCCCGGGTCATGAGAAAAATAATAGCGCACAAATTCCCCGACACCATAGTTTTCTGTAGCAACCACAATTTTTTTACCAGCTGCCAAAATCCTGATCGCTTCTATTTGTTTTGCTGCTTTTAGCCCTGAAGGCCAACCGGTAAAGAATTGCCACTGCTCCACAGCCGGTAGCGGCGCTGTTGCCGGCGATACCTCTATTTGCATAAACAGAATTAACGGCTGAATTAAAAAAGCAACCAGGATCACTAAACGCAACATTCCCAATTTTAGACTACCGATTAAATAAGCATCCAACAGAAACCCTGGTACCAATAAAATTAGTAAATACCGAGGGAAAAAAATCTTTGCCAAAAAAGCTTCAGCCAGCAGTGGCAGAAAAAAAGTTATCGCCAAAAATGCCGCCGATTTGTTTTTGTGAACCAGGTTATAAACCCCGGCGATTAAAACGCCAACCAGTGGCAGCACCCCTAAATAAACAGCCAGCCAATCTTTCAAACTCATTTTTAAATTAGTCAGGAGTACCTCCCGAATGTGTTTGGCGGCAAAAAACGGCGAATAAACAAAGGTCTGGTTTTTATCGGCAATGGCCGCAAAGCCGGGAGCAAACAAAATTGGCAAATATATCGCTCCTGCAATGATAATAACTAGCAATAGTAATTTATTCTTTTTAATTATCAGCATTGTCAGCGGCACCAAAAAAACAAACATCTGGGCAATCGTCTTGGTGACCAGGGCCAGCCCGTAAAAAACACCGGATATCAGCACCCACCGAAGACTCTTTAGCCTTGATGCCTTTACTAAACCAAAAAGAAATCCGGTCAAAAGAAAAACCAGAAGCCCGTCCAGAAGGCTGAGTCGGTTATAAACCAGGGCAAACGGTGAAAAGACATAAAATAGCATCGCGATTTGACCGGTCCTCTGATCAAACAATTCTTTTCCTAAAAAATAGACCAGCGTTGCTGTCCCCAGTCCCGCCAGAAGCGACATAACTCTTCCGGCCAGAATCGGGTCGGGTAATCTGGAAAGGGCAGTCAGCAGCCAGAAAAACAGCGGTTCTTTCCCGTCAGCAAAAGAAATCCAGAGCGGGTTACTTATCCCTTCCCGAACCAAACGAAGATAATAAACCTCATCGGTAAAAAGCGGCCAGGAAACCAGTCCCCAAGCTCGTGTTATCAAATAAATGACAACCAGAGTCAGAAAAAACCAGTTAGGTTTTATTTGCTTTAAGATCAATTTTCCCATCTTTAATTATGAAATTAACCTCATAAAAAGGTGCAGATTTCGGTAATCGATCAGTGTACAGCCAGGATAAATATAAGTCCATATAAGATTTTACCGGCTCATGGCCCAAATAGGTAAAAAGATAGCGAAAACCATACGGTTGACAATGGCCCAGACAGGTAACATCAAAAGAAAACGGCTGATTACCCACGACCTGAATAGCTTTTTGCACCGCCTGCAACTTTTCCGGATAGGATTCGCTGTGATAGGCGGCCAGCATTTTTGTCATATTAAGCCAGAGAAAAATCCCGATTAAGACTACACCAAACATTTTCCCGAGGTTGTTTTGCCAAATCCGATCAAAGCTGGTCCCGGCAAGAAAAAACAAAGGAATTGCTATCGGAGTGTAATAATAGCCGGAAATTGGGCTGCGGAAAATCAACAATCCTAAAACCGTCGCCCCAACTTGCAACCACAACAGCTGGTATGCCCGATCTTTCTTCGCCAATTTTAACGAAACTATCACCAGGAAAAGCATCAATACTGAAACAATTTGCATCTGTCCTCGGTCCAGAGTATTGTCTCCCAAAGTAAGCTGACTACTAACATCATTGTTATCCTGATAAGCAAACAACTTTCCGGAAGTATTTAATAATTCTGTCGTTACCGCTACTGTCCTATTAGGAAAAGTTTGAGTATTGGCTTTTGGGGCCGTAAAGTATGTCGCCAAGGCTCGCAGTTCCAAAAAATTGTGCCGGGCTTCAAAAAGAAAAACCGGAGAAAAAGACAGGAGAAAAATTATTGCCGCCAAAACCGTAGTTTTAATATTCAATTTTTGGTAGCCCATTACCAAGGCCAAAACCGCAAATAAGAAAAGCGACATCCCTGTTCCGTGAGCGCTGACGGCTAAGGCCAAAGTTAGTGCCAGGAGTATTAATTTTCGTTTATAGACGAAATAGAACACTAGTAAACTTAAAATTGGGGTAAGCGAGGCATTCCAATAATGCCGGTCCCACAGGCTCATCAGCATCGAGCCGGAATATAATATGGCGGCAAAAAAAGCCGCCCGTTCGCCAAACATTTTTTTGCCCAGGAAATATACCAATAGAGCTGTAATCGCTCCCAAAGATGAAACAAAAATTCCAAAAACCACTGGATCCCCCCGGCCGATAAAAGCCACGATCGCCATTAAATAGACAAACCAGGGCGTGGTGTAAATCCCGGTGTCGGCCATACTGCCGCCGATCAGGGGAAAATGATAACCGGTGGCAATGTTAAGCGGGATGTAACTCCAATATTCTTCATCCATTGTCCAATGCAAAAGCTGCGGCAAATGATAGAAGCGCATGAAAACCGCCAAAACCAAAATAGTCAGCAAAAAAATTTTAGTCTTCACTTTTTGGCCACGATTAATATCGACACTCCAAACGGCATGTTGATAAAACGCAGGAGAAACCTTTCGACAGCCGCGGCAAAGAGAAGAAAATTATTAACTGCCGGCGGCAGCTCCACAAAATCCGACTCCTGGCGGCCGCCCAGCCGGCTTTTAATTAAACGGATAATAAAAGCCGGGGAATGGGGACAAAAAAAATAGGTTGCCTTTTCCACCCGCAGACCACTGTTAGCCACGAGCTTTCGCGCCTGCCCCAGAGTGTAGCGGCGTTTGTGGCCAAGCATTTCGTCCCAATAGGTCCACAAAAACTGATAGGCCGGGACAGTGAGAATTAATCTGCCGCCGTCTTGCAGGAGTTCGTATATGCCGGAAAGCAACTTGTCGTCATGCTCCACATGTTCCAAAACATCCAAACATAAGACAGTATCAAAAGTTCCCGCAGGATAGGGCAGGGGTTTTTCAAAGTCCGCGGCTTTAACTTTTTCCAGTCCCCGCTTTCGGCAAAACACCAAAGCCTCTCTTGAACCGTCCAGCCCATACGCGTCATACCCGGATTCTTTCAGTTCTGATAGCATTGACCCGGTCCCGCAGCCGACATCCAGAATCTTTTTCCCTTGCAAAAACCTTTTAACTAGTTGCCTTTTGGCGACATGCCACCAGTAAGTTTTCTCCTGGCGGTACATCTCCGGATAAAGGTCTTCCCTCATTTTATTAGTGATAAATATTAAAGACTAACTGCATTGCAATAACATTTAAAGCCACCATGGCTGTGGCCGAAAGAATTGCCCCAATTTTTTTCCAGCGCCCGAAAAGAGCTGTGATACCTGCCAAAAGGAGGGCCATCTGGGGAATGATATTGGGAAAAAGATATCTTCCCTGAAGCCCCAGGGAGAATCCGGTTGACTGCATCAGCCGCCAGTCCCAAAAGACCAGATAAATAAGATAGAAGGCGGAAGAAAGAAGAAAAAAAATTAACGCCTTTAACTCAAAAGTAATTTTCCAGTTTTTAGCTGCTAACAATATTTTTATCACTAATCCAAGTGCGGCCAGAACTGCCACCCGGGTGATTATTTTCATAACCATCGGCGGCAAGGTAACTCCCAGCCATTTGAAAACTCCCCAATACCACGGCCACATTTCAAACGCCAGTTTTCCAACTCGGAAATGCAAATAATCCAAAAAGCTAATTGCTCCGGCGGGACCAACCCCGGGCATGTAAGGGATTGGTATACGCAAAAGAAAAGCCGCAATCGGCGAAAGCAGGACTCCCGCCGCCAATATGATTCCCAAAAGCTTTCTTTTGAAAAAGAGATAGACAAAAACCGCCACCGCAACGGGCAGGAAAAAAATCATAAACTGTTTCGTCTGCATTCCCAAGAACAAGGTGGCGGCTGATACCACTGCCAGTTTCCAGGAAAACCCCTTCTTTAAGGCAAAAAGCAAAATCAGTATTCCCAGAGAATATAAAAGATTAAGCAGATTATCTGGATGGATGCCGGCTGAAACATAGGAAATCATCGGCTGAAAGGAGACTATTATTCCCAGGGAAAAAGCGAAAAGATTATCTTCCCAGATCAGTTTTCCGATTTTGAAAGCGACTGCCGCCAAAAGCAAATTTAAAATTACCGGTAGGATTCTGGCGGCCATTACCCGGTTGACAAGATTTTGAGAATAGACAGCGTTATAAAAAGGCACCGAAAGGTCATAATAAAGCGGTGGATAGACGGCAGCTTCCTGACCGACATAAGTAGTCCTGGCCACGATAGGCATAACCGGAACGGGAGAATTGTTTTTATATTCCGGATGGTAGGTATACTTATTATTTCCCCGCTCATCCCGGCGCGTCCCCAGAATATCTTCGGCAGTCGCTTCCTCTAACGAAAGATTATTTACCGGATCGATTTGAGTGGTCTTCTTTTCCGCGTACCACTGCAACTGAGCAAAATGTGCCTGTTCATCCGGGGTCTGAAAAATCGGCACCAGATTTATCCAAAGCAGGCTTTTAAGTAAAACTGCCGCCAGCAATAAAACCAAAAAATAATTACTCCGCAGCCACTTCATATAACAATTTCTTCAATTTTGTCAGATTATTATCCCATGTATAGCTTCTCTTTGTCAGGGCCAGGGCGTGATTGGCCAGTTCCCGGCGTTGGCGGGTGTCAGACAAGATCTTCTCCAGTACCCGGGCTAGTTCGTCCGTATTGTTCGGCGTCACCAATAGTCCGGTTTCGCCATCTTTAACAACCTCACTTGTGCCGGCAATATTAGAAGCCACGACCACGGTTTTAGAGGCAAAAGACTCCAATGCCACATGCGGCAACCCTTCATAATCTGAAAAAAGGACTAAGATCTCAGATTTGTCTATCACCTCATGGCTTTGATCCGGCAAAACATCTCCTAGAAAACAAATTCTCGCCGACAGCCCAAATTTTTTAACCAGACTTTCCAGTCTTTGTCTTTCTTCCCCGTCACCGACGATTTTCAGGGAGAACTTTACCTCTTTTTTGACTAATTTATTAGCGGCTTCAATGATCAGGTCAACATTTTTCCATGGCGCCAGACGACCCACCACCACAATCTGCTCGGCAACTTTTTGAGGTTGGCTAGAAAGTATTTCTACGGAATTGGGAATTACCAGGAGTTGTTTAGCGGGGACTTGATAGTACTTTTCCAGTAATCTTGCCAGATAGAAAGCCGGAGTGATGACTTTGTCGCTTCGTCGCAAAACCAGTTTAGTAATTTTATACAAAAGACCCTGATGTTTCTGCTCGGTCTGTAAAAACATCTCTAAAGTCGAACTTACCAAAATTTTCCCCCGGCGCCGGCCCTCTTCCCAGGCGGGATCACCAACATACTTGGTAATTATTTTCTTCCCCAGAATTTTTCCGGCCGTCAAGGCTACCAAACCAACCACTGCCGGTTCCTGGATATAAATTAAATCCGCCCAAAGTCCCTGTCGCAAGCAGGCAAAAAACAAATTCAGCTGTCTTGTCAGGGTATTTCCGGATTTAGAAATAATCGTCGCCCTGTTGTCGGAAACAGACTTGGCCCCAAAACTGATTACCCGAACATCAAATTCGGGGATTAAACGGTTTAGAAGTTCCCGGCTATATGTTGCCGGCCCGCCAATCTCAGGAGAGTAAATTGGAGAGACAATCAGCAGCTTCATTCTTTAAAGAGTCCGATAAAAAGGCTGGCCGCTTTTTCTAAATCGTACTTTTGGACTTGTTTTGTTCCTTCATAAATAAGTTCCTGCCTTCTTTGCAAACTCTTTAACAATTGTACGGCAAAACTGGAAAAAGTTTTCAGATCTCCCGGCTCGGCAACATATTTTTTTTGTTTTGGTGTCAGTATATCCCGAACTCCGCCGACATTAAAAGCCACAAACGGCACTTTCATGGCCATGGATTCCAGAAGAACCCGGGGAAAGCCCTCCTGTCGTGACGGCATGATTAAAAGATCCGCCAAGGAAAAGTACTTAGAGATTTCCTTATTGGGAATTGCCCCCAAAACCCGAACCGACTTTTTTTGACCGGCTAATTCCGTCTTAAGTTTTTTTTCATCAGGTCCCCCGCCGATAATAACAAACCGTGCCTCCGGCACTTCGGAGATAACATTTTGTATTAATTCCGGCAGGTACCCTGTTCCTTTTCTGGGTACCAGCCGATGAACAAATAGAACCACCTTATCTTCGGGAAGAAACTTTAGCTTTCGTCTTAATCTTATTTGTTCAGTCTTACTTATTGTCATAAAACGCTGCAAATTAACCCAGTTCGGCAAAATTTTTATCTTATCGTGAGGAACTCCAAAAGTTTTTTCATAAAAATCACCCACTGTTTCCGTTCCGGTGACCAGATAGTTTACCAGCCGCAAAGTCAATAGCATTGGCCAATGATCAGTTAGCCGTCTTCTTAAACCAGTAAAATCGTTGGTCAAATGAGCATGGTAGTTCTCAAAAGTTTCACAGTGCCAAAAATAAACTTTCCCACCGGTCGGTCGAAAGATCAGACTGGCAATAATCGCGCTCCAGTAAGAATAATGTACATAGGCAGTTCTATATCCTTGTGATCGAAATCCGAGAAAAATAAAAAATCTTTCTAATAGACCAAATGGCGGCAGAGTAAGCTGCTGTCTATAAATTTTTACTTTTTGCTCTAAAAAACCCGGGTTTTCACCTTTTTCGATAAACAAGGCGATTTTGACAATATTAGAGTTTCTCTCAAGCAATTCGGACAAGTTATAATAATGAGATGATGAATTGCTGGAATATTCCGGCAAAATGTAGAGAAGTTTTCCTTTGTTCATCAGGTCCTGTTAAAATTGCTGAATGTTTTCCCGATACCCTAAAAGAACTTTAGCAACTTTATTACTCCAGTTTGGAACCAAGTACTCTTCTGGAATTGTCCAGTTAACCCTTTGACTTAATACTGTTTCGACACTAAGTAATACTGAATCCGCATTTGCTCCCGAAAGGATATTACTTCCCGCCTCAATTGCTTCCGGTCGTTCGTTTGTATCACGTAATGCGACGTTAGGAACACCAAATAATGTACATTCCTCTGGTTCGGTTCCGCTATCACTCAAGACACAGTAAGCATTCTTTTCCAATTTAACAAAGTCAAAAAAACCCATTGCCTCAACAATCGTAATACCTTTATCGAGTTTAATCCCGGATGTTAATTTAGACAACTTATCCTTAGTCCTAGGATGGACACTCCAAACAAACGGAAGTCTGTATCTTCTTACGATCGAATTAAATGCTGAAACAAAGTTTGCGAGCCGTTTTAAATCGTTAGTATTCTCAGTTCTATGCAGAGTAGCAAGAAAATATTTTTTTTCTTTTACCTGCAACTCTTCAAGTTTTTGACTTGAGTTTATTTTCTCTGCATAGCGATCAAGAACTTCTTTAATAGGATTACCAACCACATATATGCGACTCGCGTGGTAACCTTCGTGAATCAAAAGATCTCTAGCCCTCTCGGTATTCGCCATGAGAAGAGCACTGCAAGTATCAATAATTCTTCTATTCGACTCCTCAGGTACGCGGTCATCAAAGCATCGGTTACCTGCTTCCAAGTGAAAAACTGGAATTCCCATCTTTTTAGCCACTATTGCAGATAGACCGCTATTAGTATCTCCGAAAATCACAATGCGGTCAGGCCTGAATGAGTTAATTACTTTTTCTGCTCCAACCATAATTTTGCCTATACTCTTAAATGGACTACTTGATTGTGATTCGAAAGAATAATCGGGAGCTCGTAATCCTAATTCCTTAAAAAAAATATCTTTTAGGTTCGCGGTGTAGTTTTGCCCAGTATGGAGGATTTTGTGATCACACAATTGGTCCAAAAGGGGCATTAATACACTTAGCTTAATAATTTCAGGCCTAGTTCCAATAATAGTTAAAATCTTCATCTTAACAATTCGCCCTCATATTTTAATTCCTTATCAAGAAGTAAATCATTTTTGCTGAGAAGTTCTCGGGTGTTCGACAGGGACATAATATTGTCAGTAGAACTATAGGATTTTTTAATTGGTTGACCGTCTTTGTGATGATTAGGAAAATGAGAAAGAACTGGTTTAATAACGTAATAATCTCCGCGTTTATAAGTACGATGAGATTCTTCTTCTGAAACAAGCTCCTCGTAAATCTTCTCACCGGGTCTTATTCCAGTATAAGAAATGCTAATCTTTTTATTACCAATTAATGCCTTAGCTACATTATTAATATTTGAAGAAGGAATGATCGGAATATATATTTCACCAGGAAGGGCAGAGCCTAAAGCAGCAAGAATTGTATCTACTGCCTTTTCTAGAGTGAGCAAAAATCGAGTCATATCCTTAGTGGTAACTGTCACTGGCCCCCCATTCTTAATCTGATCATGAAAAAGAGGGATTACCGAACCCCGGGAAGCAAGGACATTCCCATAGCGCACACAAATGAACCTTGTATAAGGCAAATTTAGATTTGCAGTAATGAATAACCTTTCTTGTAAAGCTTTTGTCATACCCATAACGTTGACAGGGCGACAAGCCTTATCTGTTGAAACTCCTACTACTGCACTAATTTTCAGCCCACCCTCCTCAATAGCGCGAATTATGTTTTGTGGACCCAAGATGTTAGTCTGAACGGCCTCAAAGGGAAAGTACTCGCAGGAAGGAACTTGTTTTAAAGCAGCTGCATTAATTACAATGTCGGCATCTCGTAATACAGATCGGACAGAATGATAATCTCTTATATCTCCAATGCGGAAATCGAGGATTCTCTGATAGTCATCGTAGATAATTTCTTCGGTCGCGTTCCTTTTCTTGAGGTATTCCAGACGCATATAATATTGTTTGGCCTCATCTCTTGAAAAGATTATAATTTTTTTTGGACGGCCGTGATTTCCAGTAAGTAAACGTTTAGTCAAAACCTTCCCCAATGATCCAGTTCCACCTGTAATTACAATAGTTTTATTTTCAAAAAGAATCATGCTGATATTGATTTCTTTTTAAGCAAGTTAATATTTTGGACATACATATCCTCGATCATTTTGGGCCAATCCGGAGGAATATATTTGCTTAATTTTCTGAACTTGTCTGAATTTAATGATCTATCACAGATAAAATTATCATCGATCTCAATTCTAGTAGATTTATTATATCTTTTTGCTATTAATTGCAAGAGATCAAATTTAGAAATTGGTTTTGACGAAATATTATAAATGCCTGTAAGCTCGTCATTTGGAATTATATATTTACTAAAAACTTTGGTAAGTTCGATTAATGTCAATCCACTATAAATAGCTCTTCGAAATCCTTTAACTGTAACCCGCTGTGACAGAAACCATTCCAATAGTTCGTATTTAGTTCCTAGTTCATGGCCGATATATGAAGATCTGATTGTCAAAGAATGCGAATTAGCGACTTCGCCCAGCCCTTTTGTTTTACCATACATATCTAATGCATCTGGAGTATCATTATCGTCATAATTTCCCTTCCGTCCGCTAAATACGCAGTCTGTGCTTAGATGAATTAATCTAGCATTATTCTTTTTACAAATACCTGATAACAGATGTGGGAAAAGCGCATTAACATAAATGGCTTGTTCAGGCACTTGGCATTCTGGTAATTGTTTAATTATTCCAATGCAGTTAATCACTTCTTGTGGTCGTAGTTGATAAATTATATTTTCAAACTTTTTGATGTTCCATGCGTTTAATTCATCAAGTATGTGCTCACGCTCTTTAGCGTTGAATATCTGTTTTGTCTTAATCGAGCTTCTCGAGGTTCCCCAAACTTCATAACCTTTAGTGCTAGATAAGCCGAGAAAGAGAAGGCGACCAATTTTCCCCGTTGCGCCCAGCACTAGAATCCTCTTTTTTGTCATAATCATTAAAAAAATTTAAATTTATAGCTCTCTAACTATTTTAAGAAATTTGAGAGAATTCATTTTGGCGTTATGGTTCGCCAGAAATGTGTCTTTAGCCTTCGATAACAAAGCACGGCGTATTTTTTTATTTGTGAGAAGAGTTTTGATTGCTTTTGCCAGCTCAGCCGAATTTTGCTCGGTGACAGTTAACGCGGTCCCCGTTTCTTTAGCGTAAGAAACAACCGCCGAGTATTTTGGTGCATATACAAGAATTGGTACTCCAGAAGCTAAGTATTCTGTATATTTTGCAGGAGTAGCTGTTCTTATTATATCTATATTTTTTGACCCGAATGACATGGGAACAAAAGCAATACCAGACGATCGGATAGTTTCCTGGACATGAGATGGTGCTACTTCGTTAAAGGTTACATTCATTGATAAAGTGATGCCTAACCGATTTAAGTCGTCTTTACAATTCGGAGAAATAATTGCTACTTTAACGTGTAATATTTTTAAGATATTTATGGCATCAAGAAGATCAATTATTCCTTGAACTTGAGCCCAATAAATTGATCCCACAAACACAATTGTTGAATTGTGTTTTATCTTTTCTCTATTATTTGCTTGAACAGCTCTATCAACTTCTACCGAGTTATAAATTAACTTTGAGTTAATTCCGTATCTTTTTTTGAAGTGGTCGCGCGTAGGTTTATTGTTTACAATTACATGTCTAGCACTTTTAAAGATCATGCCTTCAAGCGCCCATGCGAGAACAGAATCAAGTAATGATCGGGAGTTCCCTCGCCAAAGGTCAAATATCAGGATTAGGTAAGGCTTCCTGGTTAAAAAATGCAAAATGAATGTTGCCATTAGTTGTTCCCCGTTGGCGGTACCAACAAGCAGTTCTATATTCTCGGATTTAATCAGTCTAATGCCAGTTATTACTATTAATGTTGTTTCCCATATTATGTTTAATTGCTTGTTCGTAAATCTCTTTATTTTTGCTACAAGAGTATATTTTAAAGTAAATTGCTTGGTTCCGAGCTTTTTTTGTTCGGGAATTGGAAGGTAATAATAGTATTTTGCCGGAAGCCATTTCTCATCGGAAGAATTAATGTCTACAAATCCCGATCCGTTAGTTAAAAAACAATATGATCCTTGTGGGAATGTCTTAAAAAGATTATATAGCATTAAGGGGCCACCTTTTCTTTGCGGCGGAGCCCACGCAGAGAGAATCAAGGTCTTTTTTATCCTAGAGGCAATCATAGTGTTGATTTAACCGCAAGCAAATGAAAGCTTAAGGCAGGCATTCTTGAAAAAAAGAACTGGGAGACGTTGGCGACCACGAGCCAAATTGTTTTGGGTGAAAAACGGATGTAACCCTCTTCTCGACGAAGGAACTTAAGGCCGCCAGCACCAATGCATGCAAATCCGGCAGCGTTAAAATCTTTAGCAAACCACCCCGAACGGTGTTTATTCCATGGGTTTATTTCTGTATGTTTGTCGTCTTGAGAGATATACCCGTTAGGCGTAAGAATAATTACTTTTCTGCGAGCGATTCGCTGTGCTTGTTTAATCAATTCCCAGCCTTGCGTTTTATCTAAATGCTCGATAACATCAAAAGAAACTACAGCATCGAAGGAATTATCTTTAAATTTCTTCCACAATTTAGAAATATCCCCAACAATAACTTTGTGATACGCTTTAGATTCAAGTGCCTTCTTTGCGGCTGGAATATACGCTTCAACTCCCGTAATTCTTCCCAAAAACCGTACGTCCCTTAAAAAGGACTCTCTCCCATCACTGCAGCCGACATCTAAGATAGTAGTCGTTCCCATTAACTCTTCTCGCACCCTTTTCGAGATAAACTCTCTTTCGGGATAAAAAAATCTGTCTATTTTCCATCCGACACGACTCAATATTATCACTTGTAAACTAATAAAAAATAATTCTCAATTATTATAAAAACCTGTGTAGCTATTCTTGCCAGAATCAGACCTACTAAGCCAAGATAATACCCGAACCCGAAAGTTAATGCAATTTGTACGATAGGAGTAGTTACTCCCGATATTCCCATACGTCGATGCCTTTGCTTTGCCACCAATGCGGTTCCCATAACTCCAGGAACTATTGAAATCATATTCAAACCAGCTAATTGGGTTAATGGGATAGCTTGATTATATTTTGGGAAGAATAAATGAAAAAGCGTGGGGGCCAAAAAGTAGTAACCAACAATTCCCAAAACAATAACTAACGAAAAATACAAAACCTTGCGGGGCAAAAAGGAATTAATTTCGTCTACAGACAGGTGAACTAACTTTGGCATTGCTAAAGAAGGTATAAACTTAAAAAATATCCGAGCTTGCTCGGGGATAGAAATAGCTAGCGAATACATCGCTAGGCTCTCTGATCCCAGGAAATGCCACACTAAAATAGAGTCGAGATATTGGGCAACAGTATTTAAACAGTTAAGGATACTTTGGTATATACCCGTTTTAATAATGCTCTGATCTTGAGCCAAACTAGTTGGAAATTTTTGGATAATTAATTTATAAATAAAAATATTAAATAGCAAGGTTGAAATAAAATAACTACTTATAACAGCGAAAAGCCCTAATCTTAAAATTAGTGCAACTATTGAAACCAACATGGGAATAAAAAATACAACAAATGTAATTACTGAATAATGTTTGAAGTCCTTCCTTCCTAAAAATAACGCCGAATAGGTGTTAAATGCATTAGAGACGGGTATTACTAAACTAAGTAAGAGGACTGTTGACCCAAGAAATAAATTTTGAGAAATAAAGTAAAACAAGCTTAAGGAAATACCAACTAGTAATGGTAGCGTTCCGAATATTATTTGAACCCGCACTGCTTCTTTAAGTATGGCTTCTTTCTCCTTTGCTACAGCTAAAGTGACTGCGGTGTTCATTCCAGTTAATGTCAGAGCTCCAAGTAAAGAGGCGATGACAAAAACAAATTTGTAAAGTCCATATTCTTGAGGAGTAAACACACGGGTAAAAATTACTACTGAGATTAATGAAATTGCAGCGGTTAGTAGGTTAAGAATAGACAACCAAGCTGTGGAATAGGCAGCATAGTTCAAATCTAACCCCACGAGTAGTGATATTTTTTGAATTAAATTATTTGTTGGAGAGAAAGATTCAAGTATTTTCATTTATTATTTAATCCTGACTATACAAATTTACTTTTGTTAGTTATCATATCAAACATGAGAATTTTAATCACTGGTGGGGCCGGTTTTCAGGGAAGCCATATCGTGAATTATCTAGTTCAAAATGGTCACGAGATCACTATTCTTAATACCTTCTCGGAGTCTTCGCAAGAACGCCTTCTAACTCTAAAGGACAAGGTGACTACTGTGTGGGGAAGTGTTACTGATAAGGAGTTGGTTGACAAGACGGTCCGCGAACACGATCTGATTACCCATCTTGCCGCAAGAATAAATGTAGATGAGTCAGTTACGGACCCAAGATCTTATTTAGATGTTAATATTTATGGCACCTACAACATTTTAGAAGCCATCCGAAAGTTGACAAACAGGCCACGACTAATTTATTGGAGCACTTGTGAAGTTTACGGTGAACCCAAAAGAGGTATTACCTTAAATGAAGAATCAGAACTTCGCCCTCAAAGTCCATATGCCGCATCAAAAGCTGGAGCCGATCGCCTATGTTATTCTTATTATCAAACTTACGGTTTAAACATTGTCATAAGCCGTTTTTTTAATATTTTTGGAGAGGGACAAAAGTCAGGGCAACATGGCGCATTAATTCCCATAATGGTAGAAAGGGCAATACACGGAGAACCATTGACAGTATCCGGGACAGGCAAACAAACACGAGACTATACTTATATTTCTGATGTTATAAAAGCTTTCGGACTTCTTATGAACCACAAGGAATTATCCGGGCAAGCAGTTAACTTTGCTTCTGGAGTTAATACTTCTGTTATAGATATTGCTCAATACATCGCGAATAAACTAAAGGCGAAAGTCGTGCATACGCCAGCCCGCCCCGGCGAAGTAATGAAGTTTCCGGCAGACATTTCCAAGGCGAAAACACTTGGATTTAAGCCTACGGTAACTATTTGGGAAGGGATTGATCGGTATATTGACTGGCGGTTATCAAAGAAAGAACCCTCTTCGCCCGGTGCCTCCAAGTATATTTCTGCGAGACTGTTTGAAAAGCCTGAGTAGCAATTGTTTCGGCTAACTTTTTGTTAGTAATCAACTCCTTAATTCCTAGTGCTAAACTTTCTGGGCTACCCGGCTCAGCCAACAACGCAGTTTCCCGGTCAATCAACACTTCTTTTACGGAGGGGAGATCAGTAGCAATAATTGGATTTTTGGTAGCCATGTATTCAAACATCTTGAGTGGTGCCATTATATAAGCGTAGTGTTCTGTCCAAGGAAAGGGCATGGCACAAACATCAAAAGCGCGCATGTATTTGTAAAGAGTCTTTGGAGGGACGTGACCGATAAAATAATAATCGTCTTTAGCCAGATTGTTCTCTTTCGCTAGGCGGCGATATTTTTCTATCTGTTCCTCTGGTCCGCCAACACATACCAAAAATAATTTCTTATTTTCCTTCTTTAAAATTCCCATAGCAGAGATAAGCTCTGGTATACCCTTTTCCATGTTATTGGTCAAAAACCTGCCTCCATATCCGACAATAATTTTTTCAGAAGGTAGTTTTAATCCCTTTCGTAGCTCAGATTTGGAAGTTTGATAATCAAAATCCTGCAAGTTTATACTATTTGGGAGAACTTCTATTTTCCCTGCAAAATTCTTCTTTGTGTAATATTCTGCCATTTTATGAGTAGTGGTAACTATAATATCTACCCTGCTAAGTGCAATCTTTTCCAGTAACCGTTCATAGAAATTACCAGGCAAAATATGCACTTCATAAACAACTGTAGGGCTATATATTAGTTTGATCAGCTTAAGTAAAACTAAAATTTCTTTACATTCAGTAAACAAGTGCACATATTTTCTCTTGTTGGTGAAGAGATACAGGACCAGTCCAAGACTATATGACCAGCTCATAACAAAATAGCGTAAATGTGAGAAAAACCGCTCCGTTAACAAAGTCTCCGGTAATATCAGGCAAGGCAAACTTTTTAAGACATACCTGTTTGGTGCTAGCTGATAATAATCCCAAAAATTTTCTTTAATTGTTTTTACCGGCGGAATTCTGGGTTGTAACAACTCTAATTTGTGACCATTATCAAAAAAAGCCTGGCACATAACAGCAATCATTCGGGAGACACCACGCTGCTCTGGCATCCTAATTTTGGTAACAAAAGAAATTAGCATGTTAGGCGAACTAAACTACGTACACCGTTTAAAGGAACTATTTTTTGTTTATATCCAGGAAACAAAGACAAAAACCGTCTTAAAGATGCTTTCATTAAATCCGGGTGCACCTCACCTATAAGATAATCAGTACCATGCTTATTCTTAAATGAACGAAATACCTTATATTCTTCACCTTCAATATCAAACTTTACAAGATCTATTTTCCTGATCCCAAGTTCTTTAACGATAGAATCAAGTGAACGACACTGGACATCAATACTCATCTGTTTAGGATATCTTTGAAAAAGTGAAGAAGACATACTACCGTCGCTAATGTATAACTTATTTGTTTGGTTAACATCGGACAAGGCGAAATTGTAGGCTTTCACTCCATCGAAAGACGCAATATTTCTCTTAAGGATTAAGTAGTTATCGGGGTTCGGCTCGAAACAGAATATTTTTGATTTCGGGTAAAGTAGTTTAAAGTATATAACTGATGTGCCGATATGAGAACCCAGGTCCAGAATAACGGGATTATTCTGATTTAGGCTTACTTTATAAGTCTCATTGATAAAAATGTCTTCTATGGCTACCGTATCAATATTGTCCCGGACCGTTAACACGAACTGAGTTCCAAACTTTTGAAATGATAGCTTAAATTGAGTATCGGGAAATATCCCCAGTTTTTGCCTTATCGGGGACCAGACAAAGATAATTAGCAATTTTATTCTTGTTAAATTATCTGCGGACAAGGAAAAAAGGTGAAACCTGAATAAATTTCTAATTGTAGTTAGTGTCATGAATCGTCAACTTATACATTGAGAGCATGTCTTTTTTGATTTTTTCTAATTCACCATCAATTAAGACAAGTTTTCTTCCCGCTAACGCCATTTTTTGATATTTTTGCGGGTGACGCAAAATTTCCACGATTCCTTCAGCCATTTTTTTAACATTACCCACCGGAACCACATAGCCGGTTTTGTTCTGAATCACAATCTCGCCGGCGCAACCGGTATTGGTCATTATTACCGGCGTTCCCCGGGCCAGAGCCTCTAAACAAACCAACGCCCAGCCTTCATGATTACTGGAAAGAGCAAATAAAGAAGCTTTCTCCACTATTTTTTTAATTTCATCCGGCTTCTTCCAGCCTAAGACATTTGCCCCATCTCCGATATTTTTCCGCTCTTCTCCATCCCCCACAATCCATAATTCTATATTAGGTATTTGCTTTCTGGCTATATTGACCGCCTCTACTAATGACGGAAAATTTTTCTGTTTAGCTATCCGGCCAACTGTAACAATTAGATCTTTCTGGCGTTTAGCTTTTTTTACCGGTCTGAGAAACTCTTCGTTGATTCTTACGCCAACATAGCCAATCTTATTCTTCAAACCCGGATACCTGCGTTTAATATCATCGCGAATGTGGTTGTTCCTTGCTCTGACGCTGTCTGCCTGAGTCAAAACCAGTAATCCCAAATAATAGAGAAAGCGGTTAAACAGCGACTCTTCCCTAAAATACCGGCTGTTAAAAAACTCGCTATGGATTTGAATATTCAAAGGATACTTGAGAAACCGTTTAACTAAAATCCCGGCAACCCCGGTAGCAAACGGATCCTGGGCGCTGATTAAATCAAATTTTGTATCGATATCCCGGACAATTTTTAGGGTATCCAGAACATAACTAAATTTATTTGTACTGTTTGTGGGGATTATTTTTAAATTCCTCCGGCTAACGGCTCTTTTATTTTCTTTCTCCAAAGTAAAAACAATGACCGTTAAACCGGAAAGAGCGGAAGCATAAAATTGGTGCCGTCGGAAGACATCAGAGGTGGGGTCAAATAAACATTTATCCAGACTAATTGTTAGAACGTTCATAGTTAACACTAAGATCAGAAACAACTATCCGCCATTGATCCGTTACCCCCGGACGGGCGGAACATAAGCTATACTTTGACTTATATGCTGTCCCTAAATAGAACTCCTTGATTTTATCATTTAGTCCAAGATAACGCCGGAGTTGTAAGGGGTGATTGTTTAAATCCACGTTAAGGCAGCTTCGGTTCGTATAAGCCGCTGTCAAATTGGCTTGCAAACTTTTCCAGCCCCGATCTTCAAGAAAGCCCCTGGTTGTTAGGGAAAAATTCCGCCTAAGATTAGCCAACGGGGGAGGATAAGTTTCTGTAAAGCGTTCACTAACTTTAAAACTAGTGTTAAAGAATGTAGAGCCGGTATAAATTGCTGAATAACAAATTAAAACAGCAAGCAATAGCCAAAATCTTTTGAAACTAAAAACCAGAGTTACAATTAACGGAACAGTTAAAAAATAAAGATAATAAACCCTTATACCGTTGGAGAGAAAAAAAGCCGTAGTTACAAATATTAACGTGAGAATAAATTTGTTTGGTTTCAAAACTAGACTTACAGCAAAGGCTAAAAACAGAATGAGCCCATACTGGTCAGTAAGAATCGACAAAAAATTATAAACATTCTGCAATGGTGAGAATTGCACCATCGAAGCTCCTGGATTCGTTGGCGTGTGAAAGATCCTTGAAAAAAATATATCCATGTAACCTGTAGAAAGATAAGCGCCAAGATTGTAAACAATTACTGGAAGAAACATCAGTAAAAAAATTGTCAGAAACCTTGCCCGAAACTTGGTAAAAAGCAGAGCAACCGGAACAAAAATAACCGCCACTGCCTTTACTAACATTGCTCCTCCCAAAAAAATTGAACTTAAAATAAGATACTCATTTTTCTTTGTTTTTAAATGCCGGGTATAGAAGTAAAGAAACAAAACTAGATAAAAACCTAAAAACATTTCCCGTTGGAAAATTCTGCTTAGAAAAACGTGATAATTGTTTACGGCTAACAAAAGTGCACCTAAAAATGCTAATTTTTGGTCTTCTGCAATCTCTAAAATTAAATAATAAGTTACTCCAACAGTAATGACCCCTAACATTGCCGGGGCAGCACGATACATCCAGTCAGATAAAAGATCCAATCCATGTGGTTCTAGAATTTGCATAGTAAAGTGCTGGATATACATTGTTAAGGGTGGATGAGCTGAAAAAGATAAAACATACGCTTTCCTCCCGGCAAAAATACCGTCTACAAGGTTATAAGCTTGATAACCGAGATCGTACTCATCACTATTTAAATCCGCACGGTTAAGCTGGTAAAAAGAAAAGAAAACCGAAACTAAAATTGGAATAACTACTAGCCAGTTAATCTTTAAGTTCAGTTTGAGAGTCTCTTTCTTTTTAACGAAGAAAACTAACAACCAGGCTAAAAGATGTAAGCCAACAAGCATCATCAGATCTCCTGACAAATGTGGACCAAAAATCGCTGCCGCACTCTGGCCCTCCCGTAAGACATTTAAAAATCCTGCCGGATAAGTCAAAAGAAGACTTAGACCAATAGAGCTGAAAATCCTTTCCGCCCAAGATTTGGGGTTATCTAAAAGTAAAAGACTTAACGGGTAGCCGGAAAATAAGTAAACAAAAAATAAAAGTATCGGTGTCATCAGGCTAGTTGTATTAAATGCTCTTCGACTTTCCGGGAGATGTTGCCCCAATCGTATTTTTCTGCTACCAGCATTCTGGCGTTTCTGACTAATTTCTCGCGTAACTTGGAGTCTTTATATATTTTCTCTATTGCTTGGGCCAACCCAGTGGGATCGTCGGGAGTTACCAATAAACCAGTCTTATTGTTATCAAGGAAATCGATTATCCCTCCAACCGGGGTGCCGATTACCGGTATCCCGGCCGCCATCGCTTCAATAAAAGAATTCCCGAAACCCTCAAAACGGGATGGTCGAACAAACAAATCACTCTTAGCCAATAATTGCGGGATCTTCTCCGAATCAACGCGGCCCAGAAAAACTATTTTATCGGTTAGGCCTAGTTTAGTTACTAAATTTTCCAGCTCCCGTCTTTGCGGTCCTTCGCCGGCAACAGTTAATTCAAAAGGTATATCCAGGTCCCCGCAGGCTTCAATCAGGGTGTCAATGCCATTACGCGGTATCAATGATGACGTTGTAATAATTTTGATTTTTGAATTTTTTTGAGATTGGGAATTTTGAACTTGAAACTTGGCAGTGTCTACACCATTAGGTATTATCACCACTTTTTTGGCACCGTATTTTTTTGCTAAACCGGCGCTATAGCTGCTGACCGCAGCGACAGTATCCATGTATCTTAGCGGAAACATCAGCACGGTATTAAACATCGGGCCTAAATATTTCTGAAAGACTTGGGCCGCCCGCCCTTTGCCCACCCATTCTTCCGTGGCCAGGTTTGGGTTCTGGCAGGTGACATAGACCGGTTTTCGCGTTAAAAGTTTTAGAAATAAACCGGCCCAACACAAATATTCCTGTTTTAACCAGATGATGTCAAACTTTTCCTTTAAAACCTCGGGGATAACAAAAATTGAGTACGTCAGCCAGCTAAGATTGGGAATTTTCGGGTAAGAGATTTCGTTTATTAGTGTTACCTTCTCAAAACTTGGAGCTATCCGTTTTAAAACTTCAACGAAATGCGCCTCGGCGCCGCCAATTTTTTTTGGATCGAAACCTCCGCCAATTGCCAGAAGCTTCATTTGTTTTCTCCTTTTAGGGAAATTCTTCCTCCGGGATAGTAATAGATGGTCTTATACGACGGATTTATCTCGCTTGGGTCAAGAGTATAAATCACCGGCCGGTTGGCGTAATAGGAGGCAAACCAGCCGTCGAAGGGAACGCTGGGGTCAAAACTGACAACTTGCACTTTGTCCGTCGGCATTGTGTTGGCTCCGGCATATTCCCCAATCCTCGCGCTCTCGCGGTATAAACTGCTGTCTTCCAAGGCCATAATAAAATTCCAACGCGCGGCAATCATCACCACCACAAGCAAAGCGACAAGCCAATAAGGCCGGATAACCAGGGCCGTAGACAAGGCTAGAAAAGGCCAAAAATAGATCAGCAGATAATCATGTCGGGAAGCCGCGTCGCGAAAAACCAGGGGATAAATTACCGCGTACATCAAAAATAAGATAGTAATTCTATTTCTTTTCCAAACCAAGCCAATAGCAGCCAGAGGCACCAACAAAAAGTAATAAGCCCACGACCAGCTGGCCAAAGTTCTTACATACCAGACCATATTAACCCCGGATGTTCTTAACAGAAATATTTCCCGCAAGCCTCCGCCAAAAAAATCGTTGGTCACAAAGTGGTCATGGAGTAAGTGGATGCCAAACAGGGCCGGGGCGGTAATAAAAAGCAGCAGATATTTTTTATTCCAGGATTTTGTCAAAAAAGCATGGAGGGCAATCGCCGGCACGAGGAAAAATCCCGGCCAGGTTAAAAGTTCAGCCGCGGTAATGGCCGCAAACATGGGCCAGAATTTTTTGTTCAGATAAAACCAGAAGGAGAGCAGAACAAAAAACATCAAAGGAATCTCGTGGACGGGCATTTTTCCAAAATAGATAAACATTGGAGTTACCAGCCAGAAAAAAGAAGCGATGATTGCCGTTTTTCGATCTAAGAATTTCTCGGCAATTTTATAAAAGACAGCTATTGCCCCCAGCGAGAAAACCATGGCCATCAGCCGCGAAACCCAGTTGGCTATCCCGAAGACTTTAAAAAAGAGGGCCCACAACAAAGCGAAGGCAGGCAGGAAATGGAAATTATAATCGTATTCTAATAGGTTGTTTACCGGTCCCGCGTTGAGGGTCATGGCGAAAGAGGTTTTAAACGGACCGTTGACAGCGAAATTTTTGGCCACCTGTCCCCAATACACCCCATTCCAGTCATGATGTCCCCAGAAAGGTTTATTGAGGTTGTAGCTTAGAATAAGCGTGGCTGTAAGAAGAATAATAAACAGCGGCGACCTTATCCCAGGAATAGTTTTTCTTAACAAATTCGTAACCGTTTTCACCATAATTCTTCTTATCCTTAATTATAACCCGAATAGCGTCCGCCAACTGGACGGCATTCCCGGGCGCCACTATTAATCCACATTTTGCTGTCTCAATCAATTTTTTACAATCCCCGACATCAGTGGCCACTATGGGCAGCTTGCTGGCCATAGCTTCCAGAAGAACTATTGGCAGTCCTTCAGACAGTGACGGCAAGACAAAAAGATCCGCCTGTTTGAAGCGTTGTATCTTCTCCCGGCCGTAAATCCCGTCGGCCAGATCCAGCTCAACTTTGGGATTATCAATCTTTTTAACGGCTTCCTCCAGAAATCTGACTCCTTTTACCGGATCGTATTTCCGCCCGATCCAAAATATCCTGAACTTAGCCGGGTCCTTCTTTGCTTTGACAGCATCGAATTCTTTGATATTAATCCCATTGCTCACAGTCAAATAACCATCCAGGTTGCCAGCAGAAAAACGATAATCAAACGGCCAAACCCGAAGGACCAGCCATAACCACAATCGGCCAATTCCCAGACTGTCCAGTAGTCCTCCGCCAACCATTTTTTTCCCCAGTCCGTGGACAGTAACCGCTGTTTTTTTGTCCCGCAATTTTACAATCGGCAGAAAGGCACTTGTGGAAAAATTATGGCTATGATAAATATCGTAGTCAGAGGTAAATAAGAATCTTAAAACCCAAAAGGCGAACCAGACCCGGTGGAAAAAATTAGAAAACTTAAACTTTGGATTAATAAGCGTCGGGGCGATAATATCAACCTGATACTCATATTTTTCTTTCAGGATTTTTGCAACCTGCTTAACATGTTCCTGACCGCCGCCCCAAACCGGCAGCCAGGCATCGGTCAGCATGCAAATTTTCATATTTCTTTAGCGTATACCCGCAAAGTTTCTCCGGCGGCAGTTTCCAGAGTATTTGCGCCGGCAAACCGTGTGGCTCTTTCCTTTAATTTCTGGTATTTATTTTTATCTTTAACCAACTCTTCCAACTTATCAGCTAAGTCCCGCGGATCGCCGGTTTTAAAAAGCAGCCCAGCCTGGCTTTTTTGGGCGATTTCCTGATTAACGGGGATATCACTATTCACAAACGGCAAACCGCAGCCGGCCGCTTCCAGAGTTACGATTCCGAAGCCTTCAATGGCCGACGGCAAGCAAAAAATTTGGCTTTGCGCCATTTGTTTTAACACCTCTTCATGAGGAAGGTTTCCCAAAAACCGCACCTGGTTTTTGACCCCCAGGTTTTCTGCTAGTTTTTCCAGCTTACTCTTCTGTGGCCCGTCGCCAACAATTTTGTATGCCAAAATAATTCCCCGTTTTTTAAGTTCCGAAATTGCTTTAATAACCGTGTCGTTATGCTTATATCCGACCAGACGATTGACCGAGATTATCTCTTTTATTGGATTCAATTTTTTGTTATTGGAAATTACTTCAATCCCAGGATAAATAACAGAAATCTTTGAAGCTTTTATCCCTTTTTTCTCCAGTTTTTCCCGGGTCATTTCACTTAGGGCAATGTAATTATCGGCCCTGATAGTAAAACCCAGCCATTCGTTAACAAAATTAACAGAACCATTTATCAAACCCAAGGCCTTAACCCAGCCCCGAAAGCCCAAAATATCCGGAACCCAATAGACCAATTTCTTTCTTTTCAATCTGGCAATTAAAAAAGAGGCCACATAAACTGCGGTGTTGTTGGCGTCAACTACCTCAAAATCAGTTTTGAGGCCGTTAGGAATTAAACTTAAAGCAAAAAGGAGTCGGGAAAGATCAGAACCGGATTGAACATAACTATATTTCGGGCCGATTCTTATAACTTTGATTCCGCTCCAATTATCGTTCCTGCCAGTTCCCGGTAAATTGGCCGTTAACACTGTTACCTCATGCCCGCTCTTTGCCAATTGTTTAGCCAGATAATAAGTCCGCGTTTCGCAGCCGCCGGTAATTTCGCCCCCGTCTTCAACCGGAAAAAACTCGGAAAGCAGAAGAATCTTCATAGGGCTATTTCTTGTCCTGAAGCGCGATCTTGCGAACCAGTTCCGTGATTTCGTGGCGAATATCTTCCATGAGAACGTATGCCCGGAACATGAGATAGAAAAGAGTAACTATCGACGCATAAACAATTAAGTCCACTCCCCGACCGATTCCCAAAAACTGGGCAAAGTGAGTAGTTTCGTTGGGAAAAACTACTACTGTGATCGCCCCGCTGAAAAGGATAGCCCAAAACCCAAATTCAGCCACCGACACCTTGTGGTCACGTAAACGGAGAAACACCCGGCTAAGGGCAAACAGCAGAGAGACGATTAAGATGATCTGAATTATATTCATCGAAATAATCTTAAGAGCATGCCTTTGCCCACGCTTACAGCCTGCCAAAGCGACGGGTCGTTATGCGAATGGTTCTGGCTGTATTCAGTATAAATCGGTTTAATGGAAATTTCCTTTAACCTTAAATTATTGCGCCTGATTTCCATAAAAAACTCGTTGCTGACTTCCATTCTATCAGTTTTAATGGCTATTTTTTCAATCGCTTGTCGGTTGAAAGCCCTAAGCCCAGAAGTCGTATCGGTTGTCCAGATGTGGTACAGCAGTAAAGTCGCAAGGTTGCTGGCATAATTGACTGCTGTCCGGGCCAACGGCATACCCCGGGGATTAATCAGCCGGCTGCCGATAACGACATCCGCTTGTTCGTTTTTAATTGGTAATATCAGCTTTTCCAAATCTTTAGCCTTATGTTGCCCGTCTCCATCGAAAGTAATCAATAATTCGTGGCCCTTGCGCCGGGCATACTCAAACCCGGTTCCCAGCGCCGCCCCCAGACCTCGGTTGACCACATGCCGCAAAACCGTTGCTTTTTTCTCCGCCGCAACCTTACTGGTCTGATCCGTGGAGCCATCGTCTACAACCAGAATATCTCTATAACCATAAGATTGGAGATCACCAATCACTTCGCCAATTTTCTTTTCTTCATTATGAGCCGGAACCACAATTAAAGTTTTCATCAGCTAACCCAATAGCCACGGGTAAAAAGCGCGGTAAGTATCCCCAATAGTACAACAAAAAAAGACAAAATTGCCAGCTTAAGGCGGGTATTTTTTATTGCAGCCAGGCCGATATAGATCGGAAAAATTGTTAACAGGTATCGTGGCATGGAAGAAAGCGTCCCCGAAAACGATGGTAATAAAAAGGCCGCCCAGGAGAAAATTGCCCAGGAAACGGGTATTTTCCTTCGCGCGGATAACCAAAACAGGACTGCGGCTCCAAAAAGAAAAGCAACGAATTCCAGACCGGCGATCCAATAATCATAATGGGCGGGGTTGGCCGTAAAAAATATTTTCAAATAGCGAAACAGGACCTGTAAAGGATTAACGAGGGTTGAAAACGAGTCCGCGCGGCCGTTTTGGAAAGCACTTTGGGCTGATAGGAAAAACAGCGGTTTCCCAAAGCGAATTCCCAGGTACAATGAATATGCCGCCAATCCCAACCAGGCAAACGGATGGAGAAAAGATCCGACCAGCCGCGTCGCCCCGGCGGGGATGCTGAAAAATTTTGAATAGGAATAGGTCAGCAAAACCAGGAGGAGAAAAAACGATTCCGTATAGATTGCGCCGAAGAAAAATGATGTCGGGAAAGCAAACAAAAAAGCCACCGCCCATTTATTTTTTGTGAGGCTATACAACACTATGGCTGCCAAAAGAATCGAAAGATTGGAAATGAGCAGACCGGCAACAAGAGGATTTAGAAAATTGGAGAAGAGGTTCATCAGCATCGGGTATAAAGGAAAAAAGACTTGAGTCCCAAAACCGTCATAGCCGTTTTTCGCCAGCATAAGGTAATGGACACCATCAAAACTCCCCCACTGCCACAGCCACTGTGGCAGCCCGCTGCCTTTAAGAATGGTATCAAAATAAGGAAAGCTGCCTTTAAATGGCAAATACCTTATCCCCAGGTACTCAAAAAACAGCAAACCAAACCGCCAAACTGCAAATATGACAAGAATAAAGGCATTATCACGCCAGAATTTTTTCATAGACTTCATAGGTTTGTTTTGCCGTTTTCGTCCAGGAAAACTTGGCCGCCTGAGCCAACTCTTTTCCAGATGGTTTAACCGCAACTATCTTATCAGCCATATCGTCAACATCTGTTACATCAGTATAGGTAGCCGCGTCGCCGGCAATTTCCGGCAGACTGCCATTTTTACCGCAAATGACCGGTGTCCCGCAGGCCATCGCTTCCAGAACCGGCAGTCCAAAACCCTCATAGATTGACGGTTGAACATAGACTTTTGCCCGGTTATAAAGTTTAACCAGCTCTGAAGTTTCCACAAATCCCCTGGCGATGACATTTTTACCGTCAATAAAAGACTGTACTTCTTTCAATGACCGGGCTTCGATATTGTTTCCCGCCGTCTGGGTAAACTCCTTTCCTACCAGCACGAGAGGAATATTAACCTTCCGGCAGGCCTCTACCAGAGGAACAACATTTTTATTCCAATTGCCACCGCCAACGTAAAGAACAAAGTTTTCTCTTTTTATTTTTAGCGGTTTAAAGGCTTCATCGGGGGCTAGATAAGTTACTTGTGACTGTAAACCTATTATTTGTTGAATATCTTTTTTCGAGCAAACAGAATCTGTGAGGATAGCGTCTACTTTACTTAAAAGAAACCGTTGCCAAGGCCAAACGATCTTTGCCCGCAACCCAAATGGATAATGCTCAGGAAATTTTAGAGGGGTTACATCATGCAGTGTCACCACCGTTTTAGCAGTAGTAATTGGTGAAAGCGTCGGCCAGGAAAAATCAAAATAGGGATAATGGACAATGTCAAATCCTGTAGTGGGTACATACGGTACATCAATCCAACGAACATCAACCAAAGGTTGCAAAGCTTCAAAGAGCCGCTTGGCATAAAAGCCAACACCCCTCACGGAGTGCCCCACTATCGGAGGTTTTACCATGGCAACTCTCATATCTTTTTTTCTATGCTTTTAAAATATGCTACGGGAAATAGTAACGCCTGAAACAGGGCCCAAACAAAACCTGGAAAACCGTCAAGAAAACCCAGGTGGCGAAAATACACAATTACAAACCCCTGCAAAGGGTCAAAGAGGGGCCGCCAGAAAAGATATTGGAACCAGCCGCCGTTAACTTCTTTTGCCATAATGTCTGAATACCGGTTAAAGCGCCGGTCCAGATAGACGCCAAAAGTCGGGTTATTGTAGTGGAGCAAATCATTTTTCAAGTAGCCTGTTTTTCCTTCAACCACTGCTTGTTCATGAACGCTTTTTGCCGGAAGATTACCCTTACCCCGGCGGTATAATCGCATAGTATAGTCTGGGTAAGTTCCGCCTTTTTTTAAAAAACGGCCGAGGAAAAAATTTGCCCGGGGAATCCAGAAACCGTTTTCTTCCGGGATACTCTCAAGAGTATCTGCAATTTCCTTCTTCAGCGCCGGACTGACGACTTCATCGGCATCCAGTTGCAAAATCCATTCGCCGGTGGCCGCGTCATTGGCCATTCTTTTGTTAATGTGGAAATTAGGCTTGTTAGTAGTGGATATTACTTTAGCTTTATATTTTTTAGCGATTTCGACTGTTCTATCCAGAGATTTTCCATCTGCAATTACGATTTCATCAGCGATGTCCTTTACTGAATCCAGACAACGGGGCAAAAATTTTTCCTCATTAAAAGTGGCCAAGGTGACCGAAAGTTTAGTCATACTAGTCAGCGAAGCGGTATTTAAAAATACACCAAAGAGCCTGCGTTCCGTCTTTAAAAGTATTAAATTTTTTTCCCTGGTCGAAGCTGCGAGGTTTGGTAGTAATTGCTACTTCCCTAATTTTAAAACCACTTTTTAACAGTTTAGCCGTAACTTCCGGTTCCATCTCAAAACCATTCGCCTTTAAATTAATCTTTTTTATGGCTTCCCGGGGAATTAATTTATACCCGGTTTCCATATCGGTTAACCAGGTACCGTAGAGAAGACTATTGACTAAACTGAATACCCTATTGGCAAAATAATGCATCACCAGGACCGTTCGGTGTCTACCGAAAAGCACCGGAGGAGAAGTTAATCGCGAACCATAAACTACTGTCCCGGGAAATTTTTCCGCTTTAGCCAAAAGCCGCGGAATTTGCTCCGGATCGTACTCTAAATCGGCATCCTGAATAATGGCGTAATCTCCGGTGACTTTAGAAAATCCGGTTCGCACTGCCGCGCCTTTCCCCTGATTCGCCTCGTGTTCAAAATATTTAACTTCAGGGTGTTTTTTGGCGAACGCTTGGATAATTTTTCCGGAATTGTCTTTAGAAGCATCATTAACCACAATAATTTCTTTTTTCCACGGCAACTTAACCGCTACCACCTTTTGCAGAATTGATTTTAGCGTTGCTTCTTCGTTGTAGACCGGCATCACTATCGATAATCTTGTCATATGCCTTTCCTCCACCAATTCTGGACATCGTCATATACAGCCAACACCGAAAAGGGATACCAGCCATTTTGTTTGGTAAGTAAATTCCAATTTTCAGAGAGGTCCACAACACTGAATTCCTGCCCTTGAAATTCACCTTTGGCCGACTCAGTGGCATTAGCTAGTCCGCAATTTTCGCTGGAGTAAAGGCAAATCCCTACCGGGCGGCCAAAATCGCTTTCGTCACCCGACGCTTCCAAAGCCAAGGAAAAAGAATAGCTCACATTTGAAGTGGCTAAGCCTTTGCCGTAAACCGCCAGCTTCTCACCGGGAAATTTTTTCTCCAACTGATCTCTCACAATCGCAAGCCTCTGGAAATTATTGTTATAATTCATAGTATCTTTTGAAAAATAAAGACCAGAAACGATAAGAGAAAATGAAGCTAGAAGACCCAAGATCTTGTTAATTCGCAAAATTTGATTCAATACCCAGCCTACCAGAAGAATCAAACCGGCATGAAAATAGATCAGGTATCCGTCCAGCCGCTCGCTGCGAAGATAGCGTAGCCAGATAATTTGGATTCCGATAGCTGCAAGGAAATACAAAAATGTTAAGGAAACTTTTCTGCGGATGACGGAAACAGATATAACCACAAGGGACGACAAACCGAATAACATTCCGGCAACAAACGGTCCGCCGGCAATTTTTCCCAAAAACGTCGGCCAGAATGATCCCACATACAATAGCCAGCGGTCGCTAACCCAGAAACGATATTGTCCTACCCGAAAGTAATAGATCAATTGTTCAAGATTGCGGAAATTTCGACTGGAATCCCACAAAAGCATGGGCCAAAGAAGAAGAACCAATCCCAACCCACTCGCAACGGCGAATTTAAACGCGGACTTAATATCTCGAATTTTGACGAAAAACATAATCGGGAAATATACCAACAGGTAAACTCCCTGATAGTGCAAGGATACAGCAGCTCCCGCACCCAAGCCGGTCAAAAAGACAAAGCGCATTTTGCCGGATTTTAGATATGCCAGGAAACCAACCAGAGCAACGGCAGCGCAAATTTCCACTAATCCATGTTGTGTCAGATAGGATGATATGCCAATAACTGCCGGCGACACAGCCGCAATTAAAGCGGCTATTAAGCCTAACCTTTTTCCGCCCAGGATTTTTCCCGCCAAGGCTAATAGCCAAACAAAACCGAGCGAAATTACAAGCATGAACAACCATGGGGAAAGAAAAACATTAGGCAACAGAATGATTGGGAGCATCAAAAACCAATACCAATTTGGTCCAAAAACGAATGGCCCGGCAGAGCTGAAAGAACCCACCCAAGGAAGCTGGTTAAGTTTGATCGCTCCGCGCGCCACTAGTAAATCTCTGGCGGTATCGCTGCTAAATAGGAAACGCAAATCAAAACCGCGTAACCTGATAACAAAAGCAAGAAGTAGAATTATCGCCAGTATTAACTGGTATCTATCAATTTTTAACCTTTGCCGCATATCCGCTCCTGAATAACAGTAAGATTATACAGGCAAAGGAGATCAAAGATAAACTGTCTGCCGCTCTATCAAGAGGTGTTTCTTCAAGCCGAAGCGAATAGGATCCGGGCTTCGGTCCGGATAACAGCATTAAGCCTGTGTCGTCGAATTTCAAGTCCTTCTGGGTCGTAATGACATTCCAATCTTTCCCTTTGGCCAGATTAAATCCATTATATTTAATTGTTGTTTGCGGAAAATAAAAACGATTGACGCGCAGAATTGCGGATCCGCTCGTGTTATCTACTCGCCAATTCAAGCCCGAAGCATTTTCGCTTACTTCGGAAATACTCCCGTCGCCATAGAGAAAATCAAACCGGCTTGGCCGACCGGGCATCCGCATGTTTACGCGCCAAACCGGAACATATTCATCACTGGTTGCTGTCGCTGTGCCTATATAACCAGAGAAAGTTTTATCCGAGTAGTTTAGTGGCTGGTTAATCCTAATGTGATTACGGTTTGCAATAAAAACTATTAGTAACAGCACGATTGCTAATAATTTCTGCCAGCGAAAATTGGCCACCAGATAAGCACCAAAAAACGCAAAAGAGATGGTTGTTATTCCGAGAAACCTCCAGGGAAAATCAACAATTGTTTTAATAATCGGAAGAATCTGCCAGATGTTACGAATAATCGGTGATTCTGTCATCAAAAAGACACTGGCGGCTAAAACCAAAAAGAAAAACAAAACCTCTTTTTCAAATTTACGCCGGATCATAATCAGTCCGCCGGTCAATATTGCTACCATGATCTGTGTCAAGCCCAACTGAAAAGACATTTCGTCTCTAATTGTTCCCGGAAAATCAAAACCGTAACCCCAGGGACTGCGGATAAGCTGCCAGAAAGCCACGAAGTGGTCCCGAAAATATGTCATGTTCTGATCGAAATGAATAAATTGACGTTCGAAAAGATCAGGAACATAGATAAAAGCGCTGAGAGCAAACGCTAAAGCGGTGGACAAAATAAAACGGCGAAAACTACGATGCAGTAACGCCCAACCCAGAAAGAGCGGCAGGGTCAATGCCGCTACCTCATTCTGGGATAATAAGACGGCAGCCAACAATACCGCGGTGACTGTCCACCATTTTTTCTCGATACTCCAAAACACCAGCGGGACAAAACCATATGCCAGGTTCTCGGCCAAAGCTGCCCGGACATAAACATTGAGAAAATGGTACGGCACCCACATGTAAAAAACAGCGCCTACCAGAGCCCCCGTAGTTTTGAACTTATTTCTTAGCCAAAGAAAACAACTTAATCCGGAAAGGACGAAGCCCGCAGCCATCACCATGCGAAAGCTATTTTGATAGGAAATTGCCGCCATGTGAAGCAAGGCGCCAAGCAAATATGGAAGCGGGTAACTATAGACAAAAATCGGAGAGCCAAAATTGGAATTAAAATTAGTTGCCCATCTTGGAGGAAATTGGCCATCACTCAGATCTTGAAAATAGGCAGCAATCCTGGCAGTATGGGTAAAACCATCATGAGAGGTATAGAAAGGATTAGAGATAAGCGACCAAAGACCAATCACGCTGAAAATCGCAAGTATTATTAGAGCAAGAAGATTAGCTCTGTTTTTTTTGAAAAATCGGTGCATGGTAAATTCCCCACGAATTAAATATAAAGAGCGCGGCTTCCCAACAGCTTTCCCAGCCAAACTTCATTCCCCGCCAGACATTAATGGTATGTTGCTGATCGTGGTATCTGGTCGGAATCGGAATCTCTCCGATTTGCAAACCGGCGGCAATGGCTGAAAAAGTGAATTGCTGGTCAAAGGCATAATCATTGGAAAATCTTTGAAACGGAACAGTTTCCAGGGCTTTGCGGCTGTAGGCCCGCAGGCCACTCATATATTCAGAAAGGTTTTCGCCGGTAATGATGTTGGCAAAAAAGGTATACAAGCGGTTAAAAAAATATTTGTATTTGGGCATTCCACCAGTCAATGCCATTCCCCGGTTTTTAATCCGGCTGCCAAACATTATGTCGTAATCTCCGTTAATAATCGGGTCGACCAGCCCCTTGATTTTTGAGCCATCATACTGATAATCCGGGTGCAGCATGACGACTACATCGGGACCATCTTTTAAGGCTTCCCAATAGCAAGTCTTCTGGTTACCGCCATAGCCGAGATTATTCGGATGGCGAAAAACTGTTAATCCCAATTGTTCTGCTACCTCTGCCGTCTTGTCTTTGCTTGCGTCATCAACCAAAATAATTTTATCCACAACCCCGACAGGAATTTCTTTTATTGTTTTTTCGATTGTTTTCTCGGCAAAAAATGCCGGCAGAACGACAATAATTTTTGATTTTTTCATGGTTCGATTTTATATAATTTCAGGGAGTCTTTTCCATAGCCATCAAAGTACTGGGCTATCAGGCGTACCTTCCATCCGGCCGGAGCCGCGGGCCGCTGATAAACAATAAAGTAATCCAGGCCAGCGGGTAAAATTTCCGGTGCCGGCCAATACGGTTTAATCGTTAAATTCGGATGGTCCTTTTGATAAAGTTCCAAAGCATAGGGCATTAGACCAAAGGTTCCTTCCACTCCGACAGTAGTGTTCTTACCCGCAAAAAAGCTATTTATTTCGCGAAGCCCCCAGCCGGCTGACCAACTGTTAAGATATTGTGCCGAATCGGTATCGGCAATTGGCGCCTGGACCGGATCGGTTAAAAGTTTATAGTTGGTATATATGGGTAATATCAAGGCAAGGATTAAAACCACTGGGGCCAGTTTTTTAAATTCGGCAGTTCCGGCCGCGGCTAGAATTAAAAGCATCGGTGTAAAGGTTAGCAAAAATCGGGGATAGATTACTTTATTAAAAAGTAACATGAAGACAAAAAGCGAGAAAAAATAGGCCAGAAGGATGATTTTCGGCCGGGATATTTTTATCAGACTGATAATGATTAGCCCCACTAATGGCCAGGTTAAATATTGTATTTCCCAGGTAGCCAAACCTTTAAAGTTGCCAACGAAAAATTGCAGCGGGTGCTTAATTAATTCTGAGAAGGGCACGATGAATTCATAACTTTTCAAATTGATGACATATGCCTGGGGTAACAAAAACAGAAGAGAATATATTCCCCGGGCGATAACCGCGGATAAGAGTATCAGGAGGGCGTATTTGCCGATACTTTTGGGCTTCAGGATAACCAATATCGGTAGCAGCACAATAAAGAATTCCGCCGGAGTTTTGGTCAGCCAACCCAGTCCCAGAATAATTCCAAGAACTACTGCCCAACGCCACCACAAAGTACGAAGTACCACAACACCGAGCCCCAAACTCCAGACTCCCCACATGGCCAGCATACTATCAGCCAGGGCAAAACGGTCATAAAAAAACGTAAAAGAAGACAAAAGATAGAAGATAGAAGATAGATAAGAGATAAATTTATTCCTTAAAAGCTGCCAGGAAGTAAAATAAATTCCAGCCAAGGCGGCTAAACCGGAAAGCACCGAAACCAGCCGGCCGGTAATTAAAGGGTCGGTACCGGGCAATAGCTTCATAAACACGGCTACCAACCACATGAATAGCGGCGGTTTGCCATCAGTCAGCGGCAGGTAGATGTACTTTAAATCCCCTGACAGAATTTGACTCCAGCGAAGATAAATCGCCTCATCAGTAAAAATCGGAATTAAACCCAAACGCACCAGCCTGGTCGCGAGGAAACCTATTATTAATAGTATCCATAGCAAGATGTCTCTCTTGTGAGTTTTGATAAATTCAATCATAGATGTCAAAGACCGGCTGGTTATTTGGATCATAAATGGTTTTTATTTTTTGACGGCCCGGTAATTTCGTTTGTGGATCAACAACAAACAGTCCTTTACCATTAGTCACGGCTAAAGTATCAAAATGATATTTGTCAAAACAAGAAACTGTCCAAAACCCAAACTGATCCCGACTGGCATCCCGATTTTGCCAGTACTTTTCCGGATCATACTGGTTGTAAAACAAAAAATAAATATACGGCCGGCCGTAGTGATTGGTCACATCAATATAATCATAATCTTTTTGGACTGTGGCCACATATCTAACCATTTGTTTATAACCATACTGCCAGTCACCCGAGTACTTTGTTGGATAAACGAAATAATAGTTTTGTAAATATAGAAAGACTAACACCGCCAATATCGGCGTTAGCACCAGCCTCAATCTTTTACTAAGAGCGAGCAATCCCAGTGCGGAAATAATTTGAGGCACCGGCAACAAATTAAGAGTTCTCAGGGCGTGCGGCGTTTCCCGGGCTGTAGCTGCCGGTATTGGCCCTAACAGCAGCCAGATAAAAATTATGAAGGCGATTTTATTTCGCTTTCGCAGTAAAGCGTATATCCCCAGAAGAACCAAGGGAAAATCAAAAAGATACATCTCCCCGACTGCCTGAGTGGAAAGCCGGGGATTAATATCACCAGTCTGAAAGAGAAAATTAAACCGGTAATGGTCAAAATAGTGACGCAAGAACTCTTCACCATAAAGAATCCTCCGGTTATAGACTAGTTTGGCCCACAAAGCATTGTTGTTGGAGGCAATATTTTTGTTAGCCGCTTCGACAATGCTTAAATCGTTTACCCATGCCACCTCATTAAACCTCAGCCGGCCTTCAGGCGATAAAAGATGGGGAACCAGCGGAATAAGAAGAATCGCCGCTGTTAGAAAAAACACCCAAGATTTTTTCCACATTCGAAGAATATCCTTTATATAAATAAAACTTAAGGCCAAAACTAATAACGGCACGAAAACTCTATGGGAGTTAAAGGTATACATAGCAGCCGCAAAAAAGATAGAAGACAGGAGAAAGAAAATAGTCTTTCCGCGAATGGCTTTTAGAAAAAGATAAACCCCCAGTCCACTGAAAAGCGTGGCCAGATTAGCTTCAAAAGCCGCCCGGCTCATTTGCAGCGACCAGGGGGAAATGGCAATAAACAGGGCGGTTAGAAGTGCCCATTTCCTATTTTTTGAAAGCTCAACAACTATCAGGTAGCTGACTATTATTAATAGTATCCCGGCAATGGCCGACGGCAAACGAACGGCAATCTCTGTCAGCCCCAATAATTTAACGAAGGGAACAACCGCGTAAATATAGCCGACGGGTTTATAGTCTCCAAAGGCGGCAAAAGCGTCGTGGGGCAGAAAAACTCCGTGCTCATCATGCAGGGTAGCTGCAATTGAATAGGCGTTATAACCTAGCGATGCTTCATCCCAATAGAGCGAGGGCGGATTGTCTCCTAAACGATAGAATCGTAAAAACAAACCCAGAACAACAATTAAAATGAGAAAAAGTTTAGATCTCATAAACTCTTAGCCAAGATAAGCACCTTTCCGTCATTCGCAGCCAGAAGCTGATACTGTGCTGGGTTAATTTTATCCTGATCCAGCCGCCATTGTTCGGTAATAAGTAAAAAGGGCCGCTGGCCGGAAGCCATCATTCCCATTAAGCTGTCGGCAGGCGGGGTTTGAGCTATAACCCAATTAACCCGCTTTTGCGAATAATAAACTGTTGTCGGCCAGAGATCCGGGCCGTCAAGATAAAGGGGTTCGCTGCGCCCCTTTGCCGCCAAAGCGACCGCTGACCAGGAATTTAGACCAGAATCCGTTAGTTTTATCTCGTTACGAAATTGAAAAATTTGCCAGAAAGCAACACCGATAAATAAACCGGCAAGAATAATCCCGGGAATTTTAAGCCACAGACTGAATTTCCAAACGGTAAAGCCGATCAAAAGAGCTAAAAAAGGATACAGAGGAATAAGATGCCAGATCTCTGTTTTCCTGTTTGTTAAGAAAGCCAAAAGAAAAATCAGAACCGTGGCTATTACCGGGACTATGCGTTTTTCCCTAATCACTAATATTATTGAGGCAAATAGCGACAGGACGGCCGGATAATACCATTTGCGTATGCCCCAGTGGAGATAATTCATGGTCTGCGACCCGCCCAAATCGCTAAAATTTGGCATCATTCTTGATCCGCTTCGGGTTCCGATACCGATCATATTGTTAATAAAGGTTAAACCGTAGACAAAATAGTTAACCACTAACCAGGGCATTACCACCAGGGCACAGGACAATACTATTAATAATATTTCCTGAAATTTAAATCGCCGGCCGATGAGTAGGAAATACAAAATTATCGGAACTAGCGCTACCACTCCAATCACTGACTTAACCATTAAAGCTCCGCCAAGACTGAGACCGAATAGGATTAGCCACCGGCTTTTTTGGGTATGACAGACCTTGGTTGCCAGATAAAAGGAAATTATCAGAAAGAATACAAAGACGGCGTCAAGATTTCCGGTTCTTGATCGGAAAATAAACCAAACACTGGAAAGAAGAACAAGGGCGGAAGCCAACCCGGCTAAGCGGCTAAAGAGATTTTTACCAAGCAAGTAAAGAAAATATACACTTAAGAATCCCAAAATTGCCGAGGGAAACCTCGCGGCAAACTCGGTGATGCCAAAGAGTTTCATCGAAAGGGCCATCAGAAAGAAACCCAGATATGGATGATCCAAATAGGCCCCGCTGTTAAATGTCAGCAAATAAGGGTTGCCGCTGTGAATGATGTTTCTGGCAATCGCGGCATACCATGCTTCATCAAAATCCGCCAGACCAAAACCCCCTAAATTCCAGAAGAATAACGGCAGAAACAAAAGTAAAAACAGAAAAACCAAAACATCTAATGACAGGATTTTTTTCATAAAGAAAATCTTACTTTATGTTCCCCTCCCGGAACAATAATCCCCCGGAAGGCATAATCAGTCAGATAAATTTTTGCCGGAACACCATCAACTGCCGCTTTCCAGGTCGGATAATAAGAGTCTGTCAGTACCAAAAAACCATCTTTCTTATTGTTTGTTTCAATTACAACCTCGTTAGGTTGATAACTTCTTATGTCTGCCGTCCCTTCCGACCAGTTGTCCGGAATTTTGTCAGTATCCTCAACTGCCGCCGCTTTTGCCGGGTTAAAATCAGACGCGAACATGGCCGTAATCGTTTCTTGTTTATTGTTAGTTTTCCTCACTCTCTCGACAAAAAAAGCCCTGGGAAGAGCGTCAGTTACTTCGTAAAGCCGCGTTTCTCCTTCCTGCATCACTTTGCGCAAATCAGGTTGAAAAAGTTCAAAAGGAGTGAGAAGGTACTTAACATTCAGCAAAGAATAAAGCGGTTTATCATAACTTCTTGGTGTAATTGATCGGTTATAACCAAAAGGCGGATTAATGTCTGGTTGGCCCCGGTTAATAGCGATCATTAATTCTGCGTAGCGTTGCAAATATAATGGGTCATACCCTGACGCCGTCTGAATTTTGTAGGAATCAGAGTAGTTATCGGGGAAAATCTGGTCTTCCATCGATGTTACCCGAAAAACACCAGTTTTTGTCTGTTGTGAAAGATAGCTGATAATTTTTGTTTTAGGAAATAGCCATTGAGCCGGCGTAAACGGCAAAAATTTAATCGCAAATTTCGCGCTGTCAAAACAGGCCAGGAGAAGCAATCCGGCCACTGCTGCCCTTTTTAGTTTAGAGGAAAAGAATACCGAAGCAGTCGCCAGTATTATGGTCGCAAGTATAGCCGTCGGCAAAACCAAATTCCGTAAGCTGATGGACAAATGATTTTTGAAGGCTATCAGCCATAAGACCGAGATCACCATCCCAAACAAGACCGAAACAATAGCCTGATGCCGTCCTTTATTTTCTTTCTGCCACCAATCAAGACCAAAAGCCGCCGCGACACTGAGAGTAAAGCTAATTATGACAATTAATCTTGACGGCTGGGATGAAGCAATAAAAGGCCAGTTAAAGCGGTAGGGAATTTCAGCAATTGGTGTCGGGAGAATCAAAATCAAACCGGCAACAAGAATTAACTGAAAAAATCTCACTTCCTTTCTTTTAGTGAAAATTGCCGACAGTCCGAAAAATAGCGCGACCAAGCCAATGTATCCCACAAACTCGCCGTAATTCCAGACGCCGAAATAGTTAAGGGTTGCCGGATTGCCAAAAAAATCAGGGGCAATAAACTGAATCAGGTTTTGCCATGGGAGAAACCAGTCGGGCTTATTCCAAACTGCCTGGTCCAAGCTCCTTCCCGAGAGCTGAATGAACTGGAAAGCCGGTATTAAAACAGGAGAAGTGATTAATAAAGCTAGGAGAATGGAAATACCCGTAGGAATCAGGCTTCGAAGATTATGCTTTTCCATCGCCCGATAGAAAGCGTAAAGGCCGGCAACGATCATAACATAAAATATTGTCTGGAGATGGCCCGCAAGAATCGTACTCACAATAGAGAAGATAAAAACCGGTACTAACCACCATTTCCTGTCGGGAGAATTTAATCTGTCAAGACAATATAGAATTAACGGCAGCCAGATGACTGACTGAACCACCATATTCGTTTCCAGCCAGGAGATGAAGAAACCGCAACCTACCCAAGCGATAGTCCCCAAAACTGCCGAACTTGGTGAAAGTTTCAAATTTCGAAGAAAAATTGCCATGAACAGACCACCCAAAATAGTTTGTAATATTACCTGGATTGACCAGGTTGTCGGAAAATCAGCCAGCCAATAGACGAAGTTAAGCGAATAGAACGGCGCTGACTGCAAATTGGCCATCAGGGGATAACCGGAAAAGGAATAAGGATTCCATAAAGGCAAATGGCCTTGTTTAAGCTGCTCGATAGCCAATTGCCGCCAGGGATATTCCTGTCGCACAGCATCCGTGATCAGAGAATTTTTGAACGGAATTCCGTTGGGGTACTGATCAGAAAAAGCATCTCGCCAGGGATAATATAACCCCACAATCGTATCGGCCGGAATCGGCAAGCGCCCGCCAAAAATAAACGGGCGGTAGACTGCAAAAATATATACCAGAAAAACCAGAACTGGCCAAAATTTTAAGAACCGCATAGCTCTTCCAGCTGATCAAAAAATTTTTCCTTACTAAAAAGTTTTGCCCGCTGCTGGGCAGCTATCGCCAATCTTTGTCTAAGATCAGAATTATTTATAAGAGCTAGAGTTTGGGCTTTCAGATCATCTTTCTGCTTCCAAAAATACCCGGAAATTCCGTCTTCAACAATTTCCAGCTGTCCGCCGCCACCGAAAACCACAGGTACTGCTCCCGCAGCCATCGCCTCGACTGTTGTCATTCCAAAATGCTCTGCCCGATCGGGAAATTTTTCCAGATCTTCCCCAAAGCCGGCCGCATGCCAATAGATTTTTGCCTCAGAATAATATTTTTGCAGCGTTTTGAAATCACTGTCAGTAATAATCTCAATGTTGGAACCTTTGGCTTTCTGCTTTAGCAAGGAAATCTCATTTGCACTCTCGGAAGCTACCCCGCCGATTAGCACCAGTTTCCACTTCTTCAAATTCATTTCCTTAAAGACTTCGATCATTATTTCTTGTTTCTTGGGATTGCTGGGGGCAAAAAATCTGCCCACCGATAAAATGATCTCTGATTTGGGGCCGGGAGAAAACTTTTCGATATCTACGGGTGGGTACAAGATACTGCTGTTAAGGCCATAAGTTTTATCAATATAACCCTTAGTGTACCGTGAATTACAAACGACATCGCTGAAGCGGGTCAATTTTAACCTATTCAGCAATGTTTTTTGATTTGAATAATTAAAAGGCACCTGAAAATGAAGAATGTTTTTTTTGGCAAAGGTTACCGGGATGCTGCCGTCAGAAAGAAAAAAAATCAGATCATACTGGCTTGTCCGCCATATCTTTTCCGGTAAAGTTGTGCGGGAAAAAAATATATCGCTAATAAACCTGGCCTTGGACAAATCGAGGTCAAATCTTTTTTGTAGGACTTGGCAGTCACGGTCGCCATTCCAAAAAATATCAACATGATGGCCTTGGTTCAGAAAATATTGCGCTGCAGTCAGAAAATAGCGTTCTCCCCCGCCGAGAGTATCGAGGTAGGGACTGAACAGTCCCACCTTCATAAGGTTCCCTCCAGAATTTTCCTGTCAAGCTCTTCGTAGGTATCTTTAAGCGACGGTTTTCTTTGCATTTCCCAAAGTTTGGCGTAAACAATAAACAACGAAAATGATTGAAATATGCCGTCAATCCAGCCCTCAGTTCCCTGGCGCCATCCCTGATATTTTACTAGCCGGGAATAAAACTCCGTTAAAAATACTCTTACCAGCCGCCATCCAACCACCTTTGGATGATTGGCTGCCAGACGCAGCCGGGCTTCGCGTTCAGAAAAATTAATGGTCTTTTCCATCATTGAAAAAATATCGCGATGGGTCAGGTGATACAGGGGGGCCTCCAATTTCCCAATCTCCCCGCTTACTTTTGACGATTCATGAATTACTCCCGTCCAACCTTCTAAACGATCTTTTTTAAAAAGTCTGGTGACATAGTCTGGATAGCGGTCACCAAACTTCACTTCTTTTCCCAAAAAGAAATTCACCCGGCGTAGTTCATAAGCGTCTGATCGCGGCGACTCCAGCTCTTTTAGAATCTCTTTTTGTAAAGCCAGAGATACTCTTTCATCAGCGTCGATAAAAAGGACCCAATCACTGGTTGCCTTCTCTTTGCCCAAATTATGCATTTCGGAGAAATCCTTAGAAGCAGTTCTATAAATCTTCTTCGTGTATTTCCGGGCAATTTCCAGTGTTTTTTCAGTGGCTCCGTTATCGACAACAATAACTTCGTCAGCAAAATGAACACTCTTTAGACACGCCTCGAGATAGTGTTCTTCCTCCGGCCAGAAAGTAAAAACGACGGCTGAAAGTTTAACGCTCATATATCACAGCTTCACTATTTTCAAAAACGGTGTGTAACTGATATTTATCTTTAATTCTACCAAACTCGGGCACTTCGTTGCGTCGCAGAAAAACATAACCAAAATCTGCTTTAACCGGTTCAGGACCAAACTCTTTTATAATGTGGTTTTTGCCGGCTGCCGTGTCTAAACCAACTTGGAACGGAAAAAATTCACCGGAATAGACTGTCCGCCGCCAGGCTAAAGCACTAAACCAAAGCGTTCCCAAATTCAGTTTTGTCGGAGCAACCAAAAAAATGGCCTCTGTTGGCGTTTGGGCGCGAATGTAGTTAACCGCGGCTACTTCCTGAGCGGTTATAGCCACTTGATTTCCGCGCATTGGACCATCGATGGTTTGGCGCACTTCACTGCGGTCATAATTAAGATACACGCCCCGCGAGAGCAACTCTCTTTTATCTAACCCCAGAAAAATTGCCACCAAAACAAGAAGCGTTAAAACTTTGACGGCCTTATTATTAACACGGTCTAAAACGGCAAAAACAAAAACCGTAAAGCAAATGCCCAGAAATAAGGTGAAATATGGTGTGAACTGGACAATATCAAACGGCTTTTTTCCCTGATTAAAAAAGAGAGGAATAGCAAAAGAAGCCAGACCACTAAAGAAAAGAAAAGCACGAGACGAGGCTGTTCTTTGCCAATTTCTAAGCGCAGAAATTAATGGTAACAACCCAATAATCCGCAACCCAAGACTTCCGAAAAGATAAATAATGAAGGCTTCTAAATATAATCGGGTTAAAGTTAACCAGTTCCCAAAATGTTTAGCCGTCTCTAGATGCTGAGTAAAACTGATAAGATAAAGCCGTTCATAATCTCCCATCAGCCTTTCGAGCAGCCAAAAAGGAGCCACCTGGATACCGACCGCCGAACCGTCCAGATTAAGTTTCACCCAGGTCAGCATTCCACCTAAACCAATTAATATTGCCAAAACAGCAAAAATATCTTTCTTTTTAAACCAGAACCAACCCGCTCCAAAAACTGCCCCAATAGCAAAAACCACCCCACCATGAGCTTTTATGCCGAAAGAAGCCGCCAAAAGAATCGCAAAGACTAACATCTGCCATTTTCTTCCGGACTTCTCGTATGCCGCCAAAAGAAGAAACAGCGACAAAAAAACTATTAGGCTTAAGACCCCCTGAGGATTAATCATCATGTCGTAAATCTGATCAGTCATAAAGACATTGTTCGTTCCCCGCATTGTCAAGACTCCCAAGCTGGTGGCAAAAACAGAAAAGAAAATAGAAAATGTGGCCGCCCAGGGGTTTTTCGTCAAGACTAATGTAGTTAGATAAATTACTAGAGACAACAGAAGCGCCAGAATAATCGGGGCAAACCGGTAATACAGATCCAGGTAAGAAATACCCGTCACCTTTACGGCAGCGGCCAAGGCAGTGTCATACAAATAGTGGTAATTCTTAAGAGGGACTCCGCCGTATGCAAAATCGGTCGGGGGAAAACGAGATTGCATTTCCCCAATTAGGGATAGGTGAACTCCGGCGTCATAATAGGTGGCTCCGGCGTCAAAGAGAATATTCCCCAGATTATCAACAACTCCGCTTCGCCATAAGGGAGTAACCATGACCAAAACGACTGCAAGGCTGAAAAGAATAGCTAAAAGTCGGTGTTTCATGCCGGAAAGCAGCCTTTACCAAAATTAATTGTCAAAAAATCTTTAACTCCCTTTTTTTGCCAGGGCCTTCCGGAAAAAAGAAATCCGATAGCCTGCCGACCCAAGGCAATTTTGGATTTAAGAGGAGCATATAAAAGGCCAAACAGCAGTCTATTCCGGGTCGTATAGTAGTCATGAAGGTCTGACCCTGCACCTGAAGATCCAGCGTTTTTGTGCCAGACAACCGCAGTGGGAACATACCAAAGTTCGAAACCTGCTCTGAGGGCTCGCAGACAAAAGTCACTTTCCTCAAAATAAAGGAAATATTTTTCGTCTAACAGTCCGATTTTCTCAAAAACTTCTCTTGTCACTAACATTGCTGTTCCGGTGACCGCTCCGGTCTTTTCTTCTTGGGCATATTGATTAATGTCCACTTCATCTACTCCCCGATGTTTAGTCATCACGTTATTCCAGTCAATCTCCCCACCGGCCCACCAGAGAACTTTCCCCAGCTCGGATTTTTTATATTTTTCTTTATGAAATTCATATCCCGGAGCAAAATAAATCTTTGCCCCAAAAATGCCGCCACTCGGGTGTCTTTGGGCAGCAATCACTAACTCCTGTAAGCAATGCGGATCAACCACAGTATCGTTGTTTAAAATCCAAACATACTCGGCGCCATCTTCAAGTGCCCGTTTTATCCCGACATTGTTTCCTCCAGCGTACCCCAAATTTTTTTCGTTTTTAATGAAAATAAAGTCCCACTTAGATTTGTATCCGGAAAAATCATCTTCACTGGCGTTGTCTACTATAATTAATGAGAGATCAATATCTCTAACCTTCAGTTTTTCCAATGACGCCAAACACTCCCCGGTCATAGCGGCATTTTTAACGTGGAGTACCACAACGGAGATTTTAGTCATTAAAGCCGATTTTTTCGGAGATAACATAGGTCGGGCGCTGCTTAACTTCATCGTATATCCGGCCCAAATATTCTCCGATAACTCCCAAAATAAGCAGCTGGATTCCACCGATAAATAGAGTGGAAACCAATGGTGACGCCCACCCTAAAACGGCCGTTCCTGCTACTAGTTTAGCGTATAAAACATCGACAATTACCAGGAAAGCAAAGATGGAAACGGCAAACCCGATATAAGTCGCCAGTCGAAGCGGCACATAGGAAAAAGAGAAAATTGCGTCAAAAGCCATTTTTGCCAGCTTTGCAAAATTCTGAGACTGCTTGCCAGCAAACCGCGGCGGTTTTTCATATTCCTGGCCCAACTGTTTAAAGCCTACCCAGGTGCGCAAGGCCGGAATAAAGCGGTTCCGTTCCGGAAGACTTAGCAGGGCTTCCACAACTGGCCGGCGCATCACCGCAAAAATTCCAACGTTGCGAGGAATGGTAATGGAGGACAATCGGCACATCAAAAAATAATAGAGACCAAACAAAAGTTTTCTTATCGGGGGATCACGACGGACTTTCGAAACGCCGTAGACCACATCATAGTCCTCAGCAATCTTTTCCAGCATTTTTCCCAAAACTTCCGGCGGATCTTGTAGGTCCGCATCAATTGTCGCAACCACTTCCCCCTTCGCTTGAGCCAGACCGGCCATAACCGCCGCCTGCTGGCCAAAGTTTCGTGACAAATTTATTACCTTAACTTTCTTGTCCTTACCGTTCAACTCTCGAAGAATTTCGGGAGATTTATCCCGGCTGGCATCATTAACAAAAATCAGTTCGTACTCTTTTCCTTGTTTGTCCAAAACTTCACGCAGTTGCTTATAGAGCTCTGTCAGATTTCCTTCTTCGTTGTAGACCGGGATGACAATAGAAGTCTGAACTTTGCTCATCGGAATCTCCTTTTTAACTTATGACTAAATAACTTCAGCGGATTTTTCGTATCTTTCATTTGCTCAGTAAAAAGCCAATATTTGTAGTCTCTGCTGCTTTGCAAAAACTGTCTATTACAATCATTCAAGGAAACGTCTCGCTGCCAAAAACCCTTCCTTTCCCATATTTTAGCGAAAGTTACCTCCATATAGAAAGCCATGAGAAGCGCTAAAACCAATCCATGCAGACCGTCTCTGTAACCCTGGCCAAAAAAATAGCGGCTTAAAAATTCATCAGTGGGCATTTTAATGGCATCTCTCCAGGTGATTTCTTTGCTTTCGGAAATTAATTTTTCCGCCTCCCGAGTCGTGTAACTGTCAAATCGCAACAAAAAGTCAGAAACCGTTACCCAATTGAGATGGAGAATAGCATTTTCCAGTTGGCCGATATTTCCGTCAACCTCCAGTTCTTCATGGACATGTTTGGCAGGAAACTTCGCCTTACCATTCTTAAAGAGCCGCAATTGCCAATCTGGGTACCACCGACTGTTCTCGATCCATTTGCCAAAAATAATATTTTTGCGGGGAACCCGGTAGGCTGTGGCTTGCGGGTCAGAAATTACTCTCCCTATTTCTTCCTGGAGCTCTGGCGTTATCCGTTCATCCGCATCGAGACTGAAAATCCAATCTCCAAGGCATTTTTCAAAGGCCAGGTTCATGTTCTTCTTCATGAGCGGCTGATTGGGAACAACGAAAACCTTTGCCTTCAGTTGTTTGGCAATTTTTACGGTATTGTCTGAAGAAGTACCGTCGACGACCACCACTTCATCGGCGAAGCGAGCGCTTTCCAAACATTCTTTGATATGTTTTTCTTCGTTAAAAGTGACAATAGCGATGGAAATTTTTGGTTTCATTTGCGATAAGCTTTAAGAAAAATTCCAAAATTCTCCATAATCTCTTTCCTGTCAATCATAAAAGAGACTCCCGCAAAGATTATAGCCCCAGTTATCCCGGCTAACAAAATTCCAACAATACCGGAAGCTACTCTTAAAATTAAAAACATTCCCAGGCCCATGACCACTGACGAAAAGGTAGGCTTCCAGATTGGCTTAACAAAGCTAAATTCAATGTGCCTTTTTAAGAGATATCCGGTATACACCACGGTTAGAGCGACCACAAACGAAGCCATAGAGATTCCAGTGAACCCAAATTTTCCAACCAGGACAATGGTAAAGCCCCAGGTTAGAGCAATCCATAAAATCATTAGGCCAAGAGTAGTTTTGACCCGGCCGGTAGCATCCAAAGCATTGACCAAAACATTAGAAATTGCCGACAACCCCGCTCCCAGGCAAAGAAAATAAAACGAGGGCAGAGCTGCTTCCCATTTAGCATACTTGGGAATGACATAAATTATCGGCTGGATTAGAAAAATCATCCCGGTCAGAATGGGAAAGAGGACAAAACTCACGGCAAAAAGCGATTTTTCAATTCCCTTGCGCAAGGTCTCTTGTTCATGCTGAACACGAGCATAGGCCGGAAAAGTTACCCGAGTCACACTGTCCACAATTAACCGGAAAGGGCTGTAGGCCCAACGCTGGGCCCAACCCCAATATCCTACGCCTTCCGTCCCCACCCAGCCGGTTAAAAAAACTGTCAGAAGATTATCTTTGATAACCGCCAAAACGCTTTTCCCCTGATAAGCAATGCCATACGACAGAAGCGCCCGGGCCTTATGTCTGGCTATGCCAAATCTCACCTTCCACGGCGATAAAATATAGTACAACGGCAGCCCGACAAGAGCTGAAACCAAAATGGCCCAGGAATAGGAATCAATTTCGAAGCCTCTGTAAGCCAAAACCACTACCAGGACATTAAAAACCGACGACTCGACGATTTGCGGAATGACCTGGACATCAAACGCCAGTTTCCGTTCCAGCAGCAAGGATGGCAGGGCTTTTAAGGAAGAAATAAATAGGGTTATTAAAAGAACATGATATAAAAATATGCCTTGAGAGTTTAGATGGGCATAGCCCGCGATATATCTGGTAACCAAGAATCCGACGACAACCGCCGCCGTGACCAAAATCTCCTGAATAGTAAATGTTGTCCGTAAGTCGTCTTCGTCAAGTTCTTCTTTTTTTTGAATTAAAGCCGCTCCCAACCCCACATCGGTAAAAATAGTAAAAATTTGCAGCAGAGCGTTGACGGCAATAAAAACACCAATTGCCGATGGGGACAAGAAAATCCCCAGAAAAAAGAAAGCCACCAAGGAAACAGCCTGCAATAAAACTGTCCGACCGATCAGGGCGACCACACTTCTAATGGTTTTTCCTTTGATATCTTCCAACTCCATAAATTCCGATTCCAAGGATAAACGCTAGAGAAATCGCGTTTCCCGCAACCCGCGGCCAGGTATTAGTAAATATACCATTAATAGTGTGGTTTCCGGCAGATATGTCAACCGTAATCAATTTATACGGATTGTCATCAGTAATAGGAACTTCTCGGCCGTCAACGGATATTTTCCAGCCGGGGAAATTGGTTATTTGCGGCTGAAAAACCGCATTGTCACTGAAATTGCCGGTCACAGAAAAACTGTCAGGATTCCAATAATTCACATTCACATTACCGTTATTAATTTCAAATTTCGAATTTCGAATTTCAAATTGATTAATATCCACCCACACTACCCCTTTATCATTGATGTAAGTCGCAACTCCTTTCGGCATAAATTCAAAAGACGACCCGCTGATGTCCCATTTGACATATTTATCCGTCAGTAGTTGGTTATCAGAAACCGGAATATAGCGTTGCGGGACAAAATATTTCCCCTGAACAAAAATTACCGCGGCGATCAGGGGAACGGCCAGCCAGAGTTTTTTACCAATAAACCCGGCCAGAAGAGCCGCAAACAAAACTACAAATTCCAGAAAGCGCCAGGGAAACTGCAGGTACCAAAGCGGGGAAATCCGGTCCCAAAGAAAACGGGAATAGTCGGTAGTCATGAAAAGCGAAAACGCCAGTAAAACCCATACTAAAAGCGCTTTTCTATTTCTCCAAAGCAAGGCAGCCACCAAGGAAACTAAAATTACTAACCAGGATATTTTTCCCAGCGCGAAAGACATTCCGTCAAAACAACCGGCCACCGAGCCGCCAAAACCCCAGGGACTGTTCCAAAGCTGCGCCGGACAGACAAAATGAATCTGATAGGAGGCTAGATTTTTAATCAGCAACTGGTCAACCAGAGTAAATTGCTTTTCCGCCAGTTCCGGCAACCAAAAAAAGGCGGTTAAACCAAAGGCAATAATCGGCGAAAGAAGAAGAGATTTCCGGCTGAAAACCAAAGCCCAGACGGCAAAGAAAACCATGTACGGCAGAAAAATGAGGTTGTGGGTAATCATTAACAATCCCAATAGGATCCCGGCCAAAACCGGGCGTTTTTTATAAACAGCTAAAAGAATTAGCGGCAGCCAAACAAAGGAGAAAAGTTCCGCTAAAGCGCCGCGGATATAGGCGTCAACAGCGTGATATGGGGCGTATAAATAAAATAACGCGGCAACTGTTCCTCCGGCTCTGCCAAAAAATTCCTTAGCCAAAAAGTACATTGCCAAAGCAGATCCCAAGAGAGCCGTGAACCAAACCAACTTGATCGAATCAATATATCCCAAACCTGTCAGGTGATAAATCTCTCCAAGGTAATAGGATAAGGGAGGATAAAAATTAAACAGCGGATAACCGTAGCCAAAACCCAAGTCTTCTACCCACCTGACGGGAAATTGTCCCCCTTTTAGGGCCTTATCCAACTGCTCAAGCCGAACCACCTGTTGATCGTCATGCATGGAAAAATAGCCGGGCGACAGGAGGGGTTTCCAGGTGAAATAGGAGAGGAAAAGAATTAGAATTACTGGAAGAAATGTGGCAACGCGTGAAAAAATTTTGGACACGAGTTCATTATACAAAATTACTTGTAGTTACCGCACTAACGACGATAGCTGTTCTTTTTTCTCCGAGACAAATATTGGCCACCGGAAACCAGCCTCACTACACTCTAATTATTAATCAAGTCCGCGGTTCGGAGTGTTACGATGCGGGAAATATTGATTTTCTAAAACAGCAACTGCAAACCTTGGAACAGAAGAACTTGCCAGCCACTTTTGCCGTGCGCTTTGACGCTTTGAATGACGGACAATATCTTTCGGTCCTTAACGATGCTAAAAATAAAGGTTTTGAAATGGCGGGGTTCCTGGAAATTACCCCACTTTTAGCCTCCGAAAGCGGGGTAGTTTATCATGGTGATGTCCAAAAATGGTATCAACCGGGAAATCTATATTTACTTGGCTACTCTCCCGATGACAGAAAGAAATTGATTGACACCTACATGGCCGGCTTCAAGAAAGCTTTTGGCGGTTTTCCAAAAACCACCGTTTCCTGGATTATCGATGCCTATTCGCTGCAATATTTAAGCGACAAATATCACATTCAGGCGCACGAAATAACCCGGGACCAGTGGGGAACCGACCGGCTCACTCTTTATGGCGGCCCTGAGCATTACCCTTATGTTCCCAGCCCCAATTGGCCAATAATTCCGGCCACCGGTAGCGCTGTCACTTCTCCGCTGATAATCCGTCAGACAATCTCTGATCCGGTGGAAAATTATGGCGATCCGACCAATTCTCACACTTCCCAGCCGAACGACTTTATGCGCCGAACGACGAACTTTGCTTATTTCCAATATCTTTTTGACCAAGCCCATGCCCAAGATTTAAACGACTACACGATTGCCGTTATTGGATTGGAAAACTCTATGGAGGCAAAATATCAGCAGATGTTTTCCTGGCAGCTCGAATATGTCAGCCAGTGGCGGAAAAAAGATTCAAATAATCAAGTTGTCACCGCGCAAAATTTTCCTTTCAACAAGAAGCAGCCATTATTTACTGTCTACGAGGGAAATATTTTTAAAGACCGCTCCTCACGAGCCTGGTGGATAAATACCAATGCCTACCGGATCCGCCTGCGCCTGGCTGGCGGCCGGTTATTTATCAGCGATTTACGAGTTTACGATTCGAACCTGATCGACCCTTACTCATCACGAACGGCAGTTGGAAGCGCCTCCTGGATTGTCCCCTTTATTGTGGACAGTTCACGCTGGCCTAACCATCTCCTTGATCCTATCCCTGATGATCAGAAATCGGCGGGTATTGAGTTAAGAAATAATATTACCGATGCCCAAAAATACTCCCTGGAAAAAGAAGGGGAGTATAAACTTGTCTTGTATGACGATGCATGTTGCCGTTGCCGTCTTTTCTCCTCAGTGGTTTGACTTGCCGGGCAAACAGACCATTTCCAAAGAAACGGTTAACAAAGATCCCGCCGCCTATCCGCTCTATCTTTCAAACCTGCCAATAGATCAAAATAAATCCTTTGTCTATGTTAACAACCGCTACGCTTTTGTCAGCCGCAATCCGGTCAGACTGATTTTTTATCCACGTGACGCTAATAACAACCCGGCAATAGCACAAATATCCGTTCAAACTAGCCCGCAAATCGAAAACATTCAAACCCGTGATCAAGATGATCTTGGCGGGGGAATAATAATTGACCTGCAAAACTCACATCCGCAGAAAACAGAAATAATAGTCCAAAGCGGCGGTGAAAATTTTACTCAGACTGTATATTTTGCCCCCAACTGCTCACGAAACCCGCTTTCCTGTCTTAGAAATCCTTGGTATTTCTGGTGGTATTTACATACAATTAAGCAAAAGTGAAGCGCTGGGTTTTCCTCATTATACTTATCGGATTTATTCTAAGAATTTACAACCTGGAAAAATTGGCAGGAATGGATTTTGATCAAGATGTTGCAGCGTGGTGGATTAAGCAGTTTTTGGTTGATCACAAAATTTCACTAATCGGCCAGGAAATTTCTGTCGGCGGTATATACATAGCTCCGTTATTTTTTTATTTCCTATCTATATTTTATTTTGTGTTTCGAATGGATCCCCTGGCGGCAAATATTGCGGTAAGTTTAATTTCGGTAATCACAATGGTGCTCATCTATAAAGTTGCCAAGTTATTATTTGACGAAAAGGTAGCGGTTATAGCCTTAATTATCTATGCTTTTTCTTTCCAGATAAATTTTTACGACCGGACGACTGCTCCTTCAAATTTAATAATGTTACTTAGCCTAACTGTCTTATACTTACTTCTTAACAAAAAGGGCTTATTGCTTGGCCCGGTCTTGGGACTTACTTTAAGTGTTTCACCCGCAGCAATGGTCCTAATACCCCAAAGTTTGTTTTTTCACTTCAAGAAAAAATTCATTATCCTTGCCATCATCGTTCTTTTTGCGTTCCCACTGATCTTCTTTGACATAAGGCACAACTTTATGGTGACAAAAAGAATTTTCCAACTGATATTTTCTGGACAGGCAAAAAACGAGAACTATTTCCTGCCAACGAAACTTATCACAAACATCATTACATTAGTTCAAAGCTTTCGCCAGCAAATTCTGCCGTTAATTATATATAACGATTTCGTTAATGCTTTACTTAATTTAGCTACGACAATTGTAATCACTATTAGTTTTATTAAATCCGGATTTTCCGCATTTCAAAGAAAAATACTTTTTGTTTGGATATTAGTTCCGCTGGCATTTTTTACTTTATACCCGTTCCATGTACCGGAATATTATTTTCTCTCGACATTTCCTGTGGCTATAATCTTCTTCGCCGCATTTTTATCCCGGATCGATTTCCGGATTATGACATTAATCATTACGGCATTTATGCTGACAAATACGTGGCAGATTGTCAGTAATAAATATGATTTCAGTATGTACTATAAAAAACAGGCAATTAAATATATTATTGATAAATCGGGTGGGCAACCATTTAAGGTAAACTACAATATTGTTGCCGGCCAAGATAATGGTTTCAAATATCTTTTCTATTGGTCCGGCCACGAGCCATCTATACAGGCTAAAGAGGAGTATATAATAACAGTGCCTTCATATATAGACGATGTGCCGGGAGAAGTGTTCGGAAAAATTAAAGTTACAACTAAGAATGAATAAAGACTGTCGTTTCTGTAAATCTAATTCGTTAACACTGCTTTTTTCTTCCACTAAAAAAGCCGGGGCAAAAAGAAAATATGAAGATTACGCCTGTACCAGTAATTCTTTTGGTATTCATGGCCCGATAGTAAAATGCCAAAACTGCCAAATTATTTATGTTGACGATGATTCTTCTCAAAAAGAAATCAGCACTTATTATGAACAATCAACAGACCCAACCTACTTCTCCGAGCAACAGGCCAGAAAAATAACTTTTGAAAAGTATCTGGCCAAACTTGAGAAGCAATATCCTCAAAAAGGGAAACTTCTGGACATCGGCACAAACACCGGACTTTTCGTAAAGTTGGCCTTAAACCATGGTTGGGAAGCCGCCGGCTTAGAACCAAATAAATGGGCTGTGGAGTATGCCAAGAAAAATTATAATATTTCCCTAATCAATAAACCGTTTACTGATAAAATGTTTAAGCCAGAATCTTTTGACGCCATCACTATGTGGGATGTCATTGAGCACTTTACTGATCCCGTCTCGGAGATTAAGAAAGTTTATTCTTGTCTTAAACCGGGCGGCGTCTTCGCTTTTTCCACCGTTGATCCGCAAAGTTTCCTGGCAAAAATAATGGGAACCAAATGGTCATGGTATATGGAAATGCACCGCGTTTTCTTTAGCCGGCAAGCCGCGCAGAAATACCTTGAACAGGCCGGGTTTAGGAAAATAGTGTTTACTTCGCATTGGCGTAACCTTTCTTTGGGCTATCTGGCCACCCGGCTGGAGGCAGTTAACCCCGCTCTGGAAAAAATTGCCAAACGGTTTGTGGCCGATGCCCATCTGGACCGGACAATCGTGCCATATTACGCCAACGATCTTTTTGACTGCTATGCGTTTAAATAGTAAGAAAACCGCTACCGCTCTTTTCCTCTTTCTCCTGGGGTTGGGAACTCTTGTTCGGCTGGTCCCGGTTATTAGTGGGAATATTTTTTTCTGGTTTGATCAAGGACTGGACACGATCCTGGTTAAGCAGCTTGTCATCGATCATAAGATTAATCTCGTCAGCCGTTATAGCGGCCTGGCCGGAGTCCTTATGGGACCGATTTGGACCTGGCTGATGGCCATTCCCTTTGCTCTTTCTCGTGGGAATCCAATTTCATTTACCATCTTTTTGTCGATCTTATCTTTAACTTCTTCTGTCATCACTTTTTTTCTGGTCAGAAAGTATCTTGGTCCAGTCATTGCCATCATTGTTTCCGGTATAACTCTTCTCGCTCCGGTTTTTGTTACTAACTCAACAATAGTCGCCAGTCCGCATCCGCTGACATTTCTCTTCATCTTTTTTATTTGGTGTTCGTATGAACTTTTCATTAATCAAAAAAGGATTTTTTGGGTGCCGCTCTTAGTTCTCACTGGCCTCTTTTTCCAATTTGAAATTGGATTTGCCCTTTTTACCCTTCCTGTTCTTATTGTGTTATTCGTAACTTTTAGAGGTTGGCGAACTCTGGGAAAGAGTTTCTTAATGGGCTTATTCTTAGTAGGGTTAACTTTTCTACCGCAAGTTGCTTTTGATTTTCGTCATGATTTTTTGATTTCCAGAGGAATTTTGAAAATCTTTTCCGGTAGTAACAGCTTGTATGGTACTCACGCGTCATTACCCCAGCGTTTTCTGGACCGGGCCTGGTCGTTTGGCGACGACTTTTTAACTATGGTTCTGCTTTTTCGGGAATGGTTTATTGTTGTTCCGACGGTGATCTTGATGCTATGGGGATCATACCTTGCTTGGAAGAAAAAACTTGAACCACAATTATCTTTTATAAAAATATGCGCAATCATCATTGTTGTTTTCTATGTGGGTTTTAGCTTTTATCCCGGACCGCTTTGGGTTTGGTACCGGGCCGGACTACCTATCGTTTATGCGCTGCTTTTTTCCATTCCGCTAGGAATACTTTGGCAAAAATATCGTTATCTCCGGCTGCCGCTTCTTCTCTTGTTTCTGATGATAATTTACAAAGCAATCAGCCCTGCCGCTCTACTCTCGGAAATTAAAGGATCCACCACCTCAGATACTGCCAATTTAAAAGTGCAGCAAATGGTTTTAGATTATGTTTATTCTTCATCTGACGGAAAACCTTTCGCCTATTTTGCTTATACGCCGCCTGTTTATGATTACATCTGGCAATATGATTTTTGGCAATACGGACAGCAAAAATATAAGCGTCTTCCCGAAAATTTTCGAATGAGCATTCCTTTGCTGGGAATTGGCAGCCAAGCCACCCCGCCAACCGGAAAAGAAGGTTTGTTTTATGTCATTATCGAACCAAACCGGGAACGCCCCTGGGAAATTGCCGGTTGGGAAAAGAGTTTCATTAAAATCGGTAAAATTCTGGAAACGCAAAACTTCCCCGGGGATATTATCGTAGAAAAAAGAATTACTGAATGAAAAAAATTATTAAAAGTCACGTTTTTTGGGCTATCCTGATTTTGCTGGCAGCCAATGTAGCTCTGTTCTGGCAATTCTATTTTAAAGGACTATTGCCTTTTCCCGGAAACCTTCTGGTTTCCTATTATTTTCCCTGGAATGGCGGCGGCTTTGCCGGCTTTGATCCTTGGACCACCCGAAAAGGTGTCACTGCTATGGATGTCGTCAGGCAAATGTATCCCTGGAAAACTTTGGCCGCAGATATGATTAAATCGGGACAAATTCCTCTATGGAATCCCTATAACTTTTCCGGCACTCCGCTCTTGGCCAATTTGCAGTCTTCAATCTTTTTTCCCGGGACAATTTTATTCCTGGTTCTTCCATATCTAACCGCCTGGAACCTTCAGGTGATTGGGTTACCGTTACTTTTCAGTTTCTTTGTCTATCTTTTCTTAAGATCCCTGAAACTTTCGCCTCTTGCCAGCGTCTTTGGGGGCATCGTTGCCGCAAATATTTCCTATCTTGTTGTCTGGGCCGAACAACTAGTAGTCATTCAAAGCGCGCTGTTTTTACCTTTAGCCTTATGGGGTATCAATAATTACTTTGATAAGAAAAAAGAATTTTATCTCTGGCTCATCCCTATATTTTTAGCTTTCTCTATTTTCGGCGGTCATATCCAAACAACGGTCTATGTTTATCTGATTACTTTTGCCTATTTGCTATTTCGCCGCGTTCCCGGAAAATTTCTGATCCTGATTCCTATATTTTCCCTCGCTATTTCTGCTGTTCAACTTTTTCCGTCAGCAGAACTCTATTTCCAATCTGCCAGGGAAGCAACCGTCAGCCGAGAACTTTTCTATCAATCGACATTTCCGTGGCAAAATTTAGTTACTATAGTGGCTCCGGATTTTTATGGTAACCCGGGAACAAATAACTTTCGTGGGCGCGATTATGGAAACTTCCAAGGTTATTTTGGAATTGTCGCTCTTATCCTGGCTCTGTTCTCCTTAAAATATATTCGGGAAAAGAAAGAAATCAGATTCTGGTTAGGGGCGGGTGTCCTCGGCCTCTTATTTTCTCTGGCACCATTTGCTTATGTTTTTGATTGGCTGCATATTCCGGTTCTTTCTTCCGGGTATCCTTCAAGAATGATCTTTATTTTCCAGTTCAGTTTGAGCATTTTAGCTGCTTATGGTTTCGAGCGAATTACTAATCACCATTAGAAATTGTGTCCTGCCGCTAGTCTTAGCAGGGTCAACTTTGGGAATTATTTTAGTGCTCCCGAAGCGCCTCAAAAAAATTGCCGGCATCCTTTTTATCGTTCTTGCTACTTTGGAATATGCCTATTTCTTTAATAAATATCAACCTTTTGCTCCGGCGAAATTTGTTTTTCCCAGCCATCCGGTCTTTAATTTTTTGCGGCAAAATGCCGGATTCAATCGCTTTTTCGGCCAGGAGAGATCGTATATCGATAATAATTTTGCCACTTTCTATCGGGTTTTTTCCCCCGAAGGTTATGACCCGCTCTACATCCGCCGTTATGAAGAATTTCTGGCCGGCAGCACCCAGAATATTCCTCGGTCAGACGCCTGGATAAACCAGAAAAACGAAAGTATTGAAAATAAGTCATTGGATTTACTGGGGGTAAAGGATTTTGTAGATATTACTGACAGTCCGACACTGGATACGGGCCAGAATTTTGCCAAATTTCCCGGCGCGCAATTTGGTTTTGCCGGGCAAGTTAGTCAATGGAAATTTTACGATAGACATACTGCTTTGCCTCGGGCTTTTTTGGCGGATAACTATCAAATTTTGCCCGAGAATCAAATTCTTGCCAGACTTTACAGCTCTGATTTCGACGCCCGGAATACGCTCATCCTAGAAAAAGAGCCGGCAATTAAACCTGCAGCCGGTAGCTCAGCTGCTGCTGAAATTATTGCCTATACGCCAAATGAAGTAACTATCCAAACTAATAGTGATAAACCAAAGCTCCTTTTTTTGTCGGATAACTACTATCCCGGATGGAAAGCCTTGGTTGATGGCCAAGAAGCTCCAATCTTAAGAGCCGACTATACTTTCCGGGCAGTTTCTCTTCCGGCAGGAGAGCATGTCGTTAAATTTAATTACCAGCCTCAGGGTTTCTATATTGGAGCATTTATTAGCGTCGTTTCTCTCCTTTTCTTATTTGGTGTTATAGTGTTTTTATTAAGCCATGAGAAAACTTAAATCTATTTTCTACTCTGATCTTTTCTGGCTTATGACAGTATTAACAGTCAGCCTGATTGGTTATCTTTTTACTATTCATGGCTTCCCCCCGGGTCTTCTCAATGATGAGGTTGATATCGGCTACGAAGCAAACTCGATCTTATTAACCGCCAGAGATCAATGGGGTAATTTTTTACCGTTACAGTATTTTAGCGGTTTCGGCGGAACCCGCTTGCCCCTACTAATCTATTGGACCGTGGCTTTTATCAAATTTTTTGGATTGAACCAGGAAGGCTTGCGTCTCGCCGGCGTCGCCGCTGCTCTGCTCGGAATTGTCGGCTTCTTCTTTCTTCTAAAAAATCTTTACGACAATCTGCTGGCCGGGTTAGCAACGATCGTATTAATTTTAACCCCCTGGTTCTGGGGGTTAACCAGAACTACCAACGAAGCAGTCCTGGCGCTATCACTGACAATATGGGGAATTTTGTTTTTGTATTTAAGCCGCAAAAAGGATATTTTCCTCATCTTGGCGGCGATTTTTCTCGGTTTGTCATTTTACGCTTATTACAGCAGTCAGATTTTCACTCCTCTTCTGATGGTTCTCCTGTTTTGGAAATGGCCTTGGTTGCACAAAGGTAAACTTTTTCCCAAAGCTGCCTCGCTAATGGTATTTCTTTTCATCATTTCCCCTTTAATCCTCAAAACGCTTACCGGCGGAGGCAGCGCCGTCCGCTTGGAACAAACCGGAATTTTTGGCAACGTTTCGTTGGTTGGAGAACTGAATGTCCGGCGGTTCGACTGCGAGCAAAACGCTCCGGCAATCTGGTGTCGAACTATTTACAATAAACCCCTCCTTTGGCTGGGTGAAGTTTCGGCCAACTATTTAAATCACTTTTCGCCCACTTTTTTGTTTACTGACAATTGGTTTGTTGGAATTCTGCCGCCCGGAAGATTATTTTTTCTCGGATTACTACCGGGTCTTATCGCCGGTTTTCTTGTCTTAGTTAGAGAAAGTCAAGAAAAAAAGTGGCTTTGGCTCGGTTGGTTATTGGCAGCCCCAATTGCTGATAGCCTTACCAGTAATGGCCAAGCTATGCGGGCTCTTCTCATTGTTCCACCTCTGGTTGCCATAGCAGTAATCGGATGGAGATCAATTTTAAATTACCTGGATAATCCAAAATTAAAGATTCTTCTGATCTCGGGTTTGGCTATTTTTCTCCTATTCGAAACCGCGCATTTTCTAAGCGATTATTTTTGGTACTTCCCTCTAAAAAATTCTATGTATTCCCATTATCCATATCAACCGCTGATGGATTACCTGCTTTCGGTAGAGAAAGATTATCCGCAAATTTATATTTCCAATGCGGCCAACAGCAGCATAAAACAATACGCTTTCTATGTTTTTTACGATAAGTTTGATCCTCACATTTTTCAAAACAGATCGACTGTTAAATGGGAAAGAGAAAATGAAGGCTGGATTTGGGTGAAGCAAATTGGTAAATGGAACTTTGTTAAATCTTTGCCGCCTCTTTATAAGATTCCCAGAGGGAGTCTTTTGGTATCTGATCCGGATGAAACTTCCAATACCAGCAAACTTCGATTGGAGAATATAGTGGAAAACCAAATTCTCACCCTGACACCGCTAAAGACCATCCGCTATCTCAATGGCGACCCCGCTTTTGTCATCAGCGTGGTTAACCCGAAACCTTTGGGAGAAATCTGTAATGAGACAACAAGCCAGGAAATTATTAATGCCGTCTGTAATAAATAATGCTAAGCCTTAGAAAACTCTGGCCAGTTTTAACTCTTGTCCTTCTGACTATACCGGTTATTTTTCCATTACTCCAACCAGGTTTTTTTGCCACTGATGACGGCAATTGGATGGTTATTCGCCTTGCCGCCTTTCACCAGACTCTTCGCTCGGGCCAGTTTCCCGTCAGGTTTCTCTATCCATTGAACCATGGTTTTGGGTATCCGGTCGCCGATTTTTTATACCCCCTGCCGTTTTATCTTGGAGAAATTATTCATCTTGCCGGTTTCGGCTTTGTCGATTCGGTTAAGATTATCTTTCTTCTTAGTTTTCTTTGCGGCGCAATTTTCATGTATTTTCTTGTCCGTCCCAGATGGGGAAACCTTGCCGCTCTGGCTGCCAGTTTGCTGTATACCTATGCCCCTTATCATATTTTTGATACTTACCACCGCGGTTCATTAGGTGAAGTTTTGGCATTAGCTCTTGTTCCCTTAGTTTTTTACTTTTTACAACGCCAAAGCTTCTTTGCCGCGGCCTTAAGCTTTGCTGCTTTGATCACCGCCCACAATGTCATCGCTTTGATATTTAGTCCTTTCATCCTTTTGTTTGCCTTCAAACCGAAGCAGTTTAAATCCGCGTTAATCTTTCTTCTTTTATCTTTGGCAACTTCCGCATTCTTTTGGCTGCCGGCTCTTTATGATCTGCAGTTCACCAGAGCAGCCGCTACTCAAGTAGCGGATTTCCGCCAATATTTCCTTGACCGGAATAATTTTCTGTCTTTAGTGGGTCCGGCTATTCCCTTCGCGATTATTACATCGGTGCTTTTTATCAGGAAGACCAAAAATTATCTTGTTGCCATTTCTCTTTTGGCCGTTTTAGTCTCACTCTTTTTTACCTCCGGTTTTTCCGGGACTTTTTGGCAATTTCCGCTTCTTCCCAAAGTCGTTCAGTTTCCCTGGAGATTTTTATCTGTCACTGTTTTCGGCTCGTCAATTTTACTGGCGGTAGTAATTTCCAGACTAAACAGGATTATTGCTATCTTAGTTATTTTTGTTAGTGTAGCCCTGTCTATACCGCTTATTAATGTCGTCAGAACAAATTTTCCGGACAGCTACTATTCCACAAATGACGACACCACAACCGTTAAAAACGAGTATATGAGTAAATGGGTAGTCTCCGATCCAAAAACCCGGCCGGTCAGCTATATAGAAAACATCTCCCCTAATATCATCAGAGTTAATCAAATATATTTTCCCGGTTGGGAAGTCTTTGTTGACGGCAAAAAAACCCCTATCTCCTACGCCGATAACGGCTTAATTGAAATTGCGGTAACACCGGGATCGCACAATATAAAGGCAGAATTTACGGAGACGCCACTTCGGACTGCCGCAGACATTGTTTCACTTCTCAGCCTAGGCGTAACGGCGCTATGGGCAACCAGACCCCTGTGGAAAGGAAAGGGTAATAGCGCAAAAGCAGCAGAACCAAAGAAATAATGACCGCGCTCCAGACGGCAAATTTATTATTTGGCAACAACGCGGAAAAACCCAACGGAACAATAAAATAATGAGGGAGCAGTTCGTGGGTCCCCGTTTGGGCCAATGCCCCGATATAAGCCAAAACTATCAAAGCAATTTCCCTTCTTCTATTGATGAAAAAGGCGGGGACTTGGAAAGCTGTGGCGTATTTGATTCCCACAGAAATAACCCAGCCAAAAGTTCCCCACACTTTATGTTTATTAAGAAAAAGGTAATATCCGAAAATGGCAAAAAAGAGCATCACAATATCCATATGTCCGGCGACGACACCTTCATAAATTATTAATGGGTTGAAAGCGAACAGAACCAGGCCTTTGTTTTTAGCTAATTTATAAATAAAGTACGCGCTGCCGACATAAGCAGCTACCGCCATCCCCTTAAACCAAAAAAGAGTTAAAAGGAATTTATTGAGCCCCAAAAAATAAAACAGAACGGAAATAGGTAAAAAAGTGGGGCCATATGGATAGGTCCGGTGTGTCCAGTTCATAAACCGGGTCCAGGTGTCTGTCGGATACATGAGAGCGGTAGTGGTATACGGATTAGCATGGTGGAAAACAGCAATCCGGGCGTCGAAAATATAGTTAAAAATGTCGTGAGAAAAAGCAGGGTAGCTTATCAAGCCAAGTATGGCCACAGCGACTACCAGCAGAGCCATATTTTTTGGCAATAGCCTATTAGCGTCACGGATAAATAGAAAATAGAAAATAGAAAATAGAATTGTCAGAACAATAAATATTTCCGTTGACAATGGCCGGTTAAAATAACCCAGTTGAATCATCTGATGTTGGAAATTCAAAAACCATGAGGTTTGAAATAGAGTTAAATTGAGATCAATTTGGGAGTAGGAATATATTCCCAGGGACAAAAGGAGTAACAAATATAGGATGATCATTTGTAGAAACCCCGCAGATCGTTAAGTTTTACCCGGAAGATTTCTTTAAGCATATCTAAGGATTCTTTGACAAATTTGCCGCCCCCGCGGCTTTTTCCTGTAGACACATCGCGATCAGCCCAAGTCACGGGTACCTCAGCAATCTTGTAGCCCCGCCGCTGAGCGGCAACCAACAGTTCCACATCGAAAGAAGTAACTTTCCACCCCTCGACTTGGTTTTTTTCACTGCGGATAACCTGAAGCAACGGAAAAATCTCCTTGGCTACTTTACCTTTAAAAGATTTGAAACCTGCCTGGGTATCAACAATCTCCCGAAGGAGAGCTGCCCGCCTAATCTCACGAAAAACTGTTGAGGCCAACTGCCGGAAAGCTGAAAAATTTTTTCGCTCGCTTCCCCGACTGCCAATAACAACATCAAAACCCTTTTTATAAAAAGGTAGAAGTTTAGCCACTTCAGAAATCGGAGTCGATTGGTCCATATCAGTAAAAAGAACTATCTCACCTTCGGTTGCCCGAATCCCGGACCAAACGGCAAAAGGTTTCCCGGCATGATCATTTTGAAGATATTTGAATCCGGAAGTTTTTTCGCAGAAATCTTCAGCTAAGCGGCGAGCCTGCTCGTCCGGAGAGCCATCGTCGGAAACGATAACTTCCCATGGATAATCCTGTTTCTGCAGATAGTCGTTCACCTCTGCCAGCGCTCCTCGCTTCAGATTTTCGGTTTCGTTATAGGAGGGAATAACAACGGAAAGATATGGTTTAGCCATACACTATTTACCCGTATAGTGTATCAGTTTGTAAATACTTATTCCAGCCGGCCCCATTTTTGAATCGACAATTTCCGCCCGGCCAAAACCGGCGATTTCCCAAAGCGGATTTCCCAGCGGTTCGCACTTTTTTTCTTCACAGATAACGACCAGGGTGTTAGTTACCGTTTCCCTCCTGGGATCATTATCCGGATTCTCAATTGTCACCGGCGCCCGGTTCCAGAGTTCCAGGTAATAACGGTAAGCTTGATCGGTATTGAAATTGGATATCAAACCGAGATTATACGGTTGACCTCCGGCGTAATCTAAAACTGTCCTGTCTATCTCCTGAATTTGCGACAACATGTTGTGGGGTGGTTGCCAGAGATAAAGATTTTTAATCATAAAGTAGCTTAAGATTGCCGCTCCGGTCAAAAACACCGGTATCCCTACTTTTCTTTTAAGAAGCGCGCTTCCGGTTACCCCCAGCAAAAGAAATGGCAAGGGATAAAGATAGCCAAAATAGTGGTCGTTTAGCTGGCCTTGATAAGAACCAACTCCCAGCGTCCCAACAAGCAGCCAGACCAGAATTAAGGCCGCTTTAATCTTAGAATTTTCGGTTTGGCGTATTTTTGCTACCCAATATCCCACACCAATTAGTGAGACAAAAAAGAAAACATATTCCCAGACTGTCTCCCGGAAACCAAAAAGCATGCCATAAAGCCGGCGCTGGATCTCCATAATTAGCCAAACAAGATTACTACTTCGGGGGGCCACAGTTTGCCCCCGGCGGGTGATAAACTCCCAGATGCTTTTAGTGTTGGGAAATCCGTGACGAATCTCAAAGATAATAAACAGCGAGTTGCCTAACAGAAAACCCGCTAAAACCGCGGCAATTTGTCTTAACCAATCTCTTACCGGAAAGATTAAGAGCATTGCCAAGCCGATTACCGCCGCCAAAGCCAGATTCATATAATGCAGCTGAAACAAAATGCCGTAACTGACTCCTGCCAGGAAGGTGTAGATAATCTTCTTTCTGGTGGCAGACAAATACAAAAGAGCAACGGTTATAAGCGTAAAAAATGGTACCGGATTGGGGTTCCAGGAGAACCGGGAAATATCGATCATTTTGGGCGACAGAGCTACCAGAAACGAGGCGATAATTGCTGCCTTGGTATCAAAAAACCTGGCAGCAAACCAGTAGGTTAAGGCTACCATCGCCACTCCGATCAGAGCCGAAAGATAGGCCGGACCCACGGGATCAAGGCGGAAAAGCCACAGAAAGGGCAGCATGAAATAATAGTAAATCGGCCCGGTAAAAAAACCGCCCACCGAAGCGCTCGGTCCCAAAAGTGTCCACTTATGATTGACGATCATCGCCTTAACAACGAGAACATCCCGCCCCTGGTCACCCAAAAACTGGAGGTATCCTGAAAGGTTGTAAAACCGCAGACCCGCAGCTATTAGCAAAATTACAACGAGCCAAAAACGGCTGTTTCGAAGGAATTTAAACATTATTTCCAGATGATTTGACTGTAGATGATGAAGTTAACGATCAAACCCACCCCAACGCCGGCAACATAAAAGACCAGATAGGCACTGAATTTCTTGGCAAATTTACCAGCCACGGGTAATCCGGAAACCAGTTTAACTATTCCCAATTTGGACCAAGGTGTCATTAACAATATTGGCTGCTTAAATTTTTTCAGACCAAATATCAGCTCGCCAGTTTTGAGAAAAACGAACTGAATAATGACCGACCCAAAAGAGAGAATATTAAACTGAACGAACTTCATCGGCACATCGCTCATCGCCAAAGACCGATCAGAAAAGGTAAAGAAATTATTGAGAATGAAGTTAGAAATGATGGCCAGCTCCGCTCCCGCCGGTCCAGCAATTGATGGCGCCACATCAACCCGGACACCCAAAATCAAGACAGTGGTGTTAATAATAAATCCAATAGTGCCGACAATCAGGAATTTTAAGAAATGCGCCATACTATGATATTACCTTTTTTACCCGATAACGTAAAGCATAATGCAAGAGATTTTTGGTATAGGACAAGGTCTTCATTTTTGATTGTCCTCCGAGACGGTCGAAGTAAACAATCGGCTGCTCGGCGACTTTAAAATTCGAACTTAAGGCTTCAAAAGCAAAGGCCGGAACAAGGAGCCAGCCGGTATGCATGGCTACTTTCGGCTTTAGAGCCAACCACACTTCTTTGGTAAACGCCCGGTACAAATTGGTAAATTCTTTCGATTTGCTGGTCCAGGCCAACAGCTGCAATATATTGTTGGCACTGAGGCTAAAAACCTTGCGCCACCAAGACCAGTTCATAATTTTTCCGCCCCGGCAATACCGGCTGCCAAGGACGATATCTGCCTTTTCCAATCTACGGATAAAGTCCGGAATCTGATCCGGATCGTTTGACAGATCTGCTTCCATAGTGATTAAAATATCCGCGCCCAATTTTTCCACGGCATAGTCTAGGCCCTTGGAAATACCCAGTCCCAGCTTTCCCGGTCCGGGAATTTTGCTGTCATAGTAGTGGACATTTTTATACTTTTCGGCCAGTTCTGAAGTTATGGCCGCGGTGTTGTCCGGAGAATGGCTGTCAGAAATAAGCACTTCCAAATGATATCCGGGAATTTTTTCCTGCTGTGCTAAGACCCGAGCCACAAAACTGCCAATGTTTGCCTCTTCGTTGAAAGTGGGAGCAACAACAACAACTTTTTTCATTCAGTCAGTCCTAATCTGTCGGCCCAAATAACAGCGATTACTTTCATTTGCTCGGTTACGGTATTCGTTGTCATTTTGCTGTCACCGCTGGTCCTTAGATCAAAATTAATGGGAATTTCTTTTATTTTTGCTCCTCGCTTTTTCATTTCGTAAAGCAATCTTTCTTTATAGGAAAATGAGTTTGAAAATACCTTTCCAAAATTAATGGAATCCAGGTAGCCTTTGACCCTGGCCAACCGGAAACCCGTGGTGAAATCATGAAGATCAAACATCAAGAGACTTATTCGATAAGTCAGGTTCCCAACCACGGAAAAAAATTTTCGGTCTATTCCCCATTCCTTTGGGATTGATCCGCCTGGAACATATCTTGAACCGATGACATAATCGTAACCTTTATCAAACTCCGCGACAAACCGCGGCACATAAATAGGATCATGTTGAAAGTCCGCATCCATTTCCATCACTGCGTCAGCCTTTAATTTATCAATCGCGTATCTGAATCCCCGGGTATAGGCTGCTCCCAATCCAGCTTTCTCGCCTTCCAGAAGGAACAAGTTCTTATATTTCTTTTGTTTCTCGGCAACGATTTTCCCCGTTCCGTCAGGAGATTTATCATCAATAACTAATAGAAGCATTTTGTGGTCTTTTATTTTTGGAAAAACTTTGCCGCACAATTCGTCGATCATCCGGCCGATACTCTGGGCCTCATTATAAGTGGGCATGGCAATCACTATCGTGCTCATTGAATTGAGTATAGCAAGACAAAAGGCTAAAATACAGCTATGAAGATCGATGTTCTCACTCTCTTTCCGCAAATGTTTTCCGGTCCGTTTGATCAAAGTATTGTGAAGCGGGCAAAGGATAAGGGACTGGTAAATATTGAGCTACATGATCTACGCCGCTGGGCCATTGACGAGCGTGGCTCCGTTGACGACCGGCCATATGGCGGCGGTGTTGGCATGGTTCTCAGAATTGAGCCTATTTATAACGCCATAGAAGACATTAAAAAGAGAAAAGGAAAAATTAGGATTGTGTTATTAGACGCCCGTGGCAATACTTTCTCTCAACCCAAAGCCAGGAGTTATTCAAAACTCGATCAACTTATCCTCATATGTGGTCATTACGAAGGAATAGACGAGAGAGTTAAGAAACTAGCCGACGAAAGTATTAGTATCGGTAATTATGTTTTAACCGGCGGCGAAATTCCGGCCATGGTCATTACTGATGCTGTGACCCGGCTGATCCCCGGGGTTTTAGAAAAACCAGAAGCTGTTCAAATAGAATCATTTTCTAACCAGCAACCAGAATCTAGCGACCAGTATCTAGAATATCCGCAGTATACGCGCCCCGAAGAATTTAATGGTTGGAAAGTTCCGGAAGTCCTTCTTTCCGGCAACCACGCCGAAATTAAAAAATGGCGGGAGAAAATCAGGCCCGCAGGAGAAAAATAATCAGGACAAAGGCTACCAGAGCAGCGATGGCAGTGTATTCCCCAATTACCTTCAAAGCCAGATTGCCTTCATGAAAATGATGTAACACTCCCCACAAAACATAAAGAACCGACAGCAAAATCACATCCGCGATTTGAGCGGCCAAATCGAAACGATAATAAATTAGTCCCGCTAGCCCCAAACCCACAATCAGAGCTAACAGCAGGAAATCGACACCGTGTCTGAGGGCAGAATGAACTTTCATAAGACGATGCCTCGGCCGATAAGATTAAGGGCAACTAACAAAGCTATAAGTAATACTAGATGCGCCAGATTGTGCCCGGAAAGCCGGACGGTTTTGCGCCGGTAAACCAGAGCACTATCCACTACCAAGACTCCGAGAAGCAGTACTGTCAAAGCCACAGAAACCGTCTTGGTTAATCCAAAAGCATCAATTTTTGGCTGGCTATTTCCTGTTTCCGTGTTTAGAATCATTCCCGCCGGAGTGCTCTGTTTTGCTGATTCGCTGCTGGTTTCCTGGACTTGCGCCGGCACTGAAGTCTCTTCAACCGTTGGCGTCCGAGCCGACTGCGCCCCAAACATTTGCACGACAAGTGTCGTCTCGTAACCATTATATTTCCCGTTAACCACCGCAAAGCCGACATCGGCATAGCGGGAATTAAGCAGATTTTCCCGATGCGAGGGTGAATTCATCCAAGCATCAACGACACTTTTAGAATCGCCAAAATCCCTCGCCAAATTTTCTCCGGCAAAAAGATAGCTGTAGCCGGCGGCGGTAATAAACGACCAAGGGTCTTTTCCCTGCGGCGAAGTGTGGGCCCAATACTGGTTGGCAAACATGTCCGCGGCTTTTGCTTCTGCTGCTCTATTAAGCTGATCATTAAGTTTTAGCGGCATCTGCCCGGCGGCGACTCTCTGGTCGTTGGTGTATTTAAGAAGATCGGTAACGGTGATATTACTGGCATAACCCAAAACTCCCGGATTAAATTTGGCGACGCCGGTGAGAATGATCTGAAAAACCAGCAGCAAAACAATGTAGGTCGTGACTGAAGAAACATGAAGTGCCTTAGCCTTGTGGTTATTACTCTGCCTCGGCGTTAAAAAATGCAGAAACGGTTCCAAAAGTCTCATCTACCCATTGTAAGACCTTTTTTGCCGGCGGTGCAACCAGATAAAAATCAGGAGGGCCAAAAACAAAAGAATTAGCAGCCATAACCACCAGTTGCTGTCGGTCTTATTATCCGCGTAGCCTAAAATCTCCGGCTGCAAGGCGGGACTGCCGGCCAGAGTGGCCGATCCCGAACCAAGATTGTCTTCGCTTCCCAAAATCTCCCCGGAGTACCCCCCCGAGGATTGGTTACTACTGGTAGCGGACAAAACCACCTGGCTGGAAGTTCCGGCAAAACCAATGACCAGATCAAAACTGGCTGATTTTCCCTGAAGCTCGTTACCCGGCTCCGGAGCCATTCGCACTTCCATATCAAAATTAGCTGTTTCGGCGCCATTCAAATTGTAAAGGTTTATCTGCCCGTCATCCCAAAACTGCTTCATAGTTTTTGCCGGGTTATCACCATATTGCACCACCCCGTTACTTAGAAACTTCACAAAAAATTTGTCCGCTATATTTTCAGACTGAGAAGTATTAATTGCTTGGACAGATAAAGTATGCCCGGTATTGCCCAAATTTTTAACACTAAAAGATCTTGTCATCGAGATTCCCGGCGCCCAAACTGCCCCGGAAGGAAACAGCGGACTGTCAGCAGTCACCTGAAGGTCGCCGGAAGTCATCGTGGCAGCTTGGACCGCGCCAGCCCTCAGTCCCGAGAAAACTATCAGAAGAATAAATATCAATAGACTGCGGCGAAAGTTCATGGTAGTTCTTTTGTCAGCAGGACAGACGAGTTGTCCGGCCTAAATAGCCAGACCTGAAGTTTAAAATTATGCGGGTTAGTATAGTAAGTACAAACTATCCCTTCGGTCGAACAGGTTGCCAGCTTAATACCGTCTTTCGTAAAAGGATCTTCTCCGGTCAGATTGACATTATTGCCCACCACCCCATCAGAAACGGTATCCGTATCGTAGTTTAACTGGTAATTAAATTTGTCGAAAGAACTGATATTTTTCAAGGTAAAGGATACCGTTTTCTGATCGTCGGCCATAACCAGGTCCAAAGTTGGCATCGCTGCTTCAGTGGCCGCAATTTCCGCGCTTTCCGTCGCCGGGATAATTTCAGACTTTAACTCCTGTTCCGCCCGGTTAGGCGCCCCTGGTGTTCCCCGGTCGTCGGCGGTTCCTTTAAAGTACAAAGCGGTTGTTGCGGGATCGGTATCGGTATACCAGGAAAGCGGCTTTGACCCGTCACCCACTGTGGCCACTCTTTCCATCGCGTAATGTTTGTTCCCATCATGCAAACCTTCTCCCGGAGTTGTCCCATTCCAAGCCTGATCAATCAAATTATTTTCGTCGGCTGTTTCTACCAGTTTAATTTCCAAGTTGTTATTAGACAAAGATATGCCCGGCGCAACCAGGTTCACATGAACACTGCTGTTAAGATCAGACTTGCTGTCTCCCGAATTGTAATGAGAAATCAAAAAGTATCCCTTAGCCGCAATTGTTTGTCCCGAAAGGCTTATGGGCATGTCCTTAAACATATTATCGTTTTGGTTCCAAGCCATTAGCTTCAAAGCACTCATATCGATAGCCCGGTCGGTAGTATTGCGCAGTTCGATATATTCATCGGCTGATCCTGTCGCCGTTCCCATCCACATTAATTCATTAATCACGATGTCCCCTTCGTTTATTTCTGTTGGGGGATCAGCCAAAGGAGTTCTGACTGGAATAGTTGTATAGGCAATCTCCGACCAATTCGGCGCTTCATCGGCAGCTCTAACCGCGAAATAATAATCCGTGTCCGGTGTCAAGCCGTCGACATGAATACTTTCTGTCGATCCCGGATCGAGAGGCTGTTTTGGCTGTACCATTCTATTGGCCGCGTCAAAGCTGCTTTCATTAGTAATGGGGCTTGTGGAGTAGCGAATATCATATTGGGCCGCCGGACCGGAGGACCAATCGTTGCCATCATTGGCCGGAGCGGTCCAGTGCAAAGTAGCCATGTTCGGATAGGCCGGCTCCGCGGTTAAGTCAGTAATTTTTGCCGGTGCGGTTACATCAGTAATCACGACTAATTCGTTTATTGCCGAACTGTTGCCACTGTGATCCGTGCAGGAGTAATTGACATGGTGGGTCCCGCCCGTCGCGATACTAAAGCTGTTGCCGTTTTGCCAAACCCCGTCATCCACCTGATACCGGCAGCTTGCTTCCTCCGAAGAGCTAATGGTGTACACCGCGTGCGCCGGAACGGCCACATAATAAGTACTCACCTTTTTGATGTACGCCCAAGACTGGTAAGTGCGGTCCAAAGCATTTCCGGCATAAAGCGCCAGGTCAATGTTTGGCCCTCTAAAAGAACTCAGGTCATATTTAAATGTTTGCCAGCTCGAGCCAGCCACGCTGCTGTCCAGCCCTAAAACCTCCCGGCCATTAAGCCGGATCAAGAAACCGGGATCGTCACCATAGTCGTCACTCTTGAAGTTGTAATCCAAAGCCAAGGTCTTCGCCCCCGCCGGAAACGACTGCATCAGCCGGTTTTCCCAGACAAAATTTCCCAAATATTCCGGATCGCTGTTATCAGAGCCTATTTTTACCACTTTCTGCCCGTCAATAGTCGTCAGGCTGACATCACCCGTCGTTGTCCAGCCGCTTAAATCATCCTTAAAATCGCCATTAACGATTTTTTCTTCCACCAGTTTTGACCAGGAACCGGAAATAGAAAGCGAAACCGTGGGAGCCACCCGATCAATGGTTAACTTCCAAAGCGGCCCGAAATCACTTTCGTTATCGAAATTATCTTTGGTTTTAACATGCCAATAATAGGTTCCATCTTTCAAACCCGACTGGGAAATCTGCGGCTCTGTCAACCAGCCCGAGCGATACACCAGATCAGTCATGCCGGCATCACGATAAATCTCAAACTGATAGGAAATCGCCGTCACCCCCGGACAGGAACCGGTCACCGTGTTCCAGCTAAACACCGGATTAAGATCCCAAATTGCTCCCACAGAGAAACCGTCCGCCGGCGCGGGCCAAAACGGAAACGAAGGCGAGTTCCAACAGGCCATAGAAAAGTTCATTCCTTCTACCTTCGCTTCGCTGGTAAAGTAGGAGTTTGTCCCTTCTGTCTTGAGTAAGTTCAACAACAGAACCAGAAGTAGGATTTTAATTACTATCCTTCTCATTTCGTTTTTCCTGAATTAACCTTTTCACTTCATTTTTAATATTCAATAATTCGCTATAAACAATGACTGTCCCCGGAATAACAATTAAAATAATTAGCCCGGTTAAAGTTTGGGCAAATGAAACCGGGAAACCTAATAAGGGAACAGAAAATATAACTTTTCCGATAACATAACTCCTGAAAATCAGATCTTGATCGGGAGCATCATTCGCATCTCCTTTAACCCGATAATACTCGGAGCTTCCCTGCATTCCCGTTTCCACAATTCGATGGGTGACGGTAAATTTGTTTCCTGGAATCCTTGCCGTAATAACATCACCAATAGAATAATTTTTTTCTTCTTTATCTAATATCAATGATCCTTTGGGAATCTTTGGCGACATGCTGCCGGAATTAACCGTAAAGAATTTGTATTTTCCGGTAACAGGCAAAGACGGCGACGCGGCAAAAAATGCCAGAATTATAATTCCAGCAATTAGAAAATAAAGCGCAATGTTTCTCATATCTTTCCCTTAATGGATTGCCTCTCGGGCGAGAGGCAATCGGAAAAGGAACGATTAGAAATACGACGAACCAGTGTGAGATTGCTCCGCAAAAAATTGCAGGTCAAAACTTGCCGATTGGCCCTGGTAATTATTATCCACTGTTGTGGGAACTTTGAAATCCAAAATTATAGTGTCGTTTTTTCCAGGCGCCAAAACATGCGCTGCAGTTGCATCTCGATATACTGCCGTTCCTAAAATATCAACGTTATTAAGCCATGTGGATACGGGCTGGCCGTTTCCCCAATCAGGCGTATAAATTCCTTGATCAGAACCCTCAACCTGACCATAAACCGTGACTCTTAGTACCCCCAATAAATTAGGATTGGTCTGATTAATAGCACTTACTCTAAGAGAAGCGATGTCTAAAGTTCCACTATTACCTAGCGTAACCCATTTTCGAACCATGTCTCCGGGCTTAAGATTGGGAAAACTTACATGAGTTGTCCAGCTAGCGGAATTATTGCTTAGCTTCAGTGTTCCGGTCGCAAAGCTCATCCCGCTTATTGTCGAAGTGTCATTAAAATAGGCAGCAGTAGAACCAGCGACTGCGGCCGTAAGCGCCAAACAAATTAGTAAGCTTAAAATAATTCTCCTCATAATTCACCTCCTTCTAGATGATTTTTTTCCAAAAAAAATGGCCAGACTTACAAAGAAGCTGGCCTAACCGTATTTTTCTGAGACAAAATCGCCCTCTCTCATCACTGACAGGCAGTACCTTGAGGATATAGCCTCTTATATAGGATTGTCAAGGGGAAGATTTATTGGGGTTTATGGGCGAGAGCTAGCGAAGAAAGTCCGGAAACGAGAACTAAGCCCATAACAAGATAACCAAAATCTTCCGGACCGGTGGATGGAATAGCGGAAACAGTGGAAGTTTTACTGCCGCCATTATTCAGTAAAGATGACGGTGTGGCTGACTCAGTGTTTTCTTCCGGCGGGGTACTGGTGACAACCGGCGGTTTCGGAGTGAGAAATCTTTCGCGGATGCGTTCGCCTGTCCAGCGGGCCAAAAGCACGACCAAGACCAAAAGAATGATGCCGACAATGATCGCTGCTGCCTGACGGGCTCTCTCTTCCATAACCGCAATATACACTACAGGCTGTTTTTTGTCAATTGTATTTCGGCGTGCCCTTCACCGGAATTCCCAAAGCAAAGCCCAAAGCATTGGCAATCGCCGCTCCCACCCGCAAACCAGTGAAGCTTCCCGGGCCAGGATTAATCTCTATGACTGTAATATCTTTCAGGGTTTTACCTTGCTCTTTAAGAAGTTCTTCAATCATTGGCAACACCACCTGCGACCGCCAGACCGAGGAATCCCGAACAAGTTCCCGCCGGCCAACTTTTACGGTTGTTTTTTGGTTAGAAGCGGTATCAATATAAAGCTTCATGCTTACTCCTTGCTGCTTGCTACGTACTACTCATCTCTATCTCTCTTTGCGTTTCACCAATAATGCTGATTTTCACTTCCCAATAGTGTTTCGGCAGCGCATTTTTGATTATCTCCGGCCATTCAATAACCACAATATTTTTCGGATCAGCCAGAATTTCCCGAATACCGATAGCCTCTGCCTCTTCCTTATTTTGCAACCGGTATAAGTCGATATGCCAGAAGTGGTTATATTTCCTGGCAATAATAAACGTCGGGCTGGATATCCGCCTTCTTATTCCTAACCCTTGGGCAAGACCCTGGACAAGGGTAGTTTTACCCGCCCCCAACTCTCCGATCAAACAAACTACTCCGCCATCTTTGACTTTAGCGGCCAGCTTTTTTCCGAAACTTTTTGTTTGGGCAGCGGTTTTAGTTACTGATTTCATAGGGATTAATCCAGGTAAAATTGCGGTAAGCCCACTCCTGGAGCCGGGCCGAATCGCCAAAGCGGTCATCACTTTTCAGCACTACGGAAATTATCCGGTGGCCGTCACGGGAAACCGAAGCCACCAAGCACTCCCCGGCCAGATCCGTAAACCCCGTCTTCACTCCGTCGGCTCCGTAAAGATAGCCCAGAAATTTGTTCACATTTTTCAGCTGAAAAAATTTCTTACCGGTAGTGTCGGACAAAGTAATGCCGTATGTCGCCACCGCCTCGGAAATAAGAGGGTTTTTCAAAGCGACGGCAGTTAAAAGCGAAATGTCCCGGGCTGAAGAGTAGTGATTATCCGTGTCCAGTCCGCTGGGATTTTCAAAATGAGTATTATTCATGTGCAAATTCTGGGCCTTTTTATTCATTGAGTAAATAAAGTTCTCAAATCCTCCGGGATAATTATCAGCCAAAGTATACGCGGCATCATTGCCTGACGGCACCAGCAGACCGTAGATTAAATTTCTAACCGTCAGCTTATCTCCGATCTTCAAACCCATGTCTGACTCGCCATCCACCGGGGCTAAACGACGAACTGTCAGTACCCGATCAAGCGGATAGTATTCCAAAGCCACCAGGGCAGTCATCAGCTTGGTAATTGAGGCCGGGCGAAGTTTTTCGTTGGGATTAAGACTGAAAATAGTTACCCCTGATTGTAAGTCCACAACCACCGCTGATCTGGCCGAAATTTCCGGCGGCGCTTCCGTTCCGGTTTTCAGAGGATAACTGCTCGGGACAAAGCTGTCAAACTCTGTCGCCCGCACCAGCGGCGGCCTTGGAACCAGTTGTAAAGTTTCATAATAATTTTGTCCCGGCAGGAAAAACAGAAATAAAAGCAGAGCTGCCAGGGGCCACAGCCGAAGCGTTAGCGGCCTACTTACCAGTTTTTTTTTCATGAGCTTTTAACCGAAAGTCTACCCGCTCCATATCGCGGGGAAAAAGCGAAGCTTCCCGAATGTTTGGTAGATCCAGAATCTTCATTGTCGTTCGCTCCAAACCGTAGGAAAAGCCCCCATGCGGCGGCATTCCATATTTAAAAGCCTGAAGGTACATCTCAAAATTGGCCGGATTCATTCCCCGCTCCTTAATTATTTCCACTAATTGGTCATAGTCGTGAACCCGCTGGGCCCCACTGCTAATTTCCAGGCCTTTATAAAGCAAGTCATAGCTCAAACTGTATTCTGGATCTTTAGGATCCGGCAGAGAATAAAACGCCCGTTTCTTGGTTGGGAAATGAGTGATTATTACTATATCGCTATCATGTTTTTCCAGTGCCCAAGCGCCTATCTCTTTCTCATCCTCCGGCATTAAATCCTTTTCTTTTCGATGATCAACGCCGGTTCGCTCGAAGATAACTTGCTGAGCTTCCCGCAGGGTCAGGCGGGGAATCTTGCTATAAACTTTGCTGGGCGCCACACCAAGATATTTCAGTGACGGCGCCGCAGTTTCCTGAGCATAAGCCACCGTTCCGGCAAATGTCTTGCCCAGAAGATCAACAAGCTCATCGAACTCGGCAAAGGCGATTTCGCAATCCAGTTGAACTGATTCCACCAAGTGTCTGGTGGTGATTGATGGTTCAGCACGGTAGATGTGAGAAATCAAATATACCCGCTCGAAGACTCCGGCCATGATTTGCTTGTAAAGCTGGGGGCTCTGAACCATAAAAGCCTCGTGTCCAAAATAATCAAACCGAAAGACTTCTGAACCGCCTTCAGTTGATGAGGCAGAAACTGTCGGCACAAAAACTTCCGTACAACCAAATTCTTTAGCGGTTTTTCGAAAACCTTCGGCCACGGCTTCCTGAACCTTAAATATTGCCCTAATCCTTTCGTGGCGAAGAGTTAAGGCACGGTGATCAAGCAGCGTCGGCAGTTCCAGATCGAGTTCCGGCTTACCCATGTCAAAAGGATAAGTTTCTGATTTCGCCAGAACTTTGATTTCTTTGGCCTCCAGTTCCACCTTTCCGGTTTCCAGTTTCGTATTTACCAGTTTTTCCGGCCTGGCCTTGACCAGTCCAGTTATCTCCACCGCGTCGCCCACTCCGGCTTCGCAGGAAGTACAAACTACCTGAAGAGTAGCACTCCTGTCCCAGACATCAAGAAATATAATCTTTCCGTGATCGCGGCGCACGCTGACCCAACCGTCAATTAACACGGTCTTTCCAACCTGCCCGACAGTATCTTTTATAAGAGTCCGTTCCATACTGATAGTTTAGCTGGCCCGTTGGGTCTTGACAAGTAGTCATTAGTTTTTCTAAAATTCAGGGGTCATGCAAAAGAATTATCGCTTTACCTCTCTTATTATTGCCGTCCGGCTTTGGACGGAGAAATAAGGTGAGAGGCCGATAATTAAAAGCAAAAAAAATAAATTAAATAACGCAGCCTCTCACTAAAAAGAGAGGCATTTTTTATGCCGATGTTTAAAAAAATACCCGAAGTTGATAAGTTCGAAGTTAGTTTGAGATTTCAAGGAATTAGGGAATGCCAAGAAGAGCTTGAACGGCTTAAGGAGAAAACTGATGCGGCCTCTCTAGCGCGTTGCCGCAAAATAAGAGTTCGCCTGGCTGGACTTCACCAGGCAGTTAAGAACCTCTTAGGACAGAAGGGGGGTGAAAAAATGGAAATCCTGAAATTATCTAAAAACGATGCTACGAGATTAAGCGAAGCGACAGATACCGTCTTAAGAACGGCCGATGAAGATGATCCGAGATTTTTCCCTGAACCCTACATGGAACTACGCGAAATGGCTAAAATGGCAAACGCTTCTCCTAGGAAAAGGGTGACACCCGAAGATCTTTAACTTTGAGCTGAAGTTTATGATTGAAATTAAAAGTATCCAGGGAAATTGAGTAGGCGATCCGAATTGAATCGCCTACTTTTAGTTTGGGCAGCCAGCCTCCCATATTGAAAGCGATGGCATCAAGACCGCTGACAACCAATTTCAGGTGTTTCCCATCCTGACCAACCGTCCGGATATTTTCCACCGCCACTGTACTGGCAAAAACCGGTTCCGGATTGCCCAAGCCAAACGGCGCCATTTTAGTTATCTCCTGATAAAGTTCCATGGTTACTTGGTCCAGTGGCAATTCCATATCCACCCGCAGATTTCTTTCCAGCAGATCATCGGTTATTTGTTTTCTAGCGTATTCACTAATCGCAATCTTGAACTCCTCTATCCTTGCGGTTTCAATCGAGAATCCAGCCGCCATCGGATGACCACCGGCATTAATCAGAAGTTTATCGCAAGCTCTTATCGCTTCGATAATATTAAAGCCGGCAATAGATCTGGCCGAAGCCTTACTCACCCCATCAGCTTTGGCAATAACAATTGCCGGCAGATAGTATTCCTCTACCAGTTTGCCGGCAACCAGACCGATGACACCCTGGTGGTACGATTCATGATCGATTACCAATATCCTGTCCTCGTCCCGCTTAACACTTAATGCCTTCAGTTTGGCATGGTCGCTCATATCCGCCGTCATTGTTTGCCGATCTTTATTGGTATCATTTAAAATTTTTGCTAACTCCCGGGCTTTACTCGAATCGTTGGTACAAAGCAGTCGCAAGGCGGTTAAGGCGCTTTCAATCCTTCCGGAGGCATTTAGCCTCGGACCGACGATATAACCGATTTCATAGGTTCCGATGCTGTTTATCCCCGCCACATCAAACAACGCCCGTAGTCCGACTCGCGGTGTTCTCTGCAGGGCCTCCAGACCAAATTTGACGATCGACCGATTGATTCCAACCAGAGGCAATAGATCAGTGATCGTGGCAATCGCCGCCAGTTCCAGAAGATTATCTTCAAGTCCCATTGCCCGGGCCATAAAATAGGCAACGCCCGCCGCGCAAAGTTTTGGCGTGTGAATAATGGCGTAAGCTTTTGGCAGCTTTTTGGGTTTTTCGTGATGATCAAGAATAATGACATCAATTTTTTTCTTTGCGGCGTAGTCCACGGCCTTATGGGCCACAATACCGCTGTCGACAGCGATAATTAATTTTGTTCCAGCATGTTTTTTATCGGCCAGAATGGTATCGATACCGTCAACTGACAAACCATAACCTTCTTTTTCCCGCGACGGGATAAAAGGCAAAACTTTTGCCCCTAATTTGTTCAGGGCTTCCCACATAATCGCCGTGGCGCAAATACCGTCAGCGTCATAATCACCGTAGACCACAATCGGCTCCTTTTTCTTTACTGCCCGGCGAATTCTTGTGACCGCTTTCCTCGAATCTAATTTAAAGTCCGGAAATGGCGGGTTTAAAAATTCTTCCCGATCTTTTTTGGAAGAAATTCCTCTGTTTTCCAAAAGACTGTCAACAATTTTTAACTTTTTACTTTGAACATTTGACTTGGCTAAAATGTTCCACTTCATGCTAGAATCATATCATATGATCGAGCTTCCGGATCAAGTTCAGGAATTCATTAACACCGTCGAAAAAGCCGGTTTTGAGGCTTATGCTGTCGGCGGTTCCGTCCGGGATACTCTCTTAGGTAGACCGACAAAACAGTGGGACTTTACGACAAACGCCATGCCGGGTGAAATCCAAAAGATTTTCCCGGATAGCTTTTATAACAACAAATACGGCACTGTCGGAGTAAAAGTTGACGGAGATATTTATGAAATCACGACTTTTCGCAAAGAAGGAAAATATTCCGATATCCGCCACCCTGACGAAATTTCCTGGGCCAAAACTCTTGAGGAAGATTTAGCCAGAAGAGAGTTAACCATCTCGGCCATAGCCACCGACGGCAAGAAAATAATTGACCCTTATCGCGGCCGGGAAGATTTGCAAAAGAAAGTTGTCAAATCCGTCGGCAACCCGAACGATCGCTTTAAAGAGGACGCTTTGCGCATGATCCGGGCAATTCGTATTGCCACCCAATTGGGTTTTAACATTGAGGAAAAAACCTTTGCCGCTATCAAGGAAAACGCCGGGCTCATTACTACTGTCAGCGGCGAAAGGATTCGCGAAGAACTGATAAAAATTTTATCATCCGACTACCCGGCCGACGGTGTCCAACTTTTATATAACGCCGGGTTACTGGACTATATTTTGCCGGAACTAACCAAGGGTGTGGGCATGAGACAACCCGGTCACCACATCAGTGATGTCTTTACTCATAGTCTTGACGCTCTGCGGTTTACTAAGAATCCCGACTGGCTGGTGCGGTTTGCGACTCTAATTCATGACATCGGCAAACCGGCTACCTATAAAGAATTAAACGAAAAGCCGACTTTCTATAACCATGAAGTCGTGGGCGCCCACATTGCCAGAGATATTGCCAACCGGTTGCACTTTAGCAAAGAAGACAGAGAAAAACTGTATCTGCTGGTCCGGTGGCACATGTTCACTGTCAGTGAACTGCTCACTGACGCTGCTATCCGCCGGTTTATCAAAAGAGTTGGCCCGGAAAACACCAGCGATATGCTGGATTTACGTATTGGTGACAGATTAGGTTCCGGTTCCCGGGAAACTTCCTGGAGATTAGAGAAATTTAAAGAAAGAATTATTGAGGTTCAAAAACACACGCCATCGGTTAAAGATCTTAAGGTAAACGGCAAAGATGTTATGGAAGTCTTGCATATTAAACCCGGCCCTAAAGTCGGCCAGGTCTTAAACAAATTATTCGATGAAATTACTGAAGACCCGTCAAAAAATAACCGGGAATATTTACTTTCGCGGATTCCTTCTTTGCTCCCAAAGGATAAGTAGTGGCGCGGCGTTGAAAATGCTGCTGTAAGTTCCGGAGAAAATACCGATTAGCAAGGCGATCACAAACCAGCGAATTGATTCTCCGCCGAAAAGGACCAGAGCGAGTAAGGTGAAAAGTACCGTCAGGGATGTGGTCATTGACCGGGCTAAAGTCTGCAACACCGACTCATTGACCACTTCTTCAAAATTAACCTTTCCGGCTGTTCTTCTCAAGTTTTCTCTAATTCTATCGAAGACAACAATTGTGTCGTGAACACTAAACCCTATTACTGTCAGTAATGCCGTTACAAAAAGGGCATCAATTTCCACATGGAAGAAATGACCCAGGATTGAAAATATACCCGTGACCACCAACACATCATGCAAGAGGGCGACTACCGCGGAAACCCCAAATTTCCAGGGCGAATAGGGTTTGGGAATTTCCCGGAAAGCATAGGCAATATAAACAATTATTGCTAACGAGGCGACTCCGACTGATTGCATGGCTTTATTGGTTAATTCCTGACCAATTACAGGACCAACTGTTTCGAAGCGGGAAATCGAAATCTGCGAACCAAGCTTAGAAGTTAAGTCTGCAAATAGTTTGTCTTTAGTAGCGTTATCGATAGCCTTTGTCCGAAAAATGAAATCGCCACCTCCGGCTCTTTGGATCGAAAAAACTTCTACTTGATCTTTCGTGAAAATATCTTTTATTTGATTGCTGTCCGGCCAGCCAGTCACTTCCAAAAGTGATCCGCCGGTGAAATCAATCGATGGATTTAGTTTCCATTTAATTAAGGAAAAAAGACCCGGCAAAATTACCAGTGAAGAAATGGCAAAAAATAACCATTTAAAGCGCATCAAGTTTGTCATTTTTGAATAAACAATCTAAGTAATGTTCTGGTTACCGTTACAGCCGTAAATAACGAAACGGTGATGCCAATGGCCAAAGTAACAGCAAAACCGCGAACGGCGCCAGTGCCAAACCAATACAGAATCGCACAGGTAATCAGTGATGACATATTAGAATCCCGAATGGACGGAAACGCCCGGGTGAAACCCAATTCCATGGCCGCCAGCCGGTTTCGCCCCCAGCGAATCTCTTCCTTCATTCTTTCAAAAATCAATATATTGGCATCCACCGCCATACCGATCGAGAGAATAAACCCGGCAATGCCAGCCAAGGTTAAAGTTACCGGAATTAGCTTAAAAATCGCCATGACGGTTAACGAATAAATTACCAGAGCCAGATCTGCGAACAGCCCCAACTTACCGTAGTTGGCGATCATGAACAAAGCGACGATTGATAACCCGACCAACCCGGCAATTAAGCTTTTATGGATCGAATCCTGTCCCAGAGTTGCTCCAATTGACCTTTGCTCCACCACCCTGACGGGCGCCGGTAACGCTCCAGAATTAAGCTCGATGGCAATCTCCTTTGCCTGCTGGGCTGTGAACTGCCCGGTAATAACCGCCTGACCGTTAGGAATAACGCTTTGAACAGTCGGAGCTAGGAGAAGTTGGTTGTCCAGGAAAATCGCCACCCGCTTGCCGATGTTCTCTTTGGTAATCTGCGCAAACTTTTGAGTTCCCTGATCATTAAAAGCCAGCTGAACATCCGGTTCCCCTGTTTGCTGATCAAAACCAGGAGTAGCTTTTTGTAAATCCTTTCCGGTGAGGTTAGTTAGTACTTGGTACGGTCCATATATTTGGGCCGCTTCCGTGGCCACATTGGCCGAATCTGTTGCCGCTTCTTCCCGAAAAGTCAGTTCCGCGGTTTTGCCGATCAGATCCAGAGCTTGCTGAACATCAGTTACTCCGGCCAATTCCACTACAATCCGGTAGTCGTTATTTACTTTTGAAGTCTGAACGACTGGTTCGGAAATACCGTAAAGGTTCACCCGCCGTTCAATAATACTTTTTAAAGAATCCAGGGCCGTCTGCCGGTCGGAAGGATTAATGTTACTCATATCCGCCTGTAGTGTCAGCTGAGTTCCTCCGGCCAAATCCAGTCCTTCTTTTATTTCCAAATCCCGGGAAATTTGGTTACCGAGGATGTCAAAGTTAAAGTTCGGCCGGTTAAATTTCAGCCGCTGAAAGCTGACCGTTTTGGGCATGTCTACTAATATCGCCCCGACGGTCAACAAAACTATGAAGAGAATTAAATATTTTGACGGTTTCATTCTGAAGTTACCGGGTAATAATTTGCCAGCGTATTCTACGATATTAGTTCTTCTTCGTCACCCACGACCATAATCCGGGAACCATAGAGAATTCCCAGAATAAACGGGTCTTTTTTCTTCTTGCGGAAAACAAATTCTTCTTCCGTCATCGGCGTGAAGAAAATTTCCCGGCCCCGGCGCAGCTCTTCCTCGCGAACCAACGAGGCCACTTCGGCAACAACCACATTACCGACAATTAACAGATCGACCTCCTCGGCCGACCCGGGAATATTTCTGGCAAATTTTCCGGAAAGCATGGCAAACTTCACCCGGCCCAGTTTATTTTTATTTTTAATAATGGCCGCTCCCAGTCCGGAAGTTTTAGTCACCAATTCCAGAAGGTCGTAGTACAGCGGATAGTCTTTGCGGAAAGTATAGTAAAGCCTGTTGGCCCGGTGTTCTTTAGACACCATTCCGGCTTTTTCCATATGGGCCAGTTCCCGCCGAACAGCATTAATTTCCTCTTTAGTTTTACGCACCAGTTCACGGACATGAATTATCTGACCCGGAGAAGACAAAAAAATTTCGAGAAGTTTAACCCTAACCCTGGAAATGATGAGATCATTAAGCATAAAGCTTTATATCGGGCAGGGGTTTATGTAACTATACCACTTTTTAGCTAGTTGTCACCTGTTGGCCAAGCGGCAGAGTTTCAATCCATATCTGCCCGCGATTAAATTTTATTTCCCGTCCGGAATTATCAAAATACTTCGTCCTGTCTGTCCGACTCTTTTTGGACCAAGTTCCCTCAGTTACCTTTCCGTCAATTAAAAATTTTGCTTTCCCCGAACCTTTGGTACCATAGAGCATGTGCACTCCATGACCTTCCTCGTTATAACCATCATCAGCAACAGTGAGAGATTCAAATTGTAAAACAACATCTTTAGCCAAAATTTGCTGATTGGTATCCATGTCCCGGTGCTCCGTACCGCCGTTAAAACGCAGGTATGAGTTGCTATCCCGGTCATATTTCCAAGCGACGGTATAGTCATTGGCGTAAGAAGTGTCTATGTTGGCCAGCGAAAAAGTTACGGTCGCCCCGCTGGCTGGCCGGTCCGATAAAGCGGCGTCGTCCTTAAAAGTCCAGGGCGTAAAGCTGGTATTCCAACTGGTAGTTTTCCCTGTCTGATCGTCAGTTTCCGTGTTAGTCAGCCCTCTTTTTGCTGCCGCGAAGTTCCACAGTTTACTCGTAGAGGCATAAACCGTGTGCTCAGTCGGAGTGTCCGGTCCCAGGCGGTCATAATCGCGCCAGAAAGTCGGAAAACCGATACTGAATTGGTTTAAGTCGTTATATCCTTCCCAACCGTAGCGACCGATTTGGCCCAGAGCATCCGCTGGACCCGGAGTGTTGGCTCCGCCGACATGGGCGTAAAGTGGAAAATCTCCATATTCCGAGATCCAATCAAGATAATAGGTCCGGGCGGAACGAACCGGCCCGACAATTTCCGAACTGTCACAATAAAAAACAGCCATAAAGCGGCTGATTCCTCCTTCAGCGTCCGCCTCATAAACAATATCTGCCGAAGAAAGGCCGGATTGCGGCCGGGCAGCTTTGGAATTTTCAATCATAATCCCCAGAGGCCGGCGCTGTTCCCATTCAGTTCTCTGTGGTTTAGGATAAAGCGTGCCGTTAAGCGGACAGGCTTCGGTCCGGGGCAAATTAGCATATTTTTTCTCCGGCACCTGGAATTTACCATTCTTGTCAGTAGTTGCAGTCGTTGTAGCGTCCGGAACTCCGGGGCGAAAATAGGAAAAAGCAGCGTAGGAACTACCTGCGCAGAGCAAATAAAGAGCCAGACCTAAAAATATAACTGTCGTCTTTTGCATGATGAGTAATTTGCGTATTCATACTATACAAAGCTTGACCGGAGTTAGTCAATATGCTAAAACAAGCTGCATGACTTCCGCGCCAAAAGATTATTCTTATGTCGGTTCCGATATCAAACGCATTCTTTTTTTGACTCTGCTTGCAATTCTTTCGCAGCTTGTGCTATGGTATGTGCTAGGCAAAGGTTTAATAAAAATCTAGCTTAAAGTAACTGCCTTAAAGGGGGTGAAGAACTAAATGCAAGGATATTGTGTTAAATGCCGCGCCAAAGTCACTATTGCCAACGGTAAAGATGTGACTTGGAAGAACGGCCGCAGAGCCCATGTCGGCAAATGCCCGACCTGTGGCACCACTGTCGCTCGGGTTATGGGAAAAGCCTAAACTTTTTTGAAGATTTACTTTAAAAAGAAGCTTTCGTAAGGAGGCTTCTTTTTTTAGGGAAGGTCTACCTGAAAGCGATTCAGATAGATCTTAGAAAAACTTGAGAATTTTGGCTTGGGATTTGAGAGAGGAAAAGTATTGCTGAAGGATGGTGTTTTGTTTCTGGTTGGTTAAATCCGTTTTGGCTTCTTCCCGTAACCCAGCCTCATCAGTTGCCGTCATGGACGCGCGGTTTTTGTCAATGTAGTCAGAAATTTCCTGATCGGAAACCTGGACCTTGCCGGCTGTCAGTTTTTCCAGCATCAACTGTAATTCAACCCGATGACGGAAATCAGCCACTGTTTCACCCTGTTGGGCCAAGGCATCCTGCAAAGAAATTTGCCCGTTTAAAGTTTTTTCAATCGAAGCAATCTTGGTCTCAATTTCTGCCGGCGTCACGGTAATTTTATTTTTGGCTGCTGCCTGACGAATCAACATTTCCCCAACCATCTCGTCAAGAGTGGCATCGCCGTACTGGCTTTCAAGTTGCTTATCAAGACTAAGACGCATAATCGGCTGGTTATTCACCATCGCCGCCACAAACATGCCCTTATTGCGGTAAAGCAAGAGAGCCAACACGATTAACAATAATCCCAAAACGGCAAAGCGGGAGAAATTTCTGGGAAGAGAAACCCTGCGGGCGGAAACTTTTTCTACCGGAGCAGCCATTGCTGTCGCCTTAGAAAGATTAGCAGCTCTGACGGAATTTTGACGGGAAACTTTTTTCGCGGCAGAAGTTTTCGCTGATGTTTTTTTTGCAACCCTTGGCATGATTGCCTGTATTTTCGGCTATCGGCCTGATTTCGTCAAGGGAGCAGTTTGGGTCCCCAGAACTTCGCCGGAATTGGCTGACGGAAGAAAATTATCTGCTTTTGCAAATATCACCAATATTAAGCAAATTAAAAACCAGATAATAATCTTTCGCACTTTAATATTTTAACTCTCTGGTCAACCGTAAATTTTATTGTCTTCTTCCTTTTGCCGAAAACCCAAAGCTTCGGCCACATGAGTTTTTTCAATATTCTCCGAACCAGCTAAATCCGCAATGGTCCGGGCCACTTTTATAACCCGGTGAAAACCCCGGCCAGAAAGGTTTAAAGCAGCCACTGCTTGTGTCAGCAGGGCCGTAGTTTCTTCGTCTAACGGGCAGAAAATTTTAACCGCTTTGGCTGAGAGTTCCGCATTGCAGGTAATCCCGGTATTTTTATACCGCTCTTGTTGCCTCTCCCGGGCTTTTTGAACATTGTTTCGGATTTCCGCGGAGCTTTTCCCGGGTTCCAAATCGGTTAATTTTTCCGGCGGAATAGTAGCGCAGAAAACATGCAAATCAATCCGGTCCAGGAGTGGTCCGGAAAGGCGTTTTTTGTAAGCGACGATCTGATGCGCCGTACAAATACATTTTTTCTTGGTGTCATTTAAGTTACCGCAGGGACAGGGGTTGGAAGCGGCAACCAGAATGAATTTAGCCGGAAACTGGCTGGTCCCCGCCGCCCGAGAAACGGTTACAAAACCGTCTTCGAGGGGCTGGCGCATGGCTTCTAAAACCTGGCGGGGAAATTCGGCAATTTCGTCCAAAAACAAGACACCCCGGTGTGCCAGAGAAATTTCACCGGGTTTAGGATGAGTTCCGCCGCCGATTAAGCCCACATGGGAAGTGGTGTGGTGAGGGCTACGAAACGGCCGTTTTTTAACAATTGGATTATCCGCAGGTAAAAGACCGTTAATGCTATAAATTTTTGTAACCTCAATAGCTTCTTCCTCGGTCAGTTTCGGTAAAATTGACGGGAAAGTCCGCGCCATTAAGGTTTTACCCGATCCCGGGCTGCCAGTCATGAGACAATTGTGTCCTCCGGCTGCGGCAATTTCCAAAGCTCGGCGTGCTGATTCCTGACCGCGGACATCCGCAAAATCAAATTCGTAATTTTCCTCCACTGTAAAATCGAGCTTTTCTTTAGGTACCGGACTGATTGTTTCTATCCCTAAAATGTGGTCGACAAGCTGTTTTAGTGAAGATACTGGATAGACATCCACTTCATTAACAATGGCCGCCTCCCTGGCGTTTATCGCCGGCACAAAGACCCGTTTAAATTTTTTCTCTTTGGCTAAAAGGGCAATGGGTAACACTCCGGGGGTGGAACGCAGCTCTCCATCCAACGATAGTTCCCCCAAATAAAGGGTGTCCGCAGAGTTTTCTTTAAGAGAACCATTAGCCAAAAGCAAGCCGACAGCAATCGGCAAATCATAAATAGCCCCTTCTTTCGGCAAGTCAGCCGGCGCCAGATTAACAGTTATTCGGTGGGTAGGAAAATCCAGGCCGGAGTTATTAATGGCTGATCGTACCCTCTCCCGCGCTTCTTCGACCGCTTTATCTGCCAATCCCACTATTTGGAAACTGGGAAGAGCCCGGGACGCAACATCAACTTCAACAGTGATTAGTATCGAATCCAGTCCCAAAACCGCCCCGGAAAAAACTTTGGCTAGCACTACATAAATAGTAGCATAAAGAAGAAAAAAGAGGCTCTCTAAGACGAGTAAGCCAGATTCTGTTTTAGCAACATCTATCTATGCCCAACTACTTCGGCCACCAGGAAGCTGTGGTCTTGGCCATTCGGTTGGTTGCAGCGGGGGGAATTGCTTCGTTGCACCCCTCTGATAGTTTTAGGCTACCAGAAGACTCGTCTCTGTAGCTTCACCGTCCGCGTACATGAATTGTACGTGGCCCCGGAAATTAATCCGGGCACCCTGCTTCCTGCTGTCTGGACTTTCCTCCCGCCACAACTTCGCAGATGTTGGCGGGTAGTTGCCCTGTCTTAGAGAGCAGGGTAATTATACCATATTTGCGCCCCAAATATGGTTGATAATCACTTTGATGGAGGCCACTACCGGCACGGCCAAAACATAGCCCACCACTCCGAATAAATGCCCTCCGGCCAGCACGGCAAACATTACCAGTAGTGGATGCAGTTTGGTCGCCCGGCCCATAACCTGCGGGATGATAAACAAGTCCTCGGCCTGACGCAAGACGGTATATAAACTAATAACGGCAATAACATCCAAAAAAGGAACCGGTCCAAGCCGGGAAAATTGATCAGTAAAAGCAACAATTGTGGCGACAGCTGCTGCCATTACCGGCCCGATAAGGGGGACAATTTCCGCAAACCCGGTAAAAATTGCCAAAATCAGAGCATAACGTACCCCGATTAAAATTAGTCCGATATAAGTGAAGACCGCCATAATAGCAATTAAAAGTAGCTGCCCGCGTAAATAATTTCCCAGAACCTGGTTTATTTTTGCCAGAATTTCCGTCCCTTCTTCACGGGTTTTTGCCGGCAAAAAGTTCAGGAGGTTTTTTTGGAAGCTGTGACCGTCTTTAAGAAAATAAAAAGCGGCTACCAGAAAGACCAAAAGAGACACCGTCCGGTTTAAAGCTCCGGGAAGGTATGCCGTTACCCTCCGGTTAGGTAAAAGCAAAGAGGCCCGCACCGACTCAAAAGCATCCAGGGCAAACGGCTGAAGCCATTCCGGCAGGAGAGTAATCTGGGAATTAGTCTGGCGGATAAAATTACGGGCTTCAGCAGCAAACTCGTCAGATTCCTGACCGAAACGGACACCAACATTTATCGCTATGGCTGCCAAACCGCCGATAATCAGAATATATATCAAAGCGATGGCCAGGGGCCGCGGGAGTTTCAGCCGGTGGGTTAAAAAAGTGACCAGGGGGTTAAGTAAATAAGCGAAAATCGCGGCCAGAATAAAAGGCATGAGCACTGACCGGACGGCATAAAGAACCGCCAGCAGGGCCAGTCCGAAAATAATATACAGCAAATGACGCCGCTCTATCTTCATGTTTTATGAAACTTCTGTAGAATTATATCCCAAACTCCCTTGCCGTGCAGAAACGAGACCAACGAGCCAATTAAAAACAGACTTCCCAGACCAATCAGGGCCAAAGGAATTTTATCGGTCGAAGAATCGATTTTAACCGTTTCTACGGCTGCCGGCGTCGATACTTTCTTTGGTTTGGCGCTTTCTGTTCCCAAAACTGCGCTTTCCGAAGTCTTCGCAGTCACTAACACCGGTATTTTTACCAGCTTGATGGTTTTGGCTTCTGACTCAAAAAAATCCTCAGCATCTTTTTTCCTCATCCTGATCCGGATCTCATAGTTTCCGGCGTCTTTATCTTCAGAAACTATCCCCCACGCCTCGCCGTGATAATCCCCGGTGTTGCCGGTAGTAATCAGGGGAAATTTCACCCAGGCCTCATTATCTGACAAATAAGCCGAACCATTTTTCGTCCGGACTCCGCGGACTTTAAGATAATACTGTTTATTGGCTTCAAAATTTTTTAAATTGACAGAGACTTTAAAAACCTCGCCGAGATTGCCTTGAACCGGGGGACTAAAGGTAATTTCCGGCAATGGAGTTTGGACGATAGTTACAGTATTGTTATTTTGGCTATTATTGTTGTTACTATCCTGGGCCGCACTATCCTGAACCGGGGCGGCGTTGATCTGGATTGCGACCGCATCCGAGTCACCATAATCCCGAAGCCTCAAAACAAGAAGGTTATTGCCAGTAAAGGCAGAGCTTCCCGGGCGTCCGGTCACCATCCCGTTCCAGACACCAAAAGTGTCTGTCGTAAATGCAGGAAAACCGGCCCAGGCATCGTTGTCTGACAGCCAATCGCCCGAAGAACTCCTGGTTTGCCCCCGGGTCATGGAACCGGATGTGGTTCCGATCCGAAGCTTGAGAGTATAGCTAGAACTGGCTGCCAGACCGGAAATCGAAGCGGCTACGGAAAATGGTTCACCAATGGTTAAAGCGGCAGACGGAGTGCTGATGATTATGGCCGCCAACAATGCCAAAGCAATAGGCATTAAAATTAGTATGCTTTATGACCAACATAAATGCAAATATCGGAAGCTTAATTCTGACGGACCGTATCAATTTCTGAAATACTGTTAATCGAGTACTTGGAAGTGAAAGAAATGTCTTTGCCGTTTTCGACATAAGGATCATTCATTTTGTAATCTCCATTTGAACCGCTGACCAAAACCACAAAGTGAGACGGCCCGGCCCCGATTCCTACTATAACCGGTTTACCTGAAGATAATTCGCCGTCAATTTGCGAATAGGAAATTCCTTCACGCCGCCACGATCCGCCGGCATTAATAGTTTTATTCAAAAAGGCCGGATAATAAATCGCGAAATTTGAGGAATCATTATTGATGGTTACCGGCGTAACATCTTTATGACCATAATGGGTAATCACCATTGCCATCGAAGTCACAAGACATCCGCTGTTGGCCAAGGTGTAACCGGTATGATTGAGGGCCATTGCTCCCCAACTGCTATCACGCTGGTTGTAGTAGCAACCCCAATCATCACATTTCGTCTGATTGGAGAGTAAACTGTCGCCGCCTTCCAGGTTTACAAAAGAGTTAAAAGCTGCCAGTTGCGCTTTTGCCTGAGCCAAAAGCTGCTGATAACGCGACTCGTCATTTTGCGTTTCAGTTAAAAGCTGCTGTTTGTCGCGGTTTTCGTGATCGAGCTCGATTTTTTGAGATTGCAGCTGAGCCGAAAGAATTTCCTGTTGTTTTTTTACTTGCTCCAGTTCCGTTTTCTGATCGTTATAGTTCTTCCGGCTGGCAGCCATCTGAACCATTACCTGTTTATCGTGCTTTTGGACAATACGCATGTATTCAAACCGCTGAAAGAAATCCTGAAAATCCGAGGCCGAGAGTAAATACAGCACCGGGTCAGTGCGGCCCTCGACATATGTCTGGACAATTCTGTTAGCCAAAATGTCGCTTACCTGGTTTAAGGTGCCTTCCAAAACCGTGATTTTTCCGGTAACGCTGGCAATATTTTCATTTAGTCGATCCAATTTATCCTGAGTAACAGTAATCTGTGATTTTGTTCGGGAAATTTTAGTGTTAATTAAGTCAATCTGGGAAGAGAGGGTTTTCTCCTGACTTTGGGTATCAGAAATCTTTTGGGTATAGCAGTCAACCTTGCTTTGGCCGGAAAGCGAAACGCAGGAATCGTCAGCCAAAACAATACTCCGGGCAAGAAAAAATGCCGATATTAATAGCAGAAAGCAAGTTAGCCTTTTAAGTAGCGCCATACTGCCAGAAAACTTCCGGTGATCCCGACCAGTCCTCCGCAGATTACGGCTCCGCCCAAGATTTCCAGCATAAAAATCGGAGATACCGGCAGCAGCGAGATCCCGGCAAAATAAGGCAGAAGATAGGGTGTTAAGAAATAAAGCAAGGCGTAAAGCACTGACCAGGAAAACAGAGCTCCGAAAAAGCCGTAGAAAAACCCTTCCAGCAGAAACGGCAGACGAATATAGCCACTGGAAGCTCCTACCAGCCGCTCCACCTCAATCTCTTCTTTACGCAGCGCAATCTTCATCCCGATTATAGTTAAAATCGTAAACAGCGAAGTGGCTACAAGAAAAGTAATTAGGCCCAAACCGCCTTTACGGATTTTGTCCAGAACACCAATTAAGGTGTTGACAACATCTTTCTGGTAGGAAATATCCTCAACATTCGGAGCGCTCTTTAAGATGTCATAAAGCTGGGGCAGATCAGAAACATTTTTTGCGGAAACTTCCAGGCTGGCCGGCAGGGTATTGGCGGTAACCAGTTCCAAAAGCATCGGGTCAGCTTTATTGCGCTCTTTATAAATTTCCAGAGCTTGCTCTTTGGAAACAAACTGAATGCTGGCGGCCTTACCGGTATCCTGTAAAGCCGAAACGGTGTCGGCCACCTGATCCTGGTTGTTTATCGTGTCGTTAAAGAAAACAATAACTTGAGGTTTTTGCTCCAGGTAACTCAAAAGCTGATGCGAACCCAGAGACAAAAGCAAGAAAACCAGCCCGACAAAGCTGGTCAGAGTCATGATCATAATAGCCGCTGCTGCCTGATAGGGGCTACGTCTCATGTGCTGCCAGGTGACAGACATCTGATGTTTCATTCGCGATACTTTCCTTTCTTATCCGAAATAATTTTCCCGTCTTTGAGCCGAACCACTCGTTTGTTCAGCTTATCCACAATCTCGGGATTATGCGTCGCCATGATTACCGTGGTTCCATTATCGTTGATTTGCTCCAGAATTTTAACTATCTTCCAGGCGTTTTCATCATCAACATTACCTGTCGGCTCATCTGCCAGGAGATACTTTGGGTCTCCGGCCAGCGCCCGGGCAATGGCCGCCCGTTGGAGTTCGCCGCCGGAAAGCTGAGCCGGAAAACAATTAATTTTCTGACTCAGGCCTACCAGCTCCAACTTTTCCCGACTTTCAGTATCGACTTCCTTGGCGTTTTTGCCTAAAACCCAAAGCGACAGGGCAACATTTTCCAAAATACTTCTGTCGTTTAACAGTTTCAGGTCCTGAAAAACGCAACCAATCTTGCGCCTTAGCTGAATAATCTTTCCGCCGTTTATTTTTTTGAGATCATGTTCGTCAATTTGAACCTGGCCGGAGCTGGGAAGAAAGTTACGCAGAATCAGCCGTAAAATTGTAGTTTTTCCGGCTCCGCTCGGTCCAACCAGGAAGACAAATTCTCCATCATTAATTTCCAGATTAATATCGTCGAGGGCTGTGGTACCATCGGGGAACTTTTTGGTAACCGAGTCGAGTTTGATCATTCATTACAAAACTTTAATCCGGCCCACATCCATGAGCCAGCCCGCCTTCTGTCCCTGGAAAGTTTCGCCCCAGATCTGGACTTTTTTACCGACATATTTGGATAAATCGATAACCGAGGAAGTCAGATAAACGTTCTGTGACGGACCACCATCCCGGACAAGGACATGCGTTCCCTCATTAGTAATCTTGCCGTCATTTTCCTGCAAAGTGCCGGTGGCTGTGTCTTTGAAAGTCGAAGCATCTTTGACTCCTTCCTCTGTCGGTGTCTGGACCACTTCCACATTTTTTCCGGCCAATCGGACCGTTCCGTCAGTATTTTTGCGATAGAGAAAATAGCCGGATAGCAAACCCAAGAGAATCGGGACCAGAAGGATCAGTAAAACTTTTTTGTCCATCCTTGCCGAATCAATCCTTGGGACACCTTTGGTTTGACCGCTTAGCGGTCGAATAATCGGAGTTTCGTCGTTTTGAGCCGGTCTGCTGGTTTTTATTTCTTCCATTTCACTTACATCCGCATTTAACTATGCAAAGAAGTGTAGCTCGGCTTGGATGAAGTTGTCAAGGCGGCCATTTAAAATGGCGTCAGTATCGGACTCTTCATAATCTGTGCGCAAGTCTTTGACTAAATGATACGGGTGCAGGACATAGGAACGAATCTGATTTCCCCAGCCCGGTGTCAGATGAACACCTTTGAGTCGGGCAGCTTCTTCTTTAGTTTTCTCTTCTTCCAGAGCCAGCAGTTTGGCCTTAAGAATTTTTATGGCAATCTCGCGGTTACGCGATTGGTCTCTTTCTTTCTGGGAAGTTACGACTAAACCCGTCGGCTTGTGGGTTAAGCGAACGGCGCTACTGACCTTATTAACATTCTGGCCGCCATGCCCGCCGCTTCTAAAAAAGTCCCAGACCAGATCTTCCTCCTTGATTGTTCCCTGTTCACTACTTGTCGTATCCTGAAATACCGGCATAACTTCAACTAGAGCAAAGGACGTCTGTCTTAAATGATCGGCATTAAAGGGCGATTGCCGGACCAGCCGATGGACTCCAGCTTCATGCTTTAATAAACCATATATATTTGAGCCGATTACTTCGAAGGCAACTGTCTTAATTCCCGCTTCTGAACCCGGTTCGTACTCAATTTCTTCCAGCTTCCAATTTTGTGATTGAACAAATTTTGTATACATTCGGTAAAGCATCTGGGCCCAGTCCATCGCCTCAACCCCTCCCTGGCCTGAATGAATAGCGACAATTGCGTTAGAAGTGTCGTATTTTCCGGAAAGATAAAGTAAAGTCTCCAGTTCTTGCACCAATTCCTCAGATATTTCCCCTCTATCCAGTTTTTCCAATTTATTTGTTAGTTCCTGAAGTTGTGCCAGCCTTTTGGTTTTTTCCGTGGCCGCTTCCCGGTTCTGCCAGAATTCCGGCTTTTCCATTTCCGCTTCCAGTCTCCGCGCTTCCCGCCTTTTTTCATCAGGATTAAGTTTCTCTAAAATTTTCTTAGCTTTTATTTGCAGATCATCCATAAACGAAGACATTATATCTTACCTTGGAGATCCCTAGCTATCGCTCGGGATAACCTACTGCGGTGGCTCACTTTAATCTAAAGTCGATTTCCTGCTTAAACTGATCAATACTCTGGCCGCCGGTAAACTTAGTACCGTTAACAAAGAATGTCGGAGTAGCGTCAATTCCCACTTTATTACCATCAGCCTGATCATTTAACACTTTTTGCCGTATAGCATCGGAATCTAAATCAGCCGCAAATTTAGCCGTATCCAGCCCCAAACTTTGAGCCAAGCCAATAGCTTTATCTTTATCAAAAGCGTAGTCCGGCGATGATTCGAAGGCAGCAAACAGCGCGTCGTGCATTTCCCAAAACTTCCCCTGCAACCCCGCTGCTTCAGCGGTTTCCGCCGCTAAAAAGGCGTATTGATGAGAAGGTAAGGGAAATTCACGATAAACAAACCGGACACTGCTATTTTTATAAGTATCCAGCATCTGTGCCACGGCTGGCTGAGCCGCCTGGCAGGCCGGACATTCAAAATCAGAAAATTCCACAATAGTGACTTTAGCGTTTTCCGGACCGAGAAAATGAGAGTCGGGCCGAACCAAAATACTGGTATCCACCACCTGAGCTGCCGCCGTTGATCCTGAGCTGCTGTTTCCCTGTCCGGACAAAAAAGCCACCCCGCCAATAAGGATTAGCGTGCCGGCAATAATCGCAATAAAAACTTTGGTTTCTGTGCTAAGATTGGGCATTTAAGCGCATTTTAACAGTCTGGACTAAAAACAAATAGGTTACCGTTAACAATAATAACACAACCAGCAAGATAAACGGCAGGGAAACGAAAGAAAAAAGGTGAGCCAATGGTGTAAAGGGAATGATTAGAGCCGTCAGGGCCATGCCGCCGCAGGTTAAAACCATCCCTGCGCTTGGCTGGCTTTGCAGAAAGGGAATTTTGCGGGTCCGGATAATAAACACAACCAGAACCTGAGTTAACAGTGATTCCACAAACCATCCGGTTTGAAACAGCGAACCAGCCGCTCTGAAGAAAAAGAGCAGAATACCAAAGGTTAAAAAATCGTAAACTGAACTAATCGGTCCAAAGACCAGCATGTATTTCCGAATTGTTCGCATATCCCAGTGTTGGGGGCGCTGCAAACCTTCCGGATCAACATTGTCCGAAGAGATTGAAAGCTGGGAAACATCATAAAGCGAATCGGACAACAGCACCTGGGAAGCGGTCATGGGCAAAAACGGCAGGAAAAATGACGCGCCGACCGCCGAAAAAGCGTTACCAAAATTGGAACTGGTTCCCATGAGAATATATTTGACAGTGTTGGCAAAAATCTTGCGCCCCTCAACCACTCCGTCGGCAATTACCGCCAGGCTTTTACGTAGCAGGACTACCGACGCCGCATCCTTGGCCACATCCACCGCGCTGTTAACGGAAATTCCCACATCGGCACTGTGCAGTGCCAAAGAATCGTTAATCCCATCTCCCAAAAAGCCCACGCAGTGTCCGTTGGCTTTAAGCAGATTAACAATCCGAAGTTTTTGTTCCGGTGTCATCCGGGCAAAAATATCCAACTCCCGAAGTTTTTCCCGAAGTTCCCCGTCAGCCATTTCTTCAATCCGGGGACCGGTCAAAATTTCTTTAACCGGAATCCCGATTTCCTGGCAAACTTTCCGGGTAATGACTTCGTTGTCACCGGTAATAATTTTCACTTTTACTCCGGCGGTTGCCAGCCTTTCAATGGAAACTTTAGCCGTTTGCTTCGGGGTGTCGGCGAAAGTCAAAAATCCTGCCAGGCTTAGGCTTTTGGCGTCTGCAAAACTGTAGTGTAGTTTATCTTCGATAGATTTTGTCGCTACAGCTACTACCCGTAAACCCGCTTCGTTCAGGGCAACAATCCTCTTTCTCAAAACTGTCCTTTTTTGTGGTGTTAAACGGCAAAACTCCAATACTTCATGCGGCGCTCCTTTATAAATCAGCTCTCGCCCGGACGGACCTTCAACAACGGTTAGCATCGCCCGCCGACCATAATCAAACGGCTCCTCGGCGACCTTTTCATATTTTTCCGGTACATGATAGTTAGTATTATGAGCAAATGCCCAGATACTACTGTCAATTGGGTCACCAAAAATCCGGTGATGGACAATTGCGCCATTACAAAGCAGAGCCAGATCCAAAATCCGATCATTTTTGGTTCCGTTAGCGTCAAAGTACCCGGTTAAAGATATTTTCCCTTCTGTCAGAGTTCCGGTTTTATCTGTGCAGAGGATATCCATGTTTCCCAAATTTTCGATAGCCACCAACTGTTTAACGATTACTTCTTTTTTAGCCAATCTGCCAGCTCCATGAGATAAACTAACGGTAATAATAACCGGCAATAGTTCCGGAGTAATCCCGATGGCAATAGCCAGGGAAAATAGCACCGATTCGATAAAAGACCGACCTAAAAGACTATTAATAGTAATGGTGATAATTACCATCACCACTACTACCCGAACCAGAAACAGACTAAAACCGCTTAAACCTTTTTGAAAACTGGTCTGTGGTCGACTGGCTTCCAATTTAGTCGAGATTTTTCCAAAGCGGGTCTGGGATCCGGCCGCCGTAATTTTTCCCTGGGCTGACCCGCGAATTACCGTTGTTCCCATAAACGCCGGGTCGCCGTTTTTCTTAGCAATGGTCGCCGCTTCTCCGGTCAAAGCCGATTCGTCTACTTCCAGGTTGTCCGACTCCGTTAAGATAATGTCCGCCGGAACCACACAGCCAGGGAAAAGAAAAACCACCTCTCCAGGATTGAGATTTTTTACCGGCACTTCCTGTTTGATCCCGTTTCGCACGACTACTGCCATCAGGGAAATTCTTTTCAGAAGATCTCTGACTGTCCGTTCCGCGCTAAACTCGTTCCAAAAACCCATCAGGATCGACAAGACGATAAGAAGAAAGATTATGACCGCATTGGTTGTTTCCCCCACCGTAAAAGAGATTACCGTTGCAACAACCAAGATAATTAACAACGGATTTTTAATCTGCCGAAGAAAGATACCGAAGGCCAGCATAAGTTTTTAGAAGTAACTGACGGCAAAAAAGCCCATCGCCAAACCTAAAAATAATCCGCCAAGTGTGTCGCTGGCCCAATGCTCGCCAAGATAGATGCGAGAAACAATCATCACCAGCGCGTACAAAACGGCAGCAACCGTCACCCAACGGACCTTAAGATATCGGACGATCAGAAATGAACTAACAACCATTAAAAATAAGGTCCGGCTGACGTGACCGGAAGGAAAAGAACTGTTAGTCGACACATAGGAAGTAGGAAAAGAGAAAGGCAAAGTATATCGAAAGAAATTTTGCGGTGGGCCAGGGTGATAAAGGCCTAGTTTGCCGATGAATTCAAACATTAAAATTACTCCGAAAAAGACCAGGGCAAAAAAGATCTTCTTTTCTCTTCGGAAAACCCATAAGGCCAGAAGGAGAACCAGGAGAGTGGTCACTTCAAAACTTCCCAAAAGCGACAATATCGACAAAGGAATGTCCAGGGTTCTGGGAGTGACGGACTGGAGATATAAAGTTGTTTGCTCATCAAAATTACCAAAGACCCTTTTTGCTTCCAAAGCCAGTATCACCAAGAAGATCAGGAAAAAACCGGAACCAGTAAAAAAATAGGAAAAATTTTTCGGCAGGGTGTTGGCTTTTTTAAACTCTGATAGCAGATATTTGCTTAATCTCTTCACAAAGATTATGTTAACACAAATCGCAGGGGTTTGTCTTTCCACTCTTTTGCATAATCCACCCCAATTCTCGGGGTTATTTTTATTTTCTGCCGGCCGACATCCTCTCTTTCAGTAATGTATAAAGGGCCGGCGACAGTCATATCCACTCCGTTAAGTTTGGTAGTAATTCCTAAGCTTCGGCAAAGCCTGCCCGGTCCGGAAATGTCTCCCGCCCCCCGAATTAACACCGCCGCGCCGTCAGGTCCGGCCACCACATTAAGACAATAGTACATCCCGTAAATCATATAAATGTAAGCGCGGCCTGCCGGGCCAAACATAATTTCCGTTCTTTTTGTTCGGCCAAACCGGCTGTGGGCTGCCAGATCATGTGGCCCCAAATAGGCCTCAGTCTCGGTTATTTTCAGCTTCTGATTTCCGCGGACTAAATATTTTCCCAAAAGCTCCGGTGCCAAAATATCCGCCGGTTTATTGTAAAATGCCCGGGTGAGAAGTTTCATGCCGCCCGAGTATACCAGAGGTTTAGCAAAATTTTATAAAAGAGACTTTATTGTCTCGCCCGCCGTCTTGATCCCCAGGATTGAAACTGAAGAAATTATCGAGCAGGTTCCCGCTAATGCTAAATTGATTGCCGATGTCGGCACCGGCAGCGGCTGTCTGGGCAT